>NZ_JBFRHF010000001.1:0-510613 GCF_052115705.1 Inquilinus sp. 2KB_23 | reverse complement strand
CTGTGGTCGGCCAAGGGCCGGCTGCCCGACGACCTGATGGAGGTGTCGAGCCGGCAGAAGGACATCCAGTATTCCAGCCGCACCCGCGCCATCACCACCTACATGATGCAGATGCAGAAGATGCGCCAGGCGCTGCAGCGGGTGATGGAGAAGCTGCCGGAGGAGGCGAAGCAGGACCCGGAGATCAAGGCCATCGCCGACCTGGCCTGCCCGCACGCCTACAACATCGTCCACCTGATCTACCAGACCAAGGCCTATGAGGGCCATTCCAAGGACTACGAGTTCGGGCTGGACGCGATGCGCGAGCATTGGCAGAGCGGCCTCGACGACATCCGCCGCACTTTGGCCGACCCGCGCCGCCTGGACCGGCCGTCGCCCGAAATCGGCGTCGTCACCCACGACGTGCACCGGCTGGACCGTTAGCCGGGTCGGTGAGTGGCAACCGTCTGGCGCGCCACAATTTCCACTGTCATTGCCCGGCTTGACCGGGCAATCCAGGGACCACCAAGAGCCGCTCTGGCCGCCCCTGGATGCCACGGTCAAGCCGTGGCATGACAGTGGAAGGCAGCCTGGGCAGGGTTGGACGCGCCAAGGCGAACCCCAACCACCTCATCGATCGTCGGGTTGCCCCTGCCTTTTCTTCCTCCATGATGCAGCGAGGACAGAAGCGGGGATGTGATGGAAGGGCGGGTCACGGCGCTGTGGCGCTATCCGGTCAGCTCGCTCGGCGGCGAGGCGCTCGCGGCCTGCGCCGTCGATGCCACCGGGCTGGCGGGCGACCGGGCCTGGGGCCTGGCGGACCGCGACAGCGGCGAGACCGCCTGTCCCGAATCGAAGCGCCGCTGGCGGCCGGCGCCGCAGATCCGGGCCCGGCTCGGCGAGGATGGCCTCCGCCTCGACTTCCCGGACGGGCGCAGCCTGCCGCCCGACGCCGCCGGGGACGCCCTGGCCGACCATTTCGGCTTTCCCGTGCTGCTACGGCCGCACCGACCCGACGCGGCCGAGACCGCGACGGCCGGGCCGCTGAAGCCGCGCTATGAGCGCCACCCGATCCACCTGCTGACCACCGCCTCGCTGGCGGCGCTGCAGGCCATCCTGCCGGACAGCGCGATCGATGTGCGCCGGTTCCGGCCGAACCTGGTGCTCGACCTGCCGGGGGCGGAGGGCTTCGCCGAGACCGGCTGGATCGGCCGCGCGGTGGCGATCGGCGACGCGCGGATCCGCATCGCCGACCCCTGCGTGCGCTGCGCCTTCACCACCCTGGCCCAGGGCAGCCTGCCGCAGGACCCGGCGGTGCTGATGGCGATCGCCAGGAGCAATGCCACCCATCTCGGCGTGCTGTGCACGGTCGAGGCGCCCGGCGAGATCCGGGTGGGTGATGCAGTGCGGGTGCTGGGGTAAAGGGAGGCGATCGAGCCTTATTGAGTCCCCCCTCCCCTCGCGGGAGGGGGTAGGGGGAGGGGGTTTTCAATGCCCAGAACCGGCCCGGACTCCGGCAATCCGGCTCCGACGCCGAAGCCTGTCCTTTGCGCATTCGCGCGCGGACGCGCGCAGACCCCTCCCCCTACCCCCCTCCCGCAAGGGGAGGGGGGACAGGAAAGGAGCGGGCTCGGCATATTCTGAAAAGGTCCCGCAGGCCGCAACTCCGCCCCAGACGGCCGACTCGCCCCTCAGCTGCTGTCGGGCGGCACGGCGGGGTCGAGCGGGATGTCGAGGTTGCCCTCGATGTCGAAACCGAGGGAGCGGCAGAGGCGGACCACGGCGGTGGCGGTGCTCTCGGTGTCGATCAGCCTCTCGACATCGGGCTCCTGCAGCCGCACCGCCAGCCCGGCCCGGATGTCGGCGGCCAGGGCGGGCTCGGCGAGTTCGTCGATGGCCAGTTCGACCCTGGCGGTGACGGCGGCCTGGCGGCGGGCGCGCTCGGCCGCGATCTCCTCCGCGCTGCCGCCCGGCCGGCCCGGACGCGGCCGGCTCACACGATGCCGCGCCCGGCGGCTCCATTTCCTGGCGAGGCCGAGGCCGCAGACCAGCCCGGTCACGACCGAGCCGACCGGGCGGTCCTCGACCGGGTCCTCGCGGTCGCCATACAGGTCGGCAAACGCCTGGTTGACCTGCATGTCGAGGGCGGCGGCGCGGTCGCGGTCCTCGACATCGCCCCACACCAGGCTGTCGATCGCGGTCTCGACCTGTTCGCGGTGGCGGGTGCGGCGGGCCTCGTGGCCGCCGTCGCGGGCGCACATGTCCTGCACGGCGCGGGCGCGCTGGGCCACGGTCTGGCGCACCAGATGGGCATAGCGGACGAAGGCGAGACCGGGATCTCCGGCCGGGGCCGCCAGGCCCGCCGGGGCCTCGGCCGGCGCGGCCGCGGCGGCAGGCTGGGCCTCCGGCGCTTGGCCGCCGAGGATGCGGGCACCGGCCGACTCGGCCAGTTGCATGCCCATCTCGGCCAGCCGCGTGAGCATCTCGGCCTGTTGCAGCGCGCAGTTGCGGCCATAGGCCTGGGGGTCGAAATCGGCGGGCATCTCTTTCATGGAACATATCATGAACGAATGAAGCAGATGAGCGCAATGAACATTATGTTTACGGATCCGGCGGAGCCCGCGCGGGCCCCATCAGGGCCGACCGGCGGATACTAGACCAGCCCGCTGAGCACTCAGCTCGCCAGAGCCACGCCAAAATTGCGCACTCTCACCCGTAATTCGGCCGGGTCAGCGTTCGGCGGCCAGTCTTTCGCGAATCCGCTCCGGTCCGCCGGCCATGCGTCGGGCGAAGGGCCGGTCGGGATCCACCACGCGCCAGAAGGGAGCGCCGCCGTCCTGGCTGATACGCACCAGGTGCCGCTGCACGGTCACCGGGCAGCAGGCATCCGCCCCGTATGCCCTGGCGAGTGCGCGTCTCAGCTCCGCCGGATCAGACACCAGGCCGGGCCGGGCCGCCCGGAGAGCGTCGGCGACCATCGCCTCGCTCGGAATCAGCATGCTCTGCGTCTGGCTCCTGCCCTTGCGCCGCGTCTTGATCACCGGTCGTTCGTCCATGACTGCCTCCATCCATGATCTCCCCGGAGGACGAACGGGAACGGCGCGATACATGCCCTCGCCTCCATCCCCCAGACAGCGGCCTGGGGTCGAAATCGACGGGCAGCTCTTTCATGGAACATATCATGAACAAATGAAACAGATGAGCGCAATGAACATTATGCTTACGAAATCGGCGGCGCCTGCACGATTCGCATCGGGCAGGCGGTGCGCTGCCATATCGACAGCCTCAATTCTTTGCAGGATCCCCTATGCCTGATCAGATCAAGGAAGCGTGGGGAATACTCTTTGCCCGCATCTTCGCGCATCAGGCCGTGAAGGTCGCCCTCGATCAGCAGCGGCTCCGCGACGATGCCACCCCCTCTATCTGGCCGAACTCGAGAGGATCACCGCTCAACTCGAGAGCGAGGTTTCTGCGGCCCGGAAGGCCATGAGGTGTGATGCGGGCATCCTGGACATGATCACGGCGGCCCGGCAACGGATCGCCAATGACGAGGTTGAACCGCTTCAATAACCGTAGGGGCGTTCGAAGACCGACTGGGATCGATCGGATCCCCGCCAACGCCCCAGCAGCCGTATCGACGGTCGGAGGTTGGGTTCGCGACGCGAACCCAACCTACAGAACGCCTTTATCAGCCCTCACCTCAATCCCCCAGGCAGATCCCCAGCGCCCTCGCGGTCTTGAGCAGCGCGTCGTCGTGCTTGATGTCCTGGTATTCGGCGATCGCGTCCTGCAGCGGCACGTCGATCACCCGGCGGTCGGACCAGGCGACCAGGCGGTCGAACTTGCCCTCGGCGATCAGGTCGACCGCATGGGCGCCGAAGGCCGAGGCGATCAGCCGGTCGCGCCAGCTGGGCATCGAGCCGCGCTGGACATGGCCCAGCACCGTCACCCGCGTTTCCGCCCCCGTGGTGTCGGCGATCTTGAAGGCGACATAGTCGCCGATGCCGCCGAAGCGCTTCTCGCCGCCGTGATAGTCCTTGTGCACCTTGGTGCCGTCGATCGTCTTCACCGCTTCCGACACCACCACCAGCGCGAAGTTGCGGCCGGTCTTGCGCACGTCGCGGATCTTGTCGGCGACGGAGTCGATCGAGAACGGGATCTCCGGGATCAGGATGACGTCGGCGCCGCCGGCGATGCCGGCCGCCAGTGCGATGTGGCCGGCGTCGCGGCCCATCACCTCCAGCACCATCACCCGGGCGTGGCTGGCCGCGGTCGGCTGCAGCCGGTCCAGCGCCTCGGTCGCCACCGCCACCGCGGTGTCGAAGCCGACCGAGACCTCGGTCAGGCCGACATCGTTGTCGATGGTCTTGGGGATGCCGACATAGTTGAAGCCGCCCTGCTGCGCCAGCCGGCGCAGGATCAGGTGGCTGCCGTCGCCGCCGACCCCGATCAGCGCGTCGAGGCCGAGTTCGTGATAGCCGCCGATGATCTCGACCGACCGGTCCTTCAGCGTGCCGTCGGCCATCGGGAAGGCGAAAGGGTCGCCCTTGTTGGTGGTGCCGAGGATGGTGCCGCCCTGGCGCATCACCGCGGTCGTCATCTTGTCCGGCGTCAGCACCTCGTAGCGCAGCGGCCGCGACAGCAGGCCGGAGGTGCCCTCCTTGATCCCGATCACGGTCCAGCCCAGCCCGTCGGCCCGGCACACCGCCGCGCGGATCACCGCGTTCAGCCCGGCGCAGTCGCCGCCGCTGGTCAGGATGCCGATGCGCTTTTCGCCCGCCATGGCCGTGTTCCCACTTCCCCCACACTCCGGTCTTCCCCTTGTACCGGGATGCGCCGGGCACGGTACAGAGACCGTTTGGAAATGCGCTGGTGTGAGTCGGCTGGCGGTGGAATCGAGAACCGGAGCGCAGCGGACGTTTGGTCTCGTCGAGCACCGGAAGCGCAGAGGCCGCCGTCAGACGGCCGCACCAGGTGCATTTACAGATGGTCTCATTGATGCGGCGGCCGGGCGCCTCCCCCGCATCAAACGCGTTCCGGTCCGGGGGCTGGCTGCGCTATGATCCCGGCCGCTGTACCGGGATCCGCATGAAAGGTCGACGGAGGGAATGATCGACATCGAGTCGATGCAGGAGAAGCTCGCCGCATTGCGGATCGAGCACCGCGATCTTGACGAGATCATCGACCGGCTGACCGCGGACGGGCCCATGAACCAGCTGCAGATCCAGCGCCTGAAGAAGCGCAAGCTGCTGCTCAAGGATCAGATCACCATGATCGAGAGCCGGATCCTGCCCGATATCATCGCCTGACCACCATCATCGCCTGACCGCACCCCTTCGCCCGCCAGACCGAGGATCATCCGACCCATGGCCGAACCCGTCGCCCCCGTGGCGATCATCATGGGCAGCCAGTCCGACTGGGAGACCATGCGCCACGCCGCCGAGACCCTGGCGCTGCTGGGCATCGCCCATGAGGCGCACATCGTCTCCGCCCACCGCACGCCGCAGCGGCTGTATGATTTTGCCGGCAGTGCCCGCGACCGCGGCGTCAAGGTGGTGATCGCCGGGGCCGGCGGCGCCGCGCACCTGCCGGGCATGACGGCGGCGCTGACGCCGCTGCCGGTCCTGGGCGTGCCGGTCGAGAGCAAGGCGCTGAAGGGCATGGACAGCCTGCTGTCGATCGTGCAGATGCCCGGCGGCATCCCGGTCGGCACCCTGGCGATCGGCCGCGCCGGGGCGATCAACGCCGCGCTGCTGGCTGCCGCGATCCTGGCGCTGAGCGATCCGGCCGTGGCCGACGCGCTGGACGATTGGCGCCGCCGCCAGACCGCCGCCGTGGCCGAACACCCGAAGGACGAATGACCAGCGCTCCCCCTCTCCCACCCGGCAGCGTCATCGGCATGCTCGGCGGCGGCCAGCTGGGTCGCATGACCGCGCTGGCCGCCGCCCGCCTGGGCTACCGCACCCATGTGCTGTGCCCGGACCTGGACAGCCCCTGCGCCCAGGTCACCAACCGGTCGACCCTGGCCGCCTACACCGACCATGCGGCGCTGGACGTCTTCGCCACCCAGGTCGACGTCGTCACCTACGAATTCGAGAACATCCCGTACGAGACCGTGCGGCACCTGGCGGCGCGGGTGCCGGTGCGGCCGGGCCCGGACGGGCTGGCGGTGTGCCAGGACCGGGTGGCGGAGAAGGATTTCGCCAACCGCCACGGCATCGGCACCGCCCCCTGGCGCGCGGTCGGCTCGGCCGAGGAGCTGGCGGCGGCCGTCGCCGCGATCGGCACCCCGGCGGTGCTGAAGACCCGGCGCGAGGGCTATGACGGCAAGGGCCAGGCGGTGATCCGCCGGCCCGAAGATGCCGCGGCGGCCTGGCAGCAGCTGGGCGGGCGCCCGTCGGTGCTGGAGGGCTTCGTCGACTTCGCCCGCGAGCTGTCGGTGATCGCGGCCCGCGGCGTCGACGGGTCGGTGGTGTGCTACCCCGCGGTCGAGAACCGGCACCGCGACCACATCCTGTCCGAGACGATCGCCCCGGCCCCGGACCTGTCGCCCGAGCGCGCCGAGGAGGCCGAGCGGATCGCCCGCACCCTGGTCACCGCGCTCGACATGGTCGGGCTGCTGGCGGTCGAGCTGTTCGAGGCGCGCGACGGCAGCCTGCTGGTCAACGAACTGGCGCCGCGGCCGCACAATTCCGGCCACTGGACCCAGGATGCCTGCGCCTGCGACCAGTTCGAGCAGCTGGTCCGCGCCGTCTGCGGCCTGCCGCTGGGGTCGACCGCGCGCCATTCCGATGCGGTGATGCAGAACCTGATCGGCGACGACGTGCTGCGCTGGCCGGACTTCCTGGCCGAGCCGGGCGCGCGCCTGCACCTCTACGGCAAAGGCGCGCCGCGCCCTGGCCGCAAGATGGGGCATGTCAACCGGCTGGTCCCGGGGCCAAAGTTGCATAAATAGATATTCTCCGGCATCATTCCTGCATATTTGCGGGAATTGGCCGGAGGCAAGGAATGCGGGACCTTGGCGCGGCATTGCTTCGGACGCTCCGCCGTCCCGAAGCCTTGGCCGCTTGCGTCGGTGCCCTTTGCGCCATCGCCGTGGTCCTGGTGACCCAGAGCTTTTCTTTGGTGCGGGGCCTGAGCATTGAGAGCCGGCGGGTCGAAGGCGCCATCGGTCTTGAGCAGCAGCGCTTCGCCTTCGAGATCATCGACCGATCCCTGACCGCCAACGACCCCAAGGACAACCTCGCCCACCTGGCCTTCTACGCCAAGGTCGGGGTGCTCGACCGCTACAAGGACAACATCCTGCAGATGGCCACGGCCGCCGGCATCGATGTCGACCGGCTGCTGCCCCCCGCCGCGCCGGCCACGCCGCCGGCCCGCGGCTTCGTCGGCGGCAGCCCGGTGCCGGAGAAGCTGTACCTGGCGCTGTTCGGGCAGCCGGCCGCCAGCCTGAGCGAGACCTGCCAGGCGCCGACCAACAAGCGGCTGCTGAGCAATGTCGAGGATGCCAATGTCGGGCCGTTCCAGGTGCAGGGGCTGAAGCCGGCCGTCGCCTCGCTCAAGGACATCCTCGACAAGATCAAGGCCGACAACCCCGACCTCTACGGCCGGCTCGACACCGCCGGGATGATCTGCGCCAAGCTGATCCGCGGCACCAACCGGATCTCGTCGCAGGCCTGGGGCGGCACCATCGACCTGATGATCGACCACAAGGTCCTGCCCTATATGGACCCCGCCAACCCCGGCAATCCGCTCTATGCCGACTATTCCGCCCTGGCTGGGTACTTCATGGAGGATGGCTGGATCTGGGGCGGGCCGACGGAGCCGAGCCGCTTCGAGATCAGCGCCGACTTCCTGGTCCGGTCGGTCAATCAGGGCGCGATCACCCTATGACCTGAACATCGGCAGCGGCGGCCACCGCCAGCTCGATAAAGGCGCGGATCGCCGGGAAGCGGCGGCGGTCGCGGTGGCACAGCACGTATTCGTCGGTCTGCCACCCCCGGTCGCCCAGCGGCCGGATCGCGATCCTGGGGTCGGGCCGGATTTCGCCCTCGGAGATGAAGCCGATGCCGAGGCCGTGGCCCACCGCCTCCTGCACCGCCTCGCGGCCGGTGACCTCGAACACCGCGGCGGGCACGATCTCGGCCTCGGCCAGGCCGCGTTCGACCGTGCGCCGGGTCATCGACCCGGTCTCGCGCATCACCAGCCGTCGGCCCGCCAGCGCAGCGGCCGGCACCGCATCCAGCGCGGCCAGGGCGTCGCCAGCCGGCAGCATCAGCCGCACCGGGTCGCGATACAGCGGCGCGATGTGGAAGCGCGGATCGACCGGCGGGTTCGACAGCAGCGCCACGTCCAGCCGCGCCTCGGACAGGTCCTCCAGCACCGCGCCGGCATTGCCGATCGACAGCCGGATCTCGACCTGGGGGTGGCGGCGGTCGAACTCCGCGATCAGCGGCATGACGTAGTAGGGGCTGTCGGCGCCCAGTTGCAGCAGCCCCTGCGCCAGCTGGGCCGACCCCTCCAGCAGCGTCGCCGCCTCCTGCTCGGTGTCGAACAGCCGGGTGGTCAGCCGGAACAGCCGCCGCCCCATCTCGGTCGGCTGGACCTTGCGCGAACTGCGTTCGAACAGCAGCACGCCGTAGCGTTCCTCCAGCGCCTTCACCGATTGCGACAGGGTCGGCTGGGTCAGGCCCAGCGTCCGCGCCGCCAGGGTGAAGCTGGACTGGGTGGCCACCGCATGGAAGGCGCGCAACTGCATCAGATTCATTGGCATGACCTATAGATAACATGGGAATCCCGAATTGGACTTATGCATTGAGGAGTCGCAATTTCGGTCTCAGCCACTCCAGCCTCAAGGCCGCCATGCCCACCGTCGCCGCCCGCCCGATTGCCAGTGCGCGCCCGATCACCACCGACGACATCGGGATCGCGACGCTGCACCACACGCCCAGCCGCCTGACCATCCGCTGGTCGGATGGGCGCGAGAGCCCCTATCCCGCGATCTGGCTGGCCGACAACCGGCCGGACCGCCGCGACCGGCCGGACGGGCAGCGCCTGTTCGACGCCATCGACCTGCCCGAGGGCATCGTCCTCCGCGCCGCGGCGCTGGCGGCCGACGGATCGGTCGAGATCCACCTCGCCGGCTTCGACAACCCGGCGCGCTTCACCGCCGCCTGGCTGCGGGCCCATGCGCTGGACCCGGCCTCGCGCGCCGAGCGCCGCCGCAAGCCGGTGCTGTGGGATGCGGGCCTGGCCGCGGCGCCGCCGTCTGGCGACTACGCCGCGGTGCTGGCCGATGACGGCGCCCGCGCCGCCTGGCTGCGCCAGGTCCACGACCACGGCTTCGCCCTGCTGCGCGGCGTGCCGACCGAGCCGGGCATGGTGTGCAGGGTGGTCGAGATCTTCGGCCATGTCCGCGAGACCAATTACGGCCGGCTGTTCGACGTGGTGGCGGTGGAGAAGGCGCAGAACCTGGCCTTCACCGCCCTGTCGCTGGGCAACCACACCGACAACCCCTATCGCGATCCGGTGCCGCAGATGCAGCTGCTGCATTGCCTGGAGGCGGCGCCCGAGGGCGGCGAATCGGTGGTGGTCGACGGCTTCGCCGCCGCCGACCGGCTGCGGCGCGAGGCGCCGGACGCCTTCGCCCTGCTGACCCGCCGGGCGGTGCCGTTCCGCTATGTCGAAGCCGGCAAGGTCGACCTGCGCGCCAAGGCGCCACTGATCGAGCTGGACGCCGACGGCGACGTGAAGGCGGTGCGCTACAACAATCGCTCGATCGCGCCCTTCGACCTCGACCCCGATGAGGTCGAGGCCTTCTACGACGCCTATCGCCGCTTCGGCCGGCTGCTGCACGACCCCGCCCTGACCGTCGGCTTCCGCCTGGCGCCTGGCGACCTGTTCATCGTCGAGAACCGCCGCGTGCTGCACGGCCGCCGCGGCTTCTCCGCCGGGCGCCGCTGGCTGCAGGGCTGCTACACCGACACGGACGGGCTGACCAGCACCCTGTTCAGCCTGGAGGCGTCCCGATGAGCGACACGCTGCATCCGCTGCTGGCCGAGATCGAAGGCCTGTTCGCCGCCCATGGCCACAACACCTATGGCGAGGGCGTCACCATGCAGGAGCACGGGCTGCAGGCCGCGGCCCTGGCCGAGCACGAGGGCGCGCCGGACGAATTGGTGGTCGCCGCCCTGCTGCACGACATCGGCCATTTCCTCGAGCTGGCCGACGACGCCTATGGCTATCACAAGCATGACGGCGCCGGCGGCGACTGGCTGGCCGCCCGCTTCGGGCCGGAGATCAGCGAGCCGGCCCGGCTGCATGTCGCCGCCAAGCGCTACCTCTGCGCCGTCGAGCCCAGCTACCTCGACGTGCTGTCCGCCGCCTCGGTCCATTCCCTCGGCAAGCAGGGCGGGCCGATGAGCGCCGCGGAGGTCGCCGAATTCGCCCGCCACCCCCAGGTCGACGCCGCGGTGCGGCTGCGGCGCTGGGACGACGGCGGCAAGATCGAGGGGCTGAAGGTCAGCACCGTCGCCGACTACCGCGACCGGATTTTGAAGGCGGCGAAGATCTGAAGGTCGTTTCGTAGGTTGGGTTCGCATCGCGAACCCAACAATGGCTCCGGCGGCGCGGTGTTGGGTTCGCGATGCGAACCCAACCTACGGCCTCGCCGTTCCTACTTGGCCGCCACCGCCTGGATCTCCACCAGCAGGCTGGGCACGACGAGGCCGGCGACGATCACCAGGGTCGAGGCGGTGGCGTGCCCGGCCAGCCGGCGTTCGCGCACGCTGCGGTACAGCGGCAGCAGGTCGGGCCGGATGATGAAGCCGTCGACCTTGACCAGGTCGGTGACCGCCATGTCGGCATCGGCCAGCACCGCCAGCAGGTTGTCCCAGGCCAGCTCCATCTGCCGTTCCGGATCCTCCGGCACGGTGCCGTCGGGGGTGGCGCCGACCTGGCCGGAGATGTGCAGCCAGCGCGCGCCGGCCGGGGCCGAGGCGCCATGGCTGTAGCGCGAGAACGGCGCGGCGACGCCGGCCGGGTTGTGCAGCGTGATCGTCATGGGTCTTCCCCTTCGGTCTAGAATCGTAGGTTGGGTTCGCGATTGCGAACCCAACACCGGTCCCGGCCTCGACATGTTGGGTTCGCAAAGCGAACCCAACCTACGCGGCGACATCAGGACAACGGATCGTTCTCCAGCAGGATCGGCGCGCCATGCGGCGTGGCCCGCGCCGCCCGGTCCCAGGCCGCCTTGCGGTGCCGCAGAGTGTCGCTGTCGGCGGCGCCCTTCGCCACCACCAGATGCTCCAGCGCGGCCAGCCAGTGCTCGTAGTAGCGGCTGCCGTCATCGGGGTCGCCGGCGGCCTGGGCGCGGGCGATTTCCGCCCCCAGCGCCGCCGCCCATTCGTCCCAGGTGAAGACGCCGCGGTCGCGCAGCGCCACCGCCATGGCGAAGGCCTGGGCCTGCCAGGGTTCGGCGAAGACCGGGCCGTCGCGGTCGCGCGGCAGCGGCGCCGTGCCGGCCAGCGCGGCGGTCACCGAGTCATGCCGGGTCAAGATAGCCCTCCCAGGCGTCGATCGAGACCTCCAGCGTCGGGTCGGCGCCCTCGCCCCACAGCTCCGGCCCAGTGAAGCGCACGGTGTAGAGCCATTGCGGATCCTCGTCCGTGCCATGGGCCCGGGCGTCGGGCAGCACGAACACGCCATGCACGCGGTCGACCACCCCGGCCTTGCCGCGGGCATAGCGCGGCAGCCTGGTGTGGCCGGTGGGGTGAAGGTTGCGGGTGCGGACGGCCTGGCCCAGGGCGAAGCGGGCCGGCGCCGCCTGCGGCCGCTGATAGTTGGTGCCGCGCGCCAGCACGCCCGCCACCTGGTCCGCCTGCAGCGCCGGCGGCACCGGCAATGCGGGGTCGATGGCATGCCCGGCCGCCAGCTCCGCCGCCGTCACCAAGCCATCGGCCAGCAGCAGCTTCTCCAGCCCCTTCAGCCAGATCTGGTAGTAGCTGGAGGATAGGTAGTCGACCGGGTGCAGGGTCTCCCGCGCATGCCGGCTGGCGTCGATCGACCAGCGCCGCAGCGCGCCGACGGCGAGGTTCATGGCCAGGACGCGCTTTTCCCAATCGGCGTGGAAGCGGACATGCTCCGGCTCCGGCACCACCGGGCCGAAGCCCATCATGCCGCCGAGATCCTGGCCGCCATTCATGGCTGCATCCCCGGTTCACGCGCGATCCCGGCGCCGATCATGCTGTCGCGGCTGACCAAATCGGCCAGCGCCGCCTCGTCCCAGCCTTCGGTGCCGGCGGGGCGCATCGGGATCACGAGGTAGCGGGTCTCGGCGGTCGAATCCCACACCCGGATCCGGGTCTCGGCCGGCAGGGTCACGCCGAAATCGGCCAGCACGCCGCGCGGGTCGATCACGGCGCGCGAGCGGTAGGGCGCCGATTTGTACCAGACCGGCGGCAGGCCCAGCACCGGCCAGGGGTAGCAGGAGCACAAAGTGCAGACGATCAGGTTGTGGGTGTCGGGCGTGTTCTCGACCGCGATCATGTGTTCGCCGCCGCGGCCGCTGAAGCCGAACTCGGCGACCGCGGCGGTGGCGTCGGCCCGCAGCCGGTCGCGATAGGCCGGGTCGGCCCAGGCCTTGGCCACCACGCGGGCGCCGTTGCGCGGCCCGATCCGGGTCTCGTAGGTCTCGACCAGGACGTCGAGCGCCGCCGGGTCGACATAGCCCTTCTCGACCAGCACCGATTCCAGCGCCCGGACCCGCAGCGCGGTGTCGGACAGCTCGCTGCCCTCGTGGTCGTGGTCGTGATCATGATCGTGGTGGTCGGACATGGGCCTCGCTCCGCTGCATCGGATCCCGCATCGGAGCCTAGCGCCGCTGGCCGACGGCGACCAGCCGCCGGGCGCTACCGTCCCATGCGCTTTCGTGCTAGCAAACCCGCCGAACCGACACCCTGATGGAAACCGGAGCCGTCCGATGGCCGCCGAAACCGCCTTCCGCAAAGAGACCGACAGCCTGGGCGCCGTCGACGTCCCGACCGACCGCTACTGGGGCGCGCAGACCCAGCGCAGCCTGCAGAACTTCAAGATCGGCGGCGAGCGCATGCCGGCCCCGCTGGTGCGGGCCCTGGGCATCCAGAAGAAGGCCTCGGCCCAGGCCAACATGGCGCTGGGCGAGTTGGACCCGGCGATCGGCAACGCCATCGTCGCCGCGGCGGAAGAGGTGATCGACGGCACCCTGGCCGACCATTTCCCGCTGGTGGTGTGGCAGACCGGGTCGGGCACCCAGACCAACATGAACGCCAACGAGGTGATCTCGAACCGCGCCATCGAGATCCTGGGCGGCGAGATCGGGTCGAAGAAGCCGGTGCACCCGAACGACCACGTCAACCGCGGCCAGTCCTCGAACGACAGCTTCCCGACGGTGATGCACATCGCCGCGGTCGAGCAGATCGGCCATGAGCTGCTGCCGAGCCTGGAGCACCTGCACGGCGCCCTGGCCGCCAAGGCGTCGGAGTTCAAGGACCTGGTCAAGATCGGCCGCACCCATCTGCAGGATGCCACGCCGCTGACCCTGGGCCAGGAGTTCTCCGGCTATGCCCGCCAGATCGAGCTGGGCATTTCCCGGGTGAAGGGCTGCCTGCCGCATCTGCTGGACCTCGCCCAGGGCGGCACCGCCGTCGGCACCGGGCTGAACGCCAAGGAGGGCTTCGCCGAGGCCTTCGCCGCCCATGCCGCCAGCATCACCGGCTTCCCGTTCAAGACCGCGCCGAACAAGTTCGAGGCGCTGGCCGCGCATGACGCCTGCGTCGAGGCCTCGGGCGTGATGAACACCCTGGCGACGTCGCTGATGAAGATCGCCAACGACATCCGCCTGCTCGGCTCCGGCCCGCGCTGCGGCATCGGCGAGATCCACCTGCCGGAGAACGAGCCCGGCTCGTCGATCATGCCGGGCAAGGTCAACCCGACCCAGTCCGAGGCGATGACCATGGTCTGCGCCCAGGTGATGGGCAACAACGTCACCGTCACCTTTGCCGGCGCCACCGGCCATTTCGAGCTGAACGTGTTCAAGCCGGTGATCATCTACAACCTGCTGCAGTCGATCCGCCTGCTGGCCGACGCCTGCCGCAGCTTCACCGACAACTGCGTCGTCGGCATCGAGGCCCGCACCGACCGGATCGAGCAGCTGCTGCATGAATCGCTGATGCTGGTGACCGCGCTGAACCCGCATATCGGCTACGACAACGCCGCCAAGGTGGCGAAAAAGGCGCATGCCGAGAACACCACGCTGAAGCAGGCGGCGATCTCGCTCGGCCTGCTGACCGCCGAGCAGTTCGACGAGTGGGTGCGGCCGGAGACCATGGTCGGCCCCAACGCCTGAGAGCCCGTATGGAAATGCTACTGCTGTGGCCGTCTGACGGCGGGCTCGAGGCTTCCGGTGCTCACGGACCCAAACGTCCGCTGCGCGCCGGTTCTCGAAACCACCGCCAGCCGACTCACATCAGCGCATTTCCAAACGGGCTCTGACGGGGCGGGCCGGTGGCGAGCGGCGTCCGCAAGCGGTCGGTCAACATCGCCGGCCACGCCACCAGCGTGTCGCTGGAGCCCGGGTTCTGGGACGCCCTCGGCCGCCTGGCCGCCCGGCGGGGCCTGCCGGTCAACCGGCTGGTCGAGGCGATCGACGCGGCGCGCGACCCGGACGGCAACCTGTCCAGCGCGCTGCGGACCGCCGTCCTGGAGGCGGCGCTGGCGCGCGAGATCTGACATGAAAAAGCCCCGGCCGCACGGCCGGGGCTTTTCATTCAGGGAGTCGCGGAGATCAGCCGCCGCACTGGGCGGTGTAGGCCTGGTCGCCGGTCGAGACCTGCTGGTCGAGCTGCTTCAGCTGGTCGTCCGTCAGCTTCAGGTCGGCCTGGCAGCCCTTGTAGATGTCGGTCAGCTTCTTGGTCTCGGCCATGACTTCCTTCATCGACGAGCACTGCTCGTCCTTCGAGGCCGTCGTCTTGCCCTGAAGGGCCTGGCTCAGGGTCATGACCTTCTGCGCCTGGGCCTGGGCGTCATCGGTGCAGGCGGCAAAAGCGGGCGATGCCAGCAGCGAGGCCACGGCGGCGGCGAGGAAAATACGCTTCACGGAATGCTCCTTGGGCTTTTTCGGACGATCCCGCATCGGCGAGCACCGGCTGCAGGAGCTTGGGAAACCCATAGTTGCGGACTGGGTTCCCAGCAATTGCCATTAATTGCACGGGGTCCGCCGCGGCCGCGAGCCCCTACTTCGCGTTCGACCACCAGGATTCGAGCACGGTGCCGTAGGTCGGGTTTACGGTGGTGACGCGGCCAAGGTCGCCCCAATAGGCGATGTAGTCGCGGTCGAGATAGTAGAGCGGCACCACGTAATTGCCCCACAGCAGCACGCGGTCGAGCGCGTGCACCGCGGTCTGCAGGTCCTCCTGGCTGTCCGCGCTGGTGACCGCCTTGATCATGGCGTCGACCACCGGGCTCTTCACCCCGGGATAGTTGCGCGTGCCCGGCACGTCGGCCGAGCCGCTGCCCCAGTAGCCCGACTGCTCCACCCCGGGGGACAGGGTGGTGATCCAGGTGTTGAGGATCATGTCGAAATCATAGGTGCCGACGCGGTTGGCGTATTGCGCGCTCTCGACCAGGCGGATCGACGCCGGGATGCCGAGGCGGCGCAGCTGGTCGGCATAGGCCAGGGCGACGCGCTGGTAGCTCTTGTTCTGCAGCAGGATCTCGAAGCGGAACGGCGCGCCGCCGGCATCGACCAGCGCATTGTCCTTGATGGTCCAGCCGGCCTCGGCCAGCAGCGCCTGGGCGGCGCGCAGATTCTCGCGGTTGCGACCGCTGCCGTCGCTGACCGGCAGGGTGTAGGCCTCGCTGAACAGCTGCGGCGGCAGCTGGGCGCGGAACGGCTCCAGCAGCTTCGCCTCCGCCCCCTTCGGCGTGTCGGTGGCCGCCAGCGCCGAATTGGCGAAGAAGCTGTCGTCGCGCTTGTACTGGCCGCCCAGCAGGGTCTTGTTCACCCAGTCGAAGTCGAAGGCCAGGACCAGCGCCCGCCGCACCCGCGGATCCGCGAAGATCGGCCGGCGGGTGTTCATGGCGAAGCCCATCATGCCGACCGACCGGTATTGCGGCAGGGTCAGCAGCGTCACCCGCCCGTCCTGGACCGCCGGGAAGTCGTAGTTGCCGTCGGTCCACTTCTCGGCATTGGCCTCGCGCCGCCAGTTGTAGGCCCCGGCCTTGAACGCCTCCAGCGCGGTGTCGGCGTCGAGGTAGAAGTCGAAGCGCATGCGGTCGAAATTGTAGAGGCCCTTCATCGCCGGCAGGTTTTCGCCCCACCAGTCCTTCACCCGGTTCAGGGTGATGCTGCGCCCGGCATCGACCGTGCCGATGGTGTAGGGCCCGGCGCCGAGCGGCGGGTCGAGGCTGGGCTGGTCGAACGCATGGGCCGTGTACCAGGCCTTGCTGAGGATCGGCTGAAGGGCGACAACCAGCGGGTCCTCGCGCGCGATGCCCGGCTTGAAGCGGAAGCGCACGGTGCGGTCGTCGACCCGGTCGATCCCCGCCATCTCCTCGTAGAGGCTGCGGGTGTTGGGCCGGCCCTTGGTGCCCTGGGTCTGCCAGCTGAAGATCACGTCGTCGGCGGTCAGCGGCGTGCCGTCATGGAACACCGCCTTGGGGTTGAGGTGGAAGGTGACCGTGAGCCGGTCGTCCGACACCTCCACCCGGTCCGCGACATAGGGGTAGAGGGTGAAGGGCTCGTCCCAGCCGCGCGTCATCAGGCTGGCGAAGTTGTAGGGCGGCACGATCAGCCGGACCTGGTCGGTCTGGCCGCCGATGATGAAGGCGTTCAGCGTGTCGAAGCTGCCGACCACCGCCTGGCGCAGCTCCCCACCCTTGGGCGCATCGGGGTTGGCATAGGCGAAATGGGTGAAATCCGCCGGGTATTTCGGATCGCCATGCGCGGCCAGGCCCGGGCCCTGCGCCGGCGCCCCGGCCTGCGCCCGGGCGGTCGCCGGCAGGAAACCGGCCAGCAGGAGGGCGGCGACGGCGAGGCGGAGCAGGGGTCGGGCAGCGCGCATGCGGACGGATCCATGGCCGGATTCGGGGACGGCCGCAGTCTCAGCGCCCGACGCCCACCACGCAAGGGCGATATCCCCAGCCGTCATTGCGAGGAGGCGAAGCCGACGAAGCAATCCATCGGCCTGCACAAGCTGCCCGATGGATTGCTTCGCTACGCTCGCAATGACGAGGTTGGGAATTCTGAAAAAGTCCCATCAGTAACGCGTCGCCTACTCCGCGGCGCGGGCCAGTGGCGGCCAGACGCCCCAGATCTCCTCGGCATAGTCGCGCACGGTGCGGTCGGAGGAGAACCAGCCGACCTGGGCGGTGTTGAGGATGGCCATGCGGGTCCAGCCGGCGCGGTCGCGGTAGATGGTGGCGGCGCGGGCCTGGGCCTCCCAATAGGCGGCGAAGTCGGCCGCCACCAGGAACCAGTCGCTGTGCCGCAGCGCGTCGGTGATCGGCCGGAACCGGCCGGGATCGTCCGGGGAGAAGGTGCCGTCCTCGATCGCCGCCACGGCGCGGGCCAGGCGGGGATCGGCCGCGATCACCGCCGAGGGGTCGTAGCCTTGGGTCCGCTTCGCCGCCACCTCGGCCGCGGTCATGCCGAAGATCAGGATGTTGTCGGCACCGACGCGTTCGGCGATCTCGACATTGGCTCCGTCCAGCGTGCCGATGGTGACCGCGCCGTTCAGCGCAAACTTCATGTTGCCGGTGCCCGACGCCTCCATCCCGGCGGTCGAGATCTGCTCCGACAGGTCGGCGGCGGGGATGATGCGTTCGGCCAGGGTGACGTTGTAGTTCGGCAGGAACACCATCTTCAGCTGGTCGCGGATGGTACGGTCGTTGTTGACCACCCGGCTGACGTCGTTGGCCAGCTTGATGATCAGCTTGGCCATGGCGTAGCCCGGGGCGGCCTTGCCGGCGAAGATCTTGACCCGCGGCGTCCAGGTGGCGTCGGGGTCGTCGCCCATCTCCTGCCACAGCGCCACCGCGTGCAGGATGTTCAGCAGCTGGCGCTTGTACTCGTGGATGCGCTTGACCTGGACGTCGAACAGCGCGTCGCCCGACACCCGGACATCGGCGATCTCGGCGATGTGGTGGGCCAGCAGCGCCTTGTTGCGGCGCTTCACCGCCCAGAACGCCTCGCGGAAGGCGGTGTCCTCGGTCTTGCCGCGCAGCGCCGACAGCCGCTCGAGGTCGTCCTCCCAGCCGGTGCCGATCATGTTGTGGATCAGCTGGGCCAGGTTCGGGTTGGCCTGCACCAGCCAGCGCCGCGGGGTGATGCCGTTGGTCTTGTTGGTGATGCGGCCGGGGAATTCCTCGTTGAGGTCGCGGAACACCGTCTCGCGCATCAGCTGGGTGTGCAGCGCCGAGACGCCGTTGACCCGATGGCTGCCGAGGAAGGCCAGCGGCCCCATCCGCACCCGCCGGTCCCAGCCCTCCTGGATCAGCGACAGGCTGCCCAGCCGGCTCGGGTCCTTGGCGATCACGCGCGAGGATTTCAGGAAGCGGTCATTGATCTCGTAGATGATCTGCAGGTGCCGCGGCAGCACGCGTTCCAGCAGCGCGACCGGCCAGGTCTCCAGCGCCTCGGGCATCAGCGTGTGGTTGGTGTAGCTGATGCAGCCGGTGGTGATCTTCCACGCCCGGTCCCAGTCCAGCCGGTGCCGGTCGATCAGCAGGCGCATCAGCTCCGGCACCGCGATCGCCGGATGGGTGTCGTTCAGCTGCATCGCCGCCTTTTCGGGCAGGTCGTCATAGCCGTCATGGTGCATGCGATGGCGGCGCAGCACGTCCTGCAGCGAGGCCGAGGTGAAGAAGTATTCCTGCTTGAGCCGCAGCTCCTGCCCCGCCGGGGTGTTGTCGTTGGGGTACAGCACGCGCGACAGGATCTCGGACAGGATCTTGTCCTCGACCGACTTCATGTAGTCGCCGGAGTTGAACTTGACGAGGTCGAACTCGCGCACCGGCTTGGCCGACCACAGCCGCAGCGTGTTGACCGTGGCGCCGCCCCAGCCGACCACCGGCGTGTCGTAGGCCACGGCCAGCACCCGCTGGCTGCCCTGCCAGCGCGCCGTCGGCTTGCCGTCGGGCCCCGGCTCGCCGGGTTCGACCTTGCCGTAGAAATCGATGGGGTAGGCGATCTCCGGCCGCTCGAACTCCCAGGGGTTGCCGAATTTCAGCCAGTCCTCGGGGTATTCGACCTGCCAGCCGCGGTCGAACTGCTGCTCGAACAGCCCGTATTCGTAGCGGATGCCGTAGCCGGTACCGGCGATGCCCAGCGTTGCCATGCTGTCGAGGAAGCAGGCGGCGAGGCGGCCGAGACCGCCATTGCCCAGGGCTGCGTCAGGCTCGACCTCCAGCACCGCGCCGAGGTCGACGCCGAAATCCGACAGCGCGTCGCGGCAGGTCTCGTACAGGCCGAGATTGGTCAGCGCATTGGCCATCAGCCGGCCGATCAGGAATTCCAGGCTGAGGTAGTAGACCCGCTTGCCGTCGGTCGCCTCTTCCTGGTGCTGCGATTCCATCCAACGGTCGACCAGGCGGTCGCGTACGGCCAGGGCGGTGGCGGCGAACCAGTCGTGGCGGGTGGCGCGGTGGATCTCGCGGCCCACGGCGTAGACCAGCCACTCCAGAATGTCGCGCTTCAGTGACTCCCGGTCGAGCCCACGGGGCTCGATGGCGATCGGAGAGGCGGGCGGCTGCATCGGCTGGCCTCTTTGCTGCACTGCGATATCTCAAATCCGTTACAGCACGGAACGGCGCGCCGATCAATCATATGACATAGAAACGGCCCGGCGGATCGCTCCGCCGGGCCGCAGAAGGGCGGAAAACTCGACTTAAGTCTTACTTCGCGCCGATCTTGGCCAGTTCGCCCGGGGTGGCTTCGGCGTATTTGCCGCTGTTCCAGATGTAGAACACGTAGTCGGTCTTGACGCGGTCGCCCTTGGCGTCGAAGGCCAGCTCGCCCAGCACGGTCTTGTACGCGGTGCCGTCATGCAGGGCCTGGGCGACCTTCGGCCCCTCGAAGCTCTTCGCCTTGGTCGCGGCCTCGGCCCAGGCCTGGACCGCGGCGTAGCTGTACAGGGTGTAGCCCTCGGGCTCGTAGTTGTCGGCCTTGAACTTGGCGACCACGTCCTTGGCCGCCGGGGAGGTGCGCTGGTCGGCGCCGAAGGTCATCAGCACGCCCTTGCCGGCGTCACCGGTGATGCCCCAGAACTCCTGGGTGACGATGCCGTCACCCGAGATGAACTGGGCGTTCATCCCCTGCTCGCGCGCCTGGCGCAGGATCAGGCCGGCCTCGTTGTGCAGGCCGCCGAAATAGATCACATCGATGTTCGCCTGCTTCATCTTCGACACCACGGCCGAGAAGTCGCGCTCGCCGACGGTGATGCCCTCGTACAGCTTCTCGGTCAGGCCGGCCTTGTTCATCGCCGCCTTGGTGGCGTCGGCCAGGCCCTTGCCGTAGGTGGTCTGGTCCTGGAGGATCGCGACGTTGCGGCCCTTGTACTTGTCGGCGATGAAGGCGCCGGCGACGTCGCCCTGCTGGTCGTCGCGGCCGCAGGTGCGGAAGGTGGTCTTCTGCCCCTGTTCGGTCAGCTGCGGGTTGGTCGAGGCCGGGGTGATCTGGACCACGCCTTCCTCGGCATAGATCGCCGAGGCCGGGATCGAGACCGACGAGTTGAAGTGGCCGATCACGGCCACGACGCCCTCGCCCACCAGCTCGTTCGCCGCGGCCACGCCCTGGCGCGGGTCGGAGGCATCGTCGCCATAGACCACGGTGATCTTCTGGCCGTTGACGCCGCCGGCGTCGTTCAGCGCCTTCACCGCCGCATCGGTGCCGCGCTTCATCTGTTCGCCGAAGGACGCGTTCGGCCCGGTCAGCGGCGCGCCGAGGCCGATCTTCACATCGGCCAGGGCCGGAGTCGTCGCCAGAGCGGCCAGGGCCGCGCCGACCAGGAGGACTCGGTTCAATCTCGTCATCAGATCGCTCTCCCAGTTCTTCGCCCGGCGGGACGCTCCCGCCGGACCTTGCTTTCCACCGGCCCCGAGGGACCGGCGTCTTACCGTGTGGCCGACGGCCGGTCGCGCCAGCCGAACAGCCCGGCACGCTCGTAGAGCCACGGATACTGCCGGACCATCTTCGCCGCCCGGGTCATCCGGAAGGCGACCGTCGCGCACACCCCGATCCACACAAGATCGATGATGAAGCCGGTCGGCGACAAGAGCGTTCCGCCGAACAGGGCGTAGTGCAGGAACCGGGTGGCGCAGGCGATCAGGATCACGAAGGGGATGACCTTGCGCCCCTTTGCCCAGCCCTGGGCCTGGCCCTGGCCGGTCAGGAACCCGGCCCCGCCGCCGAGGATCAGGCTGACGAAGATGAAGTCGCCGATGGAGCTGCCGAGGATCTGTTCCATGGCGATCTCCTCAATGCCCGCCTTCGAGATAGGCGGCCCGGACTTCCGGGTTGGCCAGCAGGTCCCGGCCGGTGCCGCTCATCGTCACCCGGCCGTTGACCATGACGTAGCCGCGATGCGCCAGCCGCAGCGCGTGGAAGGCGTTCTGCTCGACCAGGAAGACGGTCATGCCCTTCTCCCGGTTGATGGCGCGGATCGCTTCGAAGATCTGCTTCACCACCATCGGCGCCAGGCCGAGCGACGGCTCGTCCAGCAGCAGCAGCCGCGGCTGGCTCATCAGCGCCCGGCCGATCGCCAGCATCTGCTGCTCGCCGCCCGACAGCGTGCCGCCGCGCTGGGCCTGCCGCTCCTTCAGCCGCGGGAACAGGGTGAAGATCTGCTCCAGGTCGCGGTCGAAGGTGGCGGGATCGGCGGTGAGGCCGCCCATCCTGAGGTTCTCCATCACCGTCATGCGCGGGAAGATCCGCCGCCCTTCCGGCGAGATGGCGACGCCGCGGCGCACGATCTCGAAGGTCGGCAGCCGGGTGATCTCCCGCCCGTCGAACAGCACCGCCCCCTGTCGCGCCTGCGGATTGCCGCAGATCGTCATCAGGAGGGTCGACTTGCCGGCGCCGTTGGCCCCGATCAGGGTGACGATCTCGCCTTCCTTGACCTCGACGTCGACGCCGCGCAGCGCCTCGATGGCGCCGTAGAAGGTGTGCACGCCCTGCAGCGACAGCATCATCGCCGCACCTCCCCGGTGGCGGCGGCCCCGGTCACGGCAGCCACATCGGCGGCGATCTCCGGCGGCAGGTCTTCCTCCTCCGGCTCGCCGAGATAGGCGCGGATCACCGTCTCGTCGCTGCGGATCTGGTCCGGCGTGCCGTCGGCGATCTTCTTGCCGTGGTCGAGCACCACGATGTGGTCGGAAATCTGCATGACGACGCTCATGTCGTGCTCGATCAGCAGCACGCTGGTGTTGTGCTCGTCGCGGATGGCGCGCAGGAGGCCGTTCAGCTCCTGCGATTCCCGCGGGTTGAGGCCGGCGGCCGGTTCGTCCAGGCACAGGATCACCGGGTCGATGCACATCGCCCGCGCTATCTCCAGCCGGCGCTGGCCGCCATAGGGCAGGCTGCCGGCGGAATCGTCGGCCTGGGCGGTCAGGCCGAGCTTGTCGAGCCAGAACTTCGCCTTGTCCACCGCCTCGCGCTCCGCCCGCCGGAAGCCCGGCAGGCCGAACAGCCCGGCGAAGGAGAAGGCCGAGGCCTTCATCAGCCGGTTGTGCTGGGCCACCATCAGGTTCTCCAGCACGCTCATGCCGGCGAACAGCCGGATGTTCTGGAAGGTGCGGGCGACCCGCGCCTCCTTGGCGATGCGGTAGCCGGGGATCTGCTCGAGCAGGAACTCGCGGCCGTCCTCGGCGCGCAGGGTCATCCGCCCGGCGGTCGGCTTGTAGAAGCCGGTGATGCAGTTAAACAGCGTGGTCTTGCCGGCGCCGTTCGGCCCGATCACCGCGGTGATGTCGCCGGCGCGGATGTCGAAGGACACGTTGTCGATGGCGACCAGGCCGCCGAAGCGCATCGAGATGCGCTCGATGGTCAGAAGGGTCATGACGAGGCTCCCTTCTTGCGGTTCAGCAGGATGGTCGGGTCGCGATGGGCCAGCAGGCCGCGCGGCCGCCACACCATGATGCCGACCATGCACAGGCCGAACACCAGCATGCGGTACAGGTCGAGGCCGCGGAACGCCTCGGGCAGGCCGATGATCAGGCAGGCGGCGACGACGATGCCGAGCTGGCTGCCCATGCCGCCGAGCACGACGATGGCCAGGATGATGGCGGATTCGATGAAGGAGAAGCTCTCCGGGCTGATGAAGCCCTGGTAGGTCGCGAAGAAGCTGCCGGCGAAGCCGCCGCACATCGCCGAGGTGGCGAAGGCCGCCAGCTTCAGGTTGGTGCGGTTGATGCCGAGCGACTGGCAGGCGATGTCGTCCTCGCGGATCGCCTCCCACGCCCGGCCCAGCGGCAGGCGCCGCAGCCGGGTGCTGATGAAGTTGACCAGGAGCGCCAGGGCCAGGATCAGCAGGTACAGGAAGACGATCCGGTGGGTTGGGCTGTACTCGAGGCCGAACAGCTGGTGGAAGGCGGTCTGGCCCTCCGGCGGGCTGCGGTCGAAGGGGAAGCCGAAGAAGCTGGGCCGCGGGATGTTGTTGATCCCGTTCGGCCCGCCGGTCACCGGCGCCCAGTTGATCAGGATGATGCGGATGATCTCGCCGAAGCCCAGCGTGACGATCGCGAAATAGTCGCCGCGCAGCCGCAGCACGGGATAGCCGAGGATCAGGCCGAAGCAGGCGGCGAACACCCCGGCCAGCGGCAGGCAGATCCAGAAGCTGAGGCCGAAGGTGGTCGACAGCAGGGCGTAGGAATAGGCGCCGACGGCGTAGAAGGCGACATAGCCGAGGTCGAGCAGCCCGGCGAGGCCGACGATGATGTTCAGCCCCCAGCCCAGCATGATGTAGATCAGCACGATGGTGGCGACGCCGAGTGTCGCGCGGGTGGCGAGGTCGGTGAACGGGAAGACCACCGCCAGCAGCACCAGGATGGGGCCGACGAAGACGGTGGCGCGCTGCACCTTCGCCCCGATCTTGTCCATCGCCCGGTCGCGTTCCTGCCGCGACAGGCTGGAGCGGTGGCGCCGCTGCACCAGCAGCGCCTGCAGCGCCAGCCACATCGAGCCGAGCGTGCCGATCACCAGCAGCGGGATGGAGTGGAAGTCCAGCACCGGCAGCGGCGGCAGGTCGAGCGGCACCTGCACCCCGAACAGGGTGAAGCCGGAGCGCAGCAGCTCGTAGATCACCGGCAGCGGGAACACCACCAGGAACAGCAGGCTGAGCCACAGCACCGGCCGGGCGATGCCTTCGCGGTTCAGGATGATGCCGATGCGGCCGACGAAGACCAGCGCCACGGCGATGGCCACGGCGGTGAAGTCGGTCTCGAAGCCGAGCGACCCGCTCTGCTCCACGGTGCGGATGCCGATCAGGGGGGCGGTCAGCACCAGGGCGATCAGGGCGGTGACCCCCGCCTCCTTCGCCATGGCGACGAGGTCGAGGCCGCGGGGGGCGGCCGCCTCGGCCTGGACAAGCGTGGCCATGATGTCAGACCTTCTCGATGTCGGGGCGGCCGAGCAGGCCGGACGGTCGGAAGATCAGCACCAGCACCAGGATGGTGAAGGCGGCGACATCCTTGTATTCCGACGAGAAGTAGCCCGACCAGAAGGCCTCGATCAGGCCGATCAGGATGCCGCCGAGCATCGCGCCCGGCAGCGACCCGATGCCGCCCAGCACCGCGGCGGTGAAGGCTTTGATGCCGGCGAGGAAGCCGATGTAGAAGTCGATCACGCCGTAGTACAGCGTCACCATCACGCCGGCCACGGCGGCCAGCGCCGCGCCGATGACGAAGGTGGTCGAGATGGTGCGGCCGACATCGACCCCGATCAGCGCCGCCATGGTGCGGTCCTGGGCGCAGGCGCGCTGCTGCCGGCCGAGCGAGGTGCGGTTGATCACCCAGGTCAGGCCCAGCATCAGCACCAGGGTCAGGACGACGATGATGATCTGGAGATAGGACAAGCTGACGTCGA
This sequence comes from Inquilinus sp. 2KB_23, assembly GCF_052115705.1. Taxonomy (NCBI): domain Bacteria; kingdom Pseudomonadati; phylum Pseudomonadota; class Alphaproteobacteria; order Rhodospirillales; family Rhodospirillaceae; genus Inquilinus; species Inquilinus sp. 2KB_23. The sequence continues at coordinate 485,520 of NZ_JBFRHF010000001.1, read as the reverse complement.
AGCCGCCGCCGGAGGTCAGCTGGAACCCGCCCGGGATCTGTGGCGGCACCGGCTTGCGCCGCGCGCCCTGCAGCAGCTGGACGTAGTTCTGAAGGAAGATCGACATGCCGATCGCCGAGATCAGCGGCGCCAGCCGGGTCGAGCCGCGCAGCGGCCGGTAGGCCAGCCGCTCGATCGTCCAGCCATAGGCCGCCGTGACCACCACCGAGATGATCAGCACGATCGCCAGGGCCAGGGCCACCGACACGCCGGGCACGCCGAAGGCGCCCAGCACGACGAAGCCGATCACCGCGATGAATGCGCCGATCATATAGATCTCGCCATGGGCGAAATTGATCATGCCGATGATGCCGTACACCATCGTATAGCCGATCGCGATCAGACCGTAGATCGCGCCCAGCGTCAGCCCATTGATGAGCTGCTGCAGGAAATATTCCATGCTCGCGCCGATTTGCCTCCACAGACCATCCCGCGACGGTCAACAGACCACCCGGGGATGGTCGACCTCATCTGTTCGCTTCGCCGTTTAGACCGAGGGCGTTTCTCTGTTCAAGCTCCGCGTCACACGCCGGATTGGCGCGACTATGGAGAAGAAAATGCACCGTTACAATCTCAATGAATCGTAAGACGTTTCGGGGGGTTAGCGGCCGCGATCAGGCGCCGTAGCGGTCGAGAATCCGGCGGATCGGCTCGGCATAGGCCGGGTCCCAGTACCGGACATGGACCAGCAAGGGATACAGCAAATAGATCGGCCGGCGGCCGTCCCAGAAGCCGGGATCCAGCGGCGCGGCCTCGTCATAGCGGCGGAAGAAGGCCTCGTCGAAGGTGCCGAACAGGGTCGGGTAGGCCAGCTCCATCTCCGGATGGCCGCAGGAGATGGCGGGGTCGATGACAGCGGCGATTCGGCCGTCGCGGTGCAGCAGGTTGCCGGTCCAGATGTCGCCATGCAGCAAAGCGGGATGGCGCGGTTCGGACAGCAGATCCTCCAGCCGGCCGGCCAGGATTTCCAGGCGGCGCAGCAGCTCGGCATCGACCGTGCCCTCGGCGTGGCCGGCGCGGGCCATGTGCAGCAGGCGGTGGTCGCGGAAGAACGGCACCCAGCGGTCGCCGGGCGGGTTCGGCTGGGGCAGCCTGCCGATCGAGGTGTCCCTGGCATAGCCGAAGGTCGGCCACGGCACGGCGTGCAGCGCCGCCAGCAGCTCGGCGGCGTGCAGCTGCGCCGCATGGGGCGGCGGCCCGGGCTCGTGGTCGACATGCTCGAGCAGCAGCAGGTCCTCGGCCGCATGCAGCACCGCCGGCAGCGGCAGGGCGGAGTGCTGTGCCAGCTCGCCCAGCATCCAGGCCTCGAGGGCCAGCGCCCCCTGCCCCGCCTTGGCGACGATGCGGCCGCCATCGGCGAGATCGACCCGCAGCACCGCGACGGTCGACCCGCCGGGCAGCGGCTCGGCCGCCGCCGGCCGCACCCCGAGCGCCGCCTCGATCCGGTCGGCGAGGCCGGGATCGAGGCCGTCAGCCACCCGCCGCATCCTTCTGGCCGCGCTGGTCGAGGCTGAGGGGATAGCGCAGCGGGTGGTGGCTGGAGAAGGTCATGTTCACCGGCCTTCCCTGCGGGTCATAGGCGATCTGCTCGACCGTCAGCACCGCCGCCGGCGGCGCCAGCTCCAGCAGCCGCGCCTCCTCCTCATTGGCCAGGCGGGCGCTCAGCGTGGTGCGGCCGCTGTCCGGGCGCAGCCGGTAGCGGTCGCGGATCTCGGCGTAGAGCGAGCGGTTGCCGGTCGACCAGTCGAGGTCGAGTATCCCCGGCACCAACCCGGCGGCGAACCAGTCCTGGGTCAGCACCATCGGCTGGCCGTCGAGGCAGCGCAGCCGCTTCAGCATCACCACATCGGCGCCGACCGGCAGGAACAGCGGCCGCGCGATCTCCGCCGGCGCCGGGCAGACCCGGCCGTCGATCAGCCGGCTGGCCGGCACCCGTCCATGCGCCTCGGCGATGGCGGTGAAGCTGCGCAGCAGGTGCAGCTCATAGGCCTCCTCGCGCCGCGCCACGAAGAAGCCGCGGCCGGGATGGCTGTGCAGCCAGCCTTCCGCCACCAGCTCGCGCACCGCCTGGCGCACGGTGATGCGGCTGACGCCGTATTGCTTCTCCAGCTCGCGCTCCGACGCCAGCTTGGCATCGGTGCCGAGCTCGCCGCGGTCGATCTGCTCGCGGATCCGCTGCTTGATCTGGCGGTACAGCGGCTGCGGGTCGTCGCGCCGCACCCCGGCGGTGATCGGATCGTCGTTCATGGCATCATGCGGCACGGAATCTCCGGCGCGGCGAGGGCGAATCCATGACTGCTGCATACACGCAAATCCGGCGTCCGGCCACCGTTGACATGACTGGTTATAACCAGTCATGTCAACGGTGGCCGGTTCCCGGGAGGCCCCATGAAACTGACCCTGGTCGGCGGCGGCGGAGTCCGCGCCCCCCTGTTCATCGAATCGGCGCTGCGCCGGGCGGAATGGAGCAACCTGACCGAGCTGTGCCTGCTCGACATCGACGGGCCGCGGCTGGAGCTGTTCGGCGGCCTGGGCACGCTGATCGCCCGGCAGATGAAGTCGCCGGTGAAGATCACCACCAGCCTGGATCCCGAGCGGGCGCTGGACGGCGCCGCCTATGTCGTGACCACGGTCCGGCCGGGGCTGGAGGAAGGCCGCATCAAGGACGAGCGCATCGCCCTGGCGCATGGCGTGCTGGGGCAGGAGACCACAGGGCCGGGCGGCTTCGCCATGGCGCTGCGCAGCATCCCGACCATCCTGGGCTATGCCGACCTGCTGAAGCGGGTCAGCCCCGATGCCTGGCTGTTCAACTTCACCAACCCGGCCGGCCTGGTCACCCAGGCCCTGCGCGACGCCGGCCACGACCGCAGCATCGGCATCTGCGACGGCGCCAACGCCGCCCAGTCGGCGGTGGCGCGCTGGTACGGCGTGCCGGAGAAGGCGGTCCGCACCGAGGTGTTCGGCCTGAACCACCTGTCCTTCACCCGCCGCGCCGAGATCGGCGGCGAGGACGTGCTGCCGCGCCTCTTGGCCGACGACGCCTTCCTGGCCGCCTCGGCCCAGAAGGTGTTCAGCCCGCGCGTGGTCCGCCGCCATGGGATGTGGATCAACGAGTACCTCTATTACTTCTACTATGCCGAGAAGGCGGTCGACGCGATCCGGTCGGATTCGCGCACCCGCGGCGAGGAGATCCTGGACCTGAACCACGGGCTGATCGACCAGCTGACCGCCCTGGACTGGCGCCGCAACCCGGACCTGGCGCTGCGCGCCTACCACGCCTACGCCCACCGCCGCAACGCCACCTACATGCACTACGCCCAGGACGGGGCGCCGAGCATGGAGGAGGCCGACCGCGCTTTGGCGGCCGATGCCGCCGTGCCCAAGGGCGACGAGGGCGAGGGCTATGCCGGGGTCGCGCTGGACCTGGTCGATGCGCTGGAGACCGGCAAGCCGCTGTACAGCGGGCTGAACGTGCCGAACCGGGGCGCGATCGAGGGGCTGCGCGACGAGGATGTGGTCGAGGTCAGCTGCGTGGTCGACCGCGACGGGGTGCGGCCGCTGCCGATCGGCCCGATGCCGGAGGCGCAGGCCCAGCTGGTGCACGCCATCAAGCGCTATGAGCGGCTGGCGGTGCAGGCGATCCGCGACCGCGACCGCGACCTGGCGGTGGAGGCCCTGGTGGCGCACCCGCTGGTGCTGTCCTATTCCCGGGCCGAGGCGCTGGTCGACGAATACCTGACCGCCCACGCGCCTTACGTCGGCAACTGGCAATGACCGGCGGCCCCCATGCCGAGGGCTGCGACGTCGTCGTGGTCGGCGAATACTACTGGGACCTGATCTTCACCGGGCTGCCGGAGGTGCCGCGGCTGGGCGCCGACCTGTTCGCCCGCGGCTTCGGCATGCTGCCCGGCGCCAGCTTCACCACCGCCATGGCGCTGCACCGGCTGGGGCTGAGGACGGTGTGGGCGGCCGATTTCGGCACCGACCTGTTCAGCCGCCTGGCGCTGGAGGCGGCGCAGGCGGAGGGGCTGGACGACCGGCTGTTCCGGCGCCTCGACCACCCGCTGGAGCGGGTCAGCGCGTCCTTCTCCTTCGCCCATGACCGCGGCTTCGTCAGCTACGCCGTGCGCGACGACCTGCCGCCGGCGCCGGAGGTGCTGGACGCCGTGGCGCCGCGCGCGCTGCTGCTGCAGAGCTTCCGGCTGGAGCCGGAGCTGCTGGCCCTGGCCCGGGCGGCGCGGCAGCGGGGGATCCTGGTCTGCCTCGACTGCCAGCATGTGGCGCACCGCATCGACACGCCTGGCGTGGCTGAGCTGTTCCGCGAGGTCGACGTCTTCCTGCCCAATGAATCCGAGGCCATCGGCTTCACCGGCGAGGCCACGGCCGAGGCGGCGTTGGAGCGGCTGGCGACGATGGTGCCGACCGTGCTGGTCAAGCGCGGCGCCGCCGGGGCAATCGGCCTCAGCCGCGGCCGGCGCTGCAGCGTGGCGGCGCCCGCGGTCGCGGTGGTCGACACGACAGGCGCCGGCGACAGCTTCAACGCCGGATTCCTCTACGGCCGGCTGCGCGGCTGCGACTTCCGCGACAGCGTCGCCCTGGCCGTGGCCTGCGGCACGCTGGCCACCACCGGCCATGGCGGCAGCACGCTGCCGGACGAGGACGGGCTGCTGGCGATGGTTCGACACGAGGCCGCGGCCTMCAGCTGACGCGGCGGGACCAACCCGCCCGGACCGACGGAAGAGAACGCAAACAGGGGCTTGAACGGAGGGACCCGTGAAGATTGCAACCCTATCCCTGGCCGCCATGCTGGCCGGCTTCGCCGCGACCGGCGCCCAGGCCGCGACGGTGAAGCTGTTCTGCGGCGCCACCGACTACGATCTGTGCAGCAGCGCCGCCGAAGCCTGGGCGAAGCAGTCCGGCAACGCCGTCTCGATCAACAAGATGCCGGCGTCCTGGGACGACGCGGTGCCGCTGTACCAGCAGATGCTGGCGGCGCAGTCGACCGATGTCGACGTGCTGGTGATCGACGTGATCTGGATGGGCATGCTGAAGAACCACCTGCTCGACCTCGGCACCCTGGTGCCGAAGGAGGAGGTGGCCGCGCATTTCCCGACCACGATCGACGCCGCGACCATCGACGGCCACCTGCTGGCACTGCCCTGGTACATGGACACCGGGCTGATGTTCTACCGCAAGGACCTGCTGGAGAAGTATGGCAAGACGGCGCCCAAGACCTGGGCCGAGCTGACCGAGACGGCCAAGGCGGTGCAGGATGGCGAGCGCAAGGCCGGCGATGCCGACATGTGGGGCTTCGTCTGGCAGGGCAAATCCTATGAGGGGCTGACCTGCGACGCCATCGAATGGGTGGCCAGCGCCGGCGGCGGCACCGTGATCGACGACAAGGGCGCGGTCACCATCGACAACCCCAAGGCGGCCGCGGCGCTGGCCCTGGCCCATGGCTGGATCGACACCATCAGCCCGCAGGGCGTGCTGGGCTATGACGAGGAAAGCTCCCGCGCCGTGTTCGAGAGCGGCAAGGCCGTGTTCCTGCGCAACTGGCCCTATGTCTGGGGCACCTCGCAGGCCGCGGGCGGCGCCCTGGTCGGCAAGGTCGGGGTGGCGGCGCTGCCGGTCGGCGCGGCGGGGGAGAAGTCGAGCGGCTGCCTGGGTCCGGCCTATCTCGGCGTGTCGAAATATTCCGAGAACAAGGAGGCGGCGGTCAGCCTGATCCGCTACATGACCGGCGCCGCCGACCAGAAGCGCCGGGCGATCCAGGGCGCCTACAACCCGACGGTGGCGGCGCTGTACGACGACCCCGAGGTGCTGGCCAAGCTGCCCTTCCTGAAGGACACCCAGGCCGCCTTCGCCGACAGCATCGCCCGCCCCTCCTCCGCCACCGGCGCCAGCTACAACCGGGTGTCGCAAGCCTTCTCGAAGTCGGTGCATGCGGTGCTGACCGGCGACGAGAAGCCCGAAGCCGCCGTGGCCGAGCTGGCCCAGCAGCTGGAGCAGCTGAAGAAGCGGGCGAAGTGGTGATGGCTCGCCAGGGATAGCGCCGGTGCTGCTCGCCCAACCGCTCCCTTCCTTGTCCCCCCTCCCCTTGCGGGAGGGGGCTAGGGGGAGGGGGTTGCCGAGGCAGGGCTCCGCATCCATGCATCCCAAGCCTTGGGGAAACGGCGACGCTATGGCCGGGACCGGCGGCCCTTGCGGCGCGACCCCCCTCCCCCTACCCCCCTCCCGCAGGGGGAGGGGGGACTCAATCATGGGGCCCACCCCATGACCGGCCGCATCGCCCGATCGCACCGACGGGCCGCGTGGCTGTTCCTGGCGCCGACCCTGGCGGCGCTGGCGCTGGTGGCGCTGTGGCCGCTGCTGCGCACCCTGTTCTTCTCCACCACCGACGCCACACTCGACGACCCCGCCAATTACGGCTTCGTCTGGCTCGACAACTTCATCGACGTCGCCCAGGACCCGCAATGGTGGCGGGCGGTCGAGAACACCCTGGTCTTCACCATCGCCTCGGTGGCGCTGGAGACGGTGCTGGGCCTCGCCATCGCCCTGCTGCTGAACCAGGCGATCCCCGGCCGCGGGGTGCTGCGCGCCGCCATCCTGGTGCCGTGGTCGATCCCGGTGGTGGTTTCGGCCAAGATCTGGGAATGGCTGCTGCACGACCAGTTCGGCATCATCAACCGGCTGCTGATCGACCTGCATTTGATCGACAAGGGCGTGGCCTGGACCGCCGACCCGGCGCTGGCGCTGGGCGTCGTCATCTTCGTCGACGTCTGGATCACCACGCCGTTCATGGTGCTGCTGATCCTGGCCGGACTGCAGCTGATTCCGGCCGAGATCCACGAGGCGGCGCGGGTCGACGGCATCTCGGCGTGGAAGCGCCTGACCTCGATCACCCTGCCGATGCTGCGGGTGCCGCTGGGCGTCGCGGTGCTGTTCCGCACCCTCGACGCGCTGCGCATGTTCGACCTCAGCTACGTCCTCGGCGGCAACGGCGACCCGACCATGACCATCTCGATCTACGCCCGCAACCAGCTGGTCAGCTTCCAGGAGCTCGGTTACGGCTCCGCCGCCTCGACCTGGGTGTTCCTGCTGATCGCCCTGATCGCCATCGTCATCATCGGCGCGATCCGGCTGGACCGGACGAGCATGCGATGACCGTCGCGGCCGCCTCCATCCTGGCCCGCTACCGCCGCCGCCGGCTGCTGAAGAGCATCGGCCTCGGCGTCGCCGTGGTGCTGGTGCTGATCTACACCTTGTTCCCCTACTACTGGGCGATCGTGTCCTCGCTGAAGACCGGGGCATCGCTGTTCGAGGCGACGCTGCTGCCGGCCTTCGACCTGATCTACTACAAGGCGCTGCTGCACGACCCGGTGTTCCTGGGGTCGATCGTCAACTCGCTGATCGTCGCCGGATCGACCACCGCGATCTCGCTGCTGCTCGCTCTCGGCGCCGCCTATGCGCTCGGGCGGCTGGACTTCCCGCTGCGGCGGACGGTGCTGCTGGTGATCCTGATGATCTCGATCTTCCCGCAGATCGTGGTGCTGTCGGGGATGTTCGAGCTGGTGCGCTGGTTCGGCCTGTACAACCGGGTGGGGTCGCTGACCTTCGCCTATCTGATCTTCACCCTGCCCTTCACCGTCTGGGTGCTGACCGGCTTCATCCAGGACATCCCGCGCGAGCTGGAGGAGGCGGCGCTGATCGACGGCGCCTCGCACTGGCGGGTGCTGGTCAGCGTGCTGCTGCCGCTGATGGGCCCGGCCCTGGCCTCGACCGGCCTGCTGGCCTTCATCCAGGCCTGGAACGAGTTCCTGTTCGCCCTGACCTTCATCCTGTCGGACGAGAACCGCACGGTGCCGGTGGCGATCGCCACCATCTCCGGCGGCAGCCGCTACGAATACCCGTTCGGCCCGATCATGGCGGCCTCGGTGGTGGTGACCCTGCCGCTGATCGTCCTGGTGCTGGTGTTCCAGCGCAAGATCGTCGCCGGGCTGACGGCGGGGGCGATCAAGGGTTAGCCCAGCCGCCCGTCGCGCAGCGCGGTGAGCAGGCCGTCGCAGCCGGCCTCGATCAGGTCCAGCACATGCTCGAAGCCGGCGCTGTCGCCGTAATAGGGGTCGGGCACGTCCTGGCCCTCCAGCCCCGGCGCGAAATCCAGGAACAGGCCGACCCGGCCGCTGCCGGCGGCGGACAGGCGGCGCATCCGGGCGAGATGGCCGTGATCCATCGCCAGCAGCAGGTCGAAACGGCGGAAATCCGCCCGCTCCAGCTTGCGGGCGCGCAGCGGGCGCAGGTCGTAGCCGCGCGACGCCGCCGCCCGGATCGCCGGGGGATGCGGCGGCTCGCCGGCATGGAAGCCCTGCAGGCCGGCGCCGTCGACCTCATGGTCCAACCCGGCGGCGGCCAGCCTGGCCCGCATCACCGCCTCGGCGGTCGGCGAGCGGCAGATGTTGCCGGTGCAGACGAACAGGATGCGCATGCCGCCTGGATAGTCGGGACCGGCCCCAGGCGGCAAGGCATCAATGGTTACAGTCCCACGTCCTTCATCCCCGCCTCGTTGTAGCGGGTGCCGGCGACGGCCTCCGGCGCGAACAGGGCGTCCAGCGCCGCCACCTGCTCCGCCGTCAGCCGGAGCGAGGCGGCGGCCGCGTTCTCGGCGAGGTAGCTGCGGCGCTTGGTGCCCGGGATCGGCACGACGTGGTCGTGCTTCGACAGCAGCCAGGCCAGCGCCACCTGGGCCGGCCTGGCCCCGAGATCGGCGGCGAAGTCGCCGAAGGCCTCGGCCAGGCGCCGGTTCTGCGCCATCGCGTCTTCGGCGAAGCGCGGATTGACGCGGCGGAAATCATCCGCCGCCAGCGACGAGGTGTCGGTCACCGCGCCGGTGAGGAAGGCGCGGCCGAGCGGCGAATAGGCGACGAGGGTGGTGCCCAGTTCGCGGCAGGCCGCCAGCACCCCGCTGCGTTCCTGGTCGCGGGTCCACAACGAATATTCGCTCTGCACCGCCGCGATCGGGTGCACCGCATGAGCCCGGCGCAGCGTCTCGGCCGACACCTCGGACAGGCCGATCTGCCGCACCTTGCCCGCCTTCACCAGCTCGGCCATGGCGCCGACCGACTCCTCGACCGGCACGTCGATGTTGCGGCGATGCATGTAGTAGAGGTCGATGACATCGGTGCCCAGGCGCTGCAGCGAGGCCTCGACCGCGGCCCGGATATAGGCCGGCGAGTTGTCGATCCGCCGCCCGGCGACGCCAGGCTCGCGCACGATGCCGAATTTGGTGGCCAGCACCACCTGGCCGCGGCGGCCCTTGAGGAAGCGGCCGATCAGCTCCTCATTGTGCCCCGACCCGTACAAGTCGGCGGTGTCGAGGAAATCGATGCCGTGCTCCAGCGCCGCGGCGAGGGTGTCGAGCGACTGGGCGTCGTCGCGGGGGCCGTAGAATTCGGACATGCCCATGCAGCCGAGGCCGATGGCGGAGACGGTGGTGCCGTCCTGGCCGAGAGAGCGTCTGTCCATGGTTCTTCTCCTGGATTTCGAGGCCGCCGGTCGCGTCGACCGCTGCGGCACGCCAGGAGAATGGGGGTTGGGCGATCATGCGATAACCCGTAGATATGGGCATGAGCTGATGAATGGAATTCAGCAATGCTGCGTCCCGACCTTCCCGATCTGGCTGCGTTCGCGGCGGTGGCGCGGCACCGCAGCTTCCGCCGCGCAGCGATCGAGCTGGCCCTGTCCGCCTCCGCCGTCAGCCACGCGATCCGCGGGCTGGAGGAGCGGCTGGGGGTGCGGCTCTTGAACCGCACCACCCGCAGCGTCACGCCGACCGAGGCCGGCGACCGGCTGCTGGCCCGGCTGGAGCCCGCCTTCCGCGACATCGAGGGCGCCGTCGGGGAGATCGACCAGTTCCGCCGCCAGCCGGCCGGGTCGCTGCGAATCACCACATCGATCCCGGCGGCGGAGCTGATCCTGGCGCCGATGGTGGCGCGGTTCCTGGAGGCCTATCCGGAGATCCGGCTGGAAATCGCGGTCACCAGCGCCCTGATCGACATCGTCGCCGGCGGATTCGATGCCGGCGTGCGCCTGGGCGAGCAGCTGGAGCGCGACATGGTCGCGGTGCGCTTCGGCGGCGAACAGCGGATGATCGTGATCGCCGCCCCCGCCTATCTCGCGCGGCGGCCGCGGCCGCAGACGCCGCGCGACCTGACCGAGCATGCCTGCCTCGGCTACCGCTTCCCGAGCGGCGTGGTCTATGCGTGGGAGTTCGAGAAGGACGGCCGGGAGCTGACGGTCAGCCCGAACGGACCGCTGATCGTCAACAACGACCAGCGGCTGCTGATCCGGACGGTGCTGGACGGCGCCGGCCTGGGCTTCGTGTTCGAAGGCATGGTCACGGCGGAGCTGGCGGATGGCCGGCTGCTGCCGCTGCTGGAGGACTGGTCGCCGCCCTTCCCGGGCTTCTTTCTGTACTATCCGCGCCAGCGCCAGATGCCGGCCGCGCTGCGCGCCTTCATCGATTTCATCCGCGCCGACACCCTGGCCGCCGGCCGGCCCTGACCGGGCCGGCGCGATTCGCAACGGAGGGTGGCACGATGGACGGTGAAACAGCGGCGATGACGGCCGCCCTGCCCGCACCCATCCCCTTCGTCATCCCCGCGAAAGCGACGCGGAAGCGGGGGATGACGTCCGAAGGAACGCGAGAGCGCTGAACCAGTCTCCGATCCGTTCCCGGTAGCCCTCACCCGTAGCGCTGTTCCTGCCAGGGGTCGGCTTCGTTGTGGTAGCCGCGCTCCTCCCAGAAGCCGGGGCGGTCGGCGGCCACGAACTCGATCCGCTTCACCCATTTCGCGCTCTTCCACAGATACCATTTCGGCAGGATCACCCGCAGCGGGCCGCCATGCTCGACTGTGATCGGCTGGCCGTCATGATGGGTCGCCAGCAGCACGTCGTCATCGGCGAAGGCGTCGAGCGCGACATTGGTGGTGTAGGTGTCGTAGCTGTGGAAGATGACATGGTTCGCCTCCGCCTTGGGCTGCACCGCCGACAGCAGGTGCAGGGCCGAGACGCCGCGCCAGCGGTTGTCAAAGCGCGACCACGCGGTGACGCAATGCATGTCCGAGACGTCCTCGAACGCCGGCTGGGCCAGGATGTCATCCCAGCGCCACACCGTCGGGGTGTCGACCAGCCCGTCGATGGTCAGCCGCCACTTGTCGAGCGGGATCTCCGGCTGCACCCCGAGGTCGAGCACCGGCCAAGTCTTGACTTCGCGCTGGCCGGGCGGCAGCCGTACCCGGTCGGGGTCTGCGGTGACACCGGTCAGCAGCCGGCCCTCGCGCGCCCAGCGCTGCTTGCTCTCCACCAGCTTCGGCCGGACCGAGCCGAGATCACCGTCTTCCGCCATGGCCATGCTCCCCGGCCGGCCCACGAGACTGTGGCCGCGGCCTGCTCAAACAGATAGCGTCGCCCCACAGATGGCATCTTCGGGCCGGCCGATCCAGGGGCCGGAGAGGGGAACGATCGCATGGTCCCTCGGTTAAGATCGGCATCCGCATCCCGCCGCCCGGCGGTGCCCCGCCCGGAAACGCCTTGCCCACCCGCAACCCGTCCGAGCCGATGACCCGTCTTCTCCATCTCCTCTGCCTCGCTTTCATCCTGCTGGCCCCGGGCCTCGCCGCCGCCCAGGTCCCCGCCGCCCCGGCGCCGGCGGCCAAGCCGGCGGAGGCCGACCCGGAGCGGGTCAGGGCGCTGATCGGCACGCTGCAGGACGACAAGGCGCGGGCCGAGCTGATCGCCCGGCTGCAGCTGATGCTGCAGGCGCAGGAGCCGCCGGCGGACAAGCAGACCACGCTGGAGGCGGTGGGCAGCCAGGCCCTGGTCGCGGTGTCGGACAAGATGCGCGACGTCACCGGCGGGGTCGCCGTCATCGGCAGCACCCTGGCGCAGTCGCCCCAGCTGCTGGTCTGGGCCCGCGACCAGCTGGGCGATCCGGACGCCCGGGCGCGCTGGATCGCGATCTTCCTCAACGTGCTCGGCGTCTTCGTCGCCGGCCTCGCCGCCGGCCTGCTGGTGGTGCGGCTGCTGCGCGGCGCGCGGCGGGCGCTCGACCGCCACCCCCCTGCCACGCTGTGGGGCAAGCTGCCACTGATCCTGGGCCAGGCGGTGCTCGACTTCCTGCCGCTGCTCGCCTTCGTCTTCGCCGCCTATGGCGTGACCAGCGTGCTGGCGCCGCCGCAATTCGTCACCATCGTGGTCACCGCGCTGGTCTATGCCGCGCTGATCAGCGGCGTAGCGCTGATGCTGATCCGCATCGTGCTGACGCCGGAGCACCCACGGCTGCGGCTGCTGCACATCGGCGACGAGACCGCGGGCTACCTCTACATCTGGTCGAAGCGGCTGATCCGGCTGACCGTGTTCGGCTACCTCACGGTAGTCACCGCCTCGGTGCTGGAACTGCCCTATGGCGGGCTGACCGCGCTGACCTACCTGGTCGGGCTGGTGATCGTGGCCATGCTGGTGGTGCTGATCCTGCAGAACCGGCACCCGGTGGCCGACTGGCTGCGCGGCCGCCGCCACGGCGCGGCAGGGGACGATGCGGCGGTGACCCGGGCCGTCGGCACCGCCCGGCGGCGCTTCGCCGATGTCTGGCACCTCGTCGCCATCGCCTATGTCGGCGCCACCTTCGTGATCTGGGCGCTCGGCATCAATGGCGGCTTCGCCTTCATCCTCCGCGCCACCGTCCTGACCGTGCTGGCCCTGGTGCTGGCGCGGCTGGTGTCGCTCTACGGGCCGCGGCTGATCCACCGCGCCTTCTCGATCGGGCCGGAGCTGAAGGGCCGCTACCCCGGGCTGGAACAGCGCGCCAACCGCTACCTGCCGGTGCTGGACAACGCGCTGAAGATCATCGTCACCATCGCCACCATCCTGGTGCTGCTCGAGGTCTGGCAGCTCGGCGGCATCGCCTGGATGGAGACCGAGACCGGCCGTGCCGTGCTGCAGAGCGGCGGGGCGATCCTGTTCATGCTGGTGGCCTCGCTGGTGGCGTGGGAGGTGGTCAGCCAGCTGATCGAATTCCATCTCAACCGGCACGATTCCACAGGCCGGCTGGTGCAGCGCAGCGCCCGGGTGCGCACCCTGCTGCCGCTGCTGCGCAACGCCTTCCTCATCCTGCTGATCACGGTCGCGGTGCTGATGATCCTGTCCGAGGTCGGGCTGAACATCGCGCCGCTCTTGGCCGGCGCCGGGGTGGTGGGCCTGGCCATCGGCTTCGGCGCCCAGACCCTGGTCAAGGATGTCATCACCGGCGTCTTCATCCTGTTCGAGGACACGCTGGCGATCGGCGACGTGGTCCAGCTCGGCAGCGACAGCGGGTCGGTCGAGACCATCACCATCCGCACCATCCGGCTGCGCGACGAGACCGGGGCGGTGCACACCATCCCGTTCAGCTCGGTGACCTCGATCATCAACATGACCAAGGATTTCTCCTTCGCCGTGTTCAACATCGGCATCGGCTACGACCAGGATGTCGACAACGTCATCGAGGTGCTGCGCGACCTCGGCCGCGAGCTGCAGCTCGACCCGGAATGGGCGCCGAACATCCTGGCGCCGATCGAGGTCATCGGCCTCGACAAGTTCGGCGAGAGCACCGTGACCATCAAGGCGCGGATCAAGACGCCACCGATCAAGCAATGGGGGGTGATGCGGGAGTTCAACCGCCGGATGAAGCGGCGCTTCGACGAGCTCGGCATCGACCTGCCGTTCCCGCACCGGATGGTGCTGACCCGCAGCCTGGACAAGCCGGACGGCGACGCCGCCACCTCCAGCTCCGCGGCTCAGGGCGCGTCGTCGTGAGGATCGAAGCTGGAATCGTGCTTCTTGCGGGCCAGATGCATCAGCCCCAGGTTCAGCGCGATGATGCCGACCACCGCGATCCCGAGCGCGATCCAGCCATGGATGCTCATCTCCAGATTGAAGAGATCGCTCATCGCGTTTCCCTCTTGTTGCGGTGCGACGCGTTTTCGGGTGCCAAGCGCCGCGCCGATCTGTAGTCTGCGCCCATCCGCCAATGGTTCCGTGGCTAGAGAGGGCTAGAGCCATGACGCTCGAGGAGAGGTGCATCTCCGCCGGCCTGAAGATGACCGATCAGCGTCGTGTCATTCTCCAGGTCTTGACCGAATCGGCCGACCACCCGTCGGTCGAGACCGTGTATCACCGTGCCCGCGAGATCGACGCGTCGATCAGCATCGCGACCGTATACCGCACCCTGCATCTGCTCGACGAGCTGAACCTGGTGCAGCGGCATGACTTCAACGAGAACTACTCCCGCTTCGAGGTCAATCTCGAGCATCACCACCACCTGATCGATCTTGAGACCGGCGAGGTCATCGAGTTCAAGGACCAGGAGCTCGAGGTGTTGAAGGAGAAGATCGCCCGGCGGCTCGGCTTCGAACTCGTCGATCACAGGCTTGAACTCTATGGCCGCAAGAAGAAGTCCTGAAAGCTGCGGCTCCGGCGGGCCGCCCTTCGCGGACGGCACTGCCGATTGCCGCTGCCACCAGGCGGTGACCCGCGCCTATGCCGAGATGGTGGCTCGCGGCGCCCCCGGCTCGGTGGCGCTGGAGGCGGCGATCCGCGTCTTCGTCTACCATCACCCCGAGGTCCCGGCGTTCCGCGCCCATGACACCGTGGAGACCTGGGTCTACACCGGTCCGCTGAACTGACCCTCCCCCCTGACACCGGTCCTTCCGGTGCGCGGCGTCCGTCCCTGCTGCAGCGATTGCGGCTGCCCAGCGGGCTGGTCCTCTTCGTCTTCCTCGCCAGCCACCTGCTCAACCACGCCGCCGGGCTGATCTCGCTCGACGTGATGGAGCGCGGCCTCGGCCTGTTCATCCTGGTGTGGGAGAAGCAGCCGGGGCTGATCCTGCTGTCCGCCGCCTTCGCGGTCCACATCGCCAACGCCCTGGCCTCGATCTGGCAGCGCCGCAGCTTCCGGCTGAAGGGCTGGCAGGCGGCGCAGCTGGGGCTCGGCCTGGCCGTGCCGATCCTGCTGGCGGCCCATGTCTTCGGCACTGTGATCGCCTATGAGGTGTTCGGCGTCGGCACGCCCTACCGCTATGTGCTGGCGCGGCTGTGGGTCGAGGGCGGCGGCACCGGCGCCTGGGCGCAGGCCTTGCTGGTGCTGGTCGCCTGGGGCCATGGCTGCATCGGCCTGCACTACTGGCTGCGGCTCAAGCCCTGGTATGGCAGGGCGCTGCCCTATCTCTACGCCGCGGCGCTGCTGCTGCCGGCGCTCGCCCTCGCCGGCTTCGTCTCGGCCGGGATGCAGGTCTCGGCGCTGGCGGCCCAGCCGGGATGGATGGAGGCGCTGTACCGCGCCAACAAGCTGACGCCCGAGGCCCGGGCCTTCGCCGAGAACGGGGCGCTGTGGACCCGGCTGGCGATCCTGGCCGTGGTCCTCGCCGCCTTCGCCGGGCCGGTGGCGCGCATGCTGCTGGCCCGGCGCGGCGGGCCGAAGCTGTACTACCGCGACAGCCGGGTGCTCGACATCATCCCGGGCGCCACCGCGCTGGAGATCATCCGCGCCGCCGGCATCCCGCAGGCCATGGTCTGCGGCGGCCGCGGCCGCTGCTCGACCTGCCGGGTGCGGATCGGCACGGGCGGCGAGCATCTGCCGCCGCCCAGCCCGGAAGAGGCGCGGGTGCTGCAGCGCATCGGCGCGCCCGAAGGGGTGCGGCTGGCCTGCCAGATCCGGCCGGTGCGTGACCTCGAGGTCACGCCGCTGCTGCCGCCGACCGCGACCGCGCGCGAGGGCTTCCACGGCCCCGGCCACCGCCACGGCCAGGAGCGCGAGGTGGCGGTGATGTTCGCCGATTTGCGCGGCTTCACCCAGCTGTCGGAGCACCGGCTGCCCTACGACGTGGTGTTCCTGCTGAACCGCTATTTCGCCGCCATGGGCCAGTCGATCGAGGAGGCGGGCGGCCAGGTCGACAAGTTCATCGGCGACGGGGTGATGGCGCTGTTCGGGGTCGAGAGCGGGCGCGACGCCGGCAGCCGCCAGGCGCTCGACGCCGCCCGGCGGATGGCGGCGCGGCTGGCCGAGCTGAACCAGGCCCTGGCGTCGGACCTGAAGGAACCGCTGCGCATGGGCATCGGCCTGCATGTCGGCCCGGCCATCGTCGGCGAGATGGGCTATGGCGGGGTCAAGGGCCTGACCGCGGTCGGCGACACCGTCAACACCGCCAGCCGGCTGGAAGGCCTGTGCAAGACCTACACGGCGGAGCTGGTGGTGTCGCAGGACCTGATCGACCACGCCGGCGCCGACCTCTCGGCCTTCCGCATCGAGCGGGTGGCGATCCGCGGCCGCGGCAACGACCTGTCGATCCGCATCGTGCCGGAGATCGCCGAGTTGCCCGTCTGAGGCTGAAGACGCAGGGGAAGGGCCTCTCTTTTCCTTGTCATGCCACGGCTTGACCGTGGCATCCAGGGCGGCCAGAGCAGCTCTTGGTGGCCCCTGGATTGCCCGGTCAAGTGTTCAGCCCGGGGACATGGCGGACACCTGTTCGGAGACATGGCTGACAGGTTTGGTGTTGGTCAAGTCGATGGTGGCGATGAGGTGGCTGGCGAAGAAGACGCCGAAGTGGCCATCGGTGGTGAGGGGTCGGATGGCGACGCGCTCGCCCCGGAAGGCCTGGGGCACTTTCCAGGGCCGTCCAAGGAAGCTGACATAGGCCTTGGTGGTGCCGACGGTGCGGACGATGTCGTGGCTGTCATACTCGACCTCGGGCAGGTGCCTGGGCATGGTGCGGGAACTGGGGTGGTAGCGGCTGCCTGGAACCCGGTGGTCGAGCGCCTGGTGCGGTCGCTGCCAGTTGTAGACCTCGCGCCAGCGGTCGAAGGCGCGCTGGACTGCGGCAAGGTCCGGGAAGGCCTCGAGGGCGAAGACCTCGGCGGCGAGGGTGCGGTGGAAGCGCTCGATCTTGCCCCGGCTCTGCGGGTGATAGGGCCGGCTGTGCAGGACCCGGACGCCGAGCTTGAGCAGCCAGACGCCGAGCCGGGTCCAGCGCTCTCCCGAGGCGTCGCCCCAAGGGGAGCCGTTGTCGACGAAGATCGCCTGCGGCAGGCCGTGGCGGCGGAAGGCCGCCCGCAGATGGCCCTGCACGGTCCGGCTTTGCTCATCGGCGCAGGCCTGCAGGCTGGGCGCATAGCGCGAATGGTCGTCGAGCATGGTCAGGGGATGGCACCGCTGGCCCCCGACCAGCGGCACCCAGCCCTTGAAGTCCATCTGCCAGAGCTGGTTGGGCTCGTCCTTCTCGAAGCGCTGGAAGGGCTGGCCCGAGCCGGCGGCTTCAGGATCGATCCGGCCATGCCGGCGCAGGATCTCGTGCACGGTCGAGATCGCCGGCGGCCTGCTCCCATCGCGGATCAGGCAGGCCGCGATCTTGCGGGCGCCCCAGGCCGGATGCGCATCGCGCACCGCCAGCACCGCCATCTCCGTCGCCGCCGTGCTGCGTCCCGGGCTCTCATGCGGCCGGCGCGACCGGTCCGCCAGCTCGGCATCGCCCGACTGCCAGCGACCCAGCCACTTGTAGCCCACATCCGGGCTGATCCCGAACCGACGGCACAACTCCCGCCGGTTCGCCCCCTCCTGTTCCGCAAGCCGGACAAACTCCCGACGCTGCTCCATGACCGACATCTCCTGCCACGCCATGGATCGCCTCCATCGAAGCCAATGCCACGGCACTATGTGTCAGTCATGTCTCCGAACACCTGTCAGGGATCTCCCCGGGCCATACATCAAGCCGGGCAATGACAGTGGAAATGGAGAGCCCTCAGATCGTGACGCCCAGCAGCGTCTGCAGGAAGGCGCGGAGGGCGGCCCACAGGGCGGCGGAGATCGCCACCAGGATGCCGGCCGCCGCCGCGGTGGCCGCCCAGCCGACCGAGACCGCGACGCCGTCGCGCTCGATCAGGCCGACGGCGAAGGCTGCGATGGCCAGCGCCGGCACCATGTTGCCCAGCGGGATCGGCAGGAATAGGATCACGGCCAGCAGCAGGCAGGCGGCGCCGATGAAGCGGTCCGCCACCGGCCCGATCAGCAGGGTCAGCCGTGGCCGCAGCAGCCGCTCCGCCTTCTCCAGCCAGGGTGCCATGCGGTCGACCAGCCGGGCGAAATCCGCCCGCGCGACCGACCGGTTGGTGATCAGCCGCGGCAGCCACAGCACCGACCGGCCGATCATCAGCTGGAAGGTGATGAACAAGAGCGGCGCGCCCAGCACCGATGAGGTGCCGGGCGGCGTCGGCAGGGCGTTCGGCGCGGCGAAGACCAGCATCAGCGCGCCGAAGGCCCGGTCGCCGAAGGCGGCCAGGATGTCGGCGATGGCGATGCGCTCGCGGTCGGCCGCGGCCAGGTCGCGCAGCACCTCGGAGAAGCGGCGTCGGCGCCTCTCCCCGCTGGCGGGATCGTCTCGGGTCTCGGTCGGCGGCGCGTCGGGCAAGCGGGTCGTCCGGCGTGGTGGCGTCCGCCCCGGTGATAGCGGGGCGGCCAGGGCCGGCGCAAGCGCGAGGGTGGGTCGGAGCCCGCGCGTCACCTCTTCCGCAAGCGCGACCTTTTCAGAACACCATCCCATCCCTTCGCCGTCATTCCCGCGAAAGCGGGAATCTCTTTCCGGTCAAAATGCCGCGAGATCCCCGCTTTCGTGGGGATGACGGATTGGGGGATTTCGAAAAGGTCTCGTAAACGGGAGAGGCAATCGGTGGTCAAGCCTCCCGCGCCGCCCACAGCAGGCCGCGGTGCAGGATGGTGCGCATCGCCTGGTTCTCGAACTCCTCCACCCGGTGGCCCAGCGCGCTGTAGAACACCCGGCCGGCGCCGTGCTTGCGCTTCCACACCACCGGCATGGTGTGGCCGGCGATCCAGGCGGCGTGGTCGCCGGTGAAGGTGGTCTCGGCCAGCACCTCGTTGTTCGGGTCGACATGCATGTAGTACTGCTCGGACCGGTAGTCGAAATCCTCCAGCCCCTGCATCACCGGGTCGTCCCGCCGGGTCACCCGCACGCGGTAGTCGATGATGTTGCCGGGGTGCGACACCCACTGGCCGCCGGTCATGAACTGGTACGCCACCTCGTTGCGGAAGGCGTCGCACATGCCGCCATGGAAGCCGGCCAGGCCGACCCCGCTCTCGACCGCGCTGGTCAGGTTGGTGACCTCCTCCTTCTCCATCGTCGACATGGTGTAGATCGGCACGATCAGGTGCATGTCCTTCAGGCCCGGGTCGGCGAAGGCCTCGGTGGTGTCCTCGATGAACACCTCGAAGCCGTCGTCGCGCAGCATCCCGGCCACCACATCCGCGCATTCCTGGGGGGTATGGCCGTTCCAGCCGCCCCAGACGATCAGCGCCTGCCTCGTCATCGTTCGTCTCCCTAACGTCTCGTGTTTCAGGCGGCGGCCCGGCCGAAGGCAGGCTCCACCGGCATCGGTTCCGGCCGCGCGCAGCGGCTCTCGATCTCGATCGGCCGGCCCTCTTGGCCCGACCGCTCCACCGCCTCCATCACCTCCAGCACGTGGAAGGCCAGCTCGGCGCTGGCGCGGTGCGGCCGGCCGGCGCGGATGGCATGGGCCATGTCGGCGACGCCGATGATGCGGTAGTTGCCGTCGCCATAGGCGTGGCCGGTCGTCTCGGTCTGCCACTCCACCTTCCGTTCGGGCAGGGGCACCGAGATCTGCAGCTCGCCGCCGAAGATGTTCGGGTCGGGCACGCTCAGCGACGCGGTCTCGCCATAGATCTCGATCGGGGCGTGGCGGTGGGCCGGGATGTCGAAGCTCATCACCAGCGTCACCACGGCGCCGGAGGCGAAGGCCAGCGTGCCGGTGATGTGGGTCGGGGTGCCGACCGGCACGACCTGGCCGGCGCGCGGGCCGCTGGCGATGCGGCGCTCGGCGTAGGCGGCGGCGACCGTGCCGGTCACCCGCGCCACCGGGCCCAGCATGTTGACCAGGGTGGTCAGGTAGTAGGGGCCCATGTCGAACAGCGGGCCGCCGCCCTTGGCGTAGTAGAAATCCGGGTTCGGGTGCCAGCGCTCATGCCCCGGCACCATCATGAAGGCGGTGCCGGCGACCGGCCGGCCGATCCGCCCGGCATCGATCAGGGCGCGGGCGGTCTGCTGCCCGGCGCCCAGGAAGGTGTCGGGGGCGCAGCCGACGCGCAGCCCCTTGGCCGTCGCGGCGTCCAGCAGTTTGCGGCCCTCGGCGACGCTGATCGCCAGCGGCTTTTCCGAATGCACATGCTTGCCGGCGGCGATCGCCTGCAGCCCGACCGGGACATGCGCCTGCGGCGTGGTCAGGTTGACCACGATCTCGATGTCGGGGTCGGCCAGCAGCTGGTCGATGGTCCGGGCCGCGACGCCGAATTCGGCGGCCTTGGCCTGCGCCACCTCCAGGTTCAGGTCGGCGCAGGCCCTGACGGCCAGGATCGGGAAATGGGGTGCGGCCTTGAGATAGGCGCCGCTGATGTTGCCGCAGCCGATGATGCCGATGCCGACGGGTTTCTCGCTCATCCGGTGTTCCTCTCCGCTATCGCGCTCTGCCCTGTCCGTTCCAGGGCGATTCGTAGAGCTGCCGCAGCACCAGGCTGGCCGCGCCGCGGGCCCAGGCGTCGTCGCTCCACTCATGCAGGATGATCTCGGTGCCGCGCCGGATCGGCGCCGGCACGATGCGGTCGATGGTGGCCAGCAGCGCCGGCTCCATCAGGTCTCGGGCCTGGATCGCGCTGCCGGCCACGATCACCTTGGGCGGGCTGTGCAGCGTGATCAGGTTGCCGACGGCGAAGCCCAGGATGGCGCCGGCCTCCTCGAACAGGGCGCGGATGTCGGCCCGCCCGGCCCGGGCCATGTCGCGCAGCCGGCCGATGGCGCGCGGATCCTCCGGCGCGATCGTCCCGGCCTCGGCGCCCAGCAGGGCGCGGGCGCGGGTGACGATGCCGTGGTCCGAGACATAGGCGTCGATGCAGCCGCGCTGGCCGCAGCGGCAGGGCAGCCCGTCCAGCGCCATCTTGGTGTGGCCGAATTCGGTGCCCATCCCGGCGGCGCCGCGATGCACCTCGCCGTTCAGGAACAGGCCGAGGCCGACCGAATCCTCGACCGTCACCACGGCGAAGGTGTCGCTGTCGCGGCCCTGGCCGAACCAATGCTCGGCCAGGGTGACGAGATGGACGTCGTTCTCGACGATGGTGCGGATGCCCAGCCGGTCCTGGATCATCGCCGCCAGGGGCACGTCGGGCGTGCCCAGGATCGGGGTCCAGACGCAGGTGCCGCTGCGGCCGTCGATGAAGCCGGGCAGGCCGATGCCGATGCCGCCCAGCCGGTCCAGGCCGAGATCGGCGTCGCCGACGCAGCGGCGGATGCCGTCCTCCAGGATGTCGGCCACCACGCCGGGCGCCTGGCGGGCGACGCGGATCGGCAGCGACAGGGTCTGCACCACATCGGCGGTGTAGTCGGTGACGGCGATGCTGATCTGGTGCGGCGCCAGCTTGACGCCGCAGACGAAGGCGGCCTCGCGGTTCAGCTCCAGCATCACCCGCGGGCGGCCGCGCGCCGCGGTGCCGACGCCTTCGACCGCCCGGGCCAGGATCAGGTTCTCCTCGATCAGCCCGCCGGTGATGGCCGAGATGGTGGCCGGCGCCAGCTCGGTGTGCTGCACGATCTCGACCCGCGAGATCGGGCCACGGCGCCGCACCACATCCAGCACATGGAAGCGGTTGATCGCCCGCATCAGCTCCGGGTCGGCGGTCTTCATGGCCGGCCCGCCCCGGGGCGGTGCTGGAGGACGGTCCTCATTCCATCATGATCCGAATTTTATGGTGCGGTGCACCATGCGGTTTTCCGGATGGCGACGACGATGCGAAGCCAAGCCGATGCCCAGATTGCCCAATCTTTGCGCCATATCGTTTCGATTTGTCGACAATTGTCTGGTTTTTCGATCTTGACAGGGCCCACCCTAGCCGGTCTGATAAATTCGTAAAACGAAAAAAATAGCCGGTCGGGCAAAGTCTCCTTCGGGACTGTGCCGCAACCGCCCGCAACGGATCGGTGACGAGGAGGAAGGACGCATGGACAAGGCGCATTCCATCATCCGCAGTGACCGTCGAACCATCCCGAAGACCAAGGCTGCGGGGGCCGGCACGCGGGCCGCCGGCCCGACCCTGGGGCGGTAAAGGGCCGATGACACCCTCGACACACGGAAAGGCGGATATGGCAACGGACGCGAAGCTGCGCTGGGGCATCATCGGGCCGGGCAAGATCGCCCAGGCCTTTGCCGGGGGCGTGGCGCGGTCGCGCACCGGGCGGCTGGTGGCGATCGGCACCAGGGATCCGGCCAGGCCCGGCCTGGCCGAGGCCTTCCCCGGCGCCCGCATCCATGCCGGCTATGACGCGCTGCTGGCCGACCCCGAGATCGACGCGGTCTACATCGCCACGCCGCATCCCAGCCACGTGCATTGGGGCATCCGCGCGGTCGAGGCCGGCAAGCATGTGCTGTGCGAGAAGCCGATGGGCGTGAACGCCTATGACGCCATGGCCCTGGTCGACGCTGCCCGCCGCGCCGGCGTGTTCCTGGCCGAGGGCTACATGTACCGCACCCATCCGCAGACCAAGCGGCTGGCGGATCTGGTGGCCGGCGGCGCCATCGGCGAGGTGCGGATGATCCAGGCCAGCTTCGGCTTCGCCGCCGGCTTCAACCCCGACCACCGCCTGTTCGCCAATGACCTCGCCGGCGGCGGCATCCTCGATGTCGGCGGCTATCCCGTGTCGATGGCGCGGCTGATCGCCGGCGCCGCCTCGGGCAAGCCGTTCCTCGACCCGGTGAAGGTGACCGGGGCCGGGCATCTCGGCCGCACCGGGGTCGACGAATGGACAGCGGCGGTGCTGCAGTTCCCCGGCGGCATCGTCGCCCAGGTCGCGACCGGCGTGTCGCTCGCCCTCGACAACACGGTGCGGGTGTTCGGCACCAAGGGCCGGATCGAGGTCGCCTCGCCCTGGTTCTGCAGCGGCAAGGAGGGCGGCAGCAGCACGATCGTCATCACCCGCCCGGACGGCACGGCCGAGACCGTGGCGATCGACGAGCCGGGCTGGCTCTACGCCTTCGAGGCCGATGCGGTGGGCGACGCGGTCGCCGCCGGCCGGCGCGAATCCGCGGCGATGGGCCTGGCCGACAGCCTGGGCAACCTGAAGGCGATGGATGCCTGGCGCGCCGCGATCGGCCTGGAATATGCGCTGGAGACCCCCGCCCGCCGCACCGCGCCGGTCGACGGCCGGCCGCTCAAGGCCGGGGCGATGCGCCGGATCGACCTGCCCGGCGCCCAGCGCCCGGCCTCGGCCCTGGCCCTCGGCGCGGTCGGGGTGCAGAGCATCAGCCAGGCCGGGCTGCTGTTCGACTGCTTCTTCGAACGCGGCGGCAACACCTTCGACACCGCCTGGATCTACCGCAACGGCGACTCCGACCGGCTGCTCGGCCATTGGCTGGCCAGCCGCGGCGTGCGCGACGAGATCGTGCTGATCGGCAAGGGCGCGCACGCGCCGCTGTGCTACCCCGACGTGATTCCGCGCCAGCTGACCGAAACGCTCGACCGGCTGCAGACCGGCCGGCTCGACCTCTACCTGATGCACCGCGACAACCCCGACATCCCGGTCGGCGAGTTCGTCGACGTGCTGGATGCCGAGATCCGGGCCGGGCGCATCGGGTCCTGGGGCGGGTCGAACTGGACGCGGGAGCGGCTGGACGAGGCGGCCGCCTATGCCAAGGCCCGCGGCAGGCACGGGCCGGCCACGGTCAGCAACAATTTCAGCCTGGCCGAGATGATCCAGCCGGTCTGGGCCGGCTGCATCGCCGCCGCGGATGCGGAGTGGAAGGCCTGGCTGCGGCAGCGGCAGATGCCGCTGCTGGCCTGGTCCAGCCAAGCCCGCGGCTTCTTTACCGACCGCGGCGGCCGCGACCGGCACGAGGATCCGGAGCTGGAGCGCTGCTGGTACGGCGAGACGAATTTCCGCCGCCGCGACCGCGCCGCGGAGCTCGGCGCCCGGCAGGGCAAGTCGGCGAACCAGGTCGCCCTGGCCTACTGCCTGCACCAGGACTTCCCGATCCTGCCGCTGATCGGCCCGCTGACGCTGGAGGAGCTGGAGGATTCGCTGCAGGCGCTCGACATCGCGCTGACGCCCGAGGAGGTGCGCTGGCTGGAGGGCTGAACGAACCGGATCGAAACCAAACCCGCCGCCGGCAATGGCGGCGGGAGCAGGGAGGACGAAGAGAGACATGAACAGACTTCTGTCGGGCCTCGCGGCCCTCGCCATGGCCGGGCTGGTCTCCGGCGCCGCCATGGCCGACGTCACGGTCAAATGGCTGCACATCGAGAACACGCCGGAGACCGTGGCCTGGATGCAGGGCGTCGCCAAGGCCTATGAGGCGGCGCATCCCGGCGTGACCATCCAGATGCAGTATCTCGAGAACGAGGCCTACAAGGCCAAGCTGCCGACCACGCTGCAGTCGCCCGACCGGCCGAACATCATCTACAGCTGGGGCGGCGGCGTGCTGCGCGACCAGGTCAAGGCCGGGGTCATCACGGACCTGACCGACGCGATGAAGGGCGAATGGGCCGACCGCTTCGGCCCGGCGGCGCTCGACGCCTTCACCATCGACGGCCATGTCTGGGGCGTGCCGGTGCTCGCCTCCCAGGTCGGCTTCTGGTTCAACAAGCCGCTCCTGGCCAAGGCCGGGGTCAAGGCCGAGGACATCAAGACCTGGGACGACCTCCTGGCCGCGGTGAAGACGATCAAGGCCGCCGGCATCGTGCCGCTGGCGACCGGCGGCGCCGACAAATGGCCGATCCATTTCTACTGGACCCACCTGGCGATCCGGCTCGGCGGCAAGGCGGCGTTCCAGTCGGCCTACAACCAGTCGGGCGACGGCTTCGACGGCCCGGTCTTCGTCAAGGCCGGCGAGCATCTGAAGGAACTGGCGGCGCTGGAGCCGTTCGAGCCCGGCTATCTCGGCCTGACCAACCCGCAGGCCTCCGGCTATTTCGGCGACGGCAACGCCGCCATGCACCTGATGGGCAACTGGGACTACAACACCAGCAAGAAGAACAGCGCCAGCGGCAAGGGCCTGGCCGACGCCGATCTCGGCTGGTTCCCGTTCCCGACGGTTGCGGGCGGCACGGGCGAGCCGACCGACGTGCTGGGCGGGGTCAATGGCTGGCTGGTGACCAAGGGGTCGCCGCCGGAGGCGGTCGATTTCCTGAAGTTCCTGACCACGCAGGAGAACCAGGCCAAGGCGGCGGAACTCGGCCTCTACATCCCGGTGGTCAAGGGCACGGCGGAGAAGCTCAAGAACCCGTTCTTCCGCCAGATGGCCGAGAACATCGCCAAAGCAGGCTATTTCCAGGTGTTCTACGACCAGATGCTGGGCGCCAATGTCGGCCGCGTGGTCAACGACGTCTCGGCCGACCTGGCCTCCGGCGCCACCGACCCCGCCGACGCCGCTTCCCAGGTGCAGGACGCCTGGGCGATGCATTGAGAGCCCATTTGGAAACGCGCAGGCGCGGCCGTCTGATGGCGGTTTTTCCGCTTCCGGTGCTCACGGACGACCATGTCCGCTGCGCGCCGGTTCTCAAAACCACCACCAGCCGACTCACGCCAACACGTTTCCAAACGGTCTTCGAGAGGGAAGGGGAGTTGGAGATGTCCCATTCCCGAGACGATCGGCTTCCTTCCTTGTCCCCCCTCCCCTTGCGGGWGGGGGCTAGGGGGAGGGGTCTGCGCGCGTCTGCGCGCGAATGCGTCGGGCCGCACCTCGGTGCCTTGGCCTGTCGCCGGCTCGGAGCGGAGGGAACCCCCTCCCCCTACCCCCCWCCCGCAAGGGGAGGGGGGACTCAAAGCGAGCCGGCCTTCGCGGGTGCGCCCCGATGACCGCCGTCGCCCTGTCGCACGACCATGCCGCCGCCCGGCGCCGCCGCACCGCCCTGCGGTCGCGGGTGGCGCCGATCGTGCTGATGCTGGTGCCGGCGCTGGCCGTGTTCACCATCTTCGTCATCCTGCCGATGGGCGAGGCCGGCTTCTACAGCCTGTTCAAATGGAACGGCTACGGCAGCCCGGAGGATTTCGTCGGGCTGAAGAACTTCGGGCTCCTGCTGCAGAACCGCACCTTCTGGTCGGCGCTGACCAACACCGGGCTGATCATCGCGGTGTCGCTGGCGATCCAGCTGCCCCTGGCCCTGGCGATGGCGCTGCTGCTGGCCGAGAAGCTGCGCGGCCGGGTGGCGTTCCGCATGGTATTCTTCCTGCCCTACATTCTGGCCGAGGTGGCGACCGGGCTGATCTGGAAATTCCTGTATGACGGCCAATACGGCGCCGTCGCCCTGATCTGGGGCTGGTTCGGGGCCCAGGCGCCCTTCGTCCTGGCCGACCGCGGCTGGGCGATGGCGGCGGTGCTGCTGCTGGTGGTGTGGAAGTATTTCGGCTTCCACATGATGCTCTACATCGCAGGCCTGCAGAACATCCCGCACGAGATCATCGACGCCGCCCGGATCGACGGCGCCTCGCGCTGGCAGATCGTGCGCCGGATCAAGATCCCGATGCTGTTCCCGACGATCCGACTGTCGGTGTTCTTCTCGGTGGTCGGCGCGCTGCAGCTGTTCGACATGGTGATGGCGCTGACCCGCGGCGGCCCGTCCAACGCCACCCATTCGCTGGTCACCTATCTCTTCAGCTTCGGCATCATGCGGATGGAGGTCGGCTTCGGCAGCGCCGTCGGCGTGGTGCTGTTCCTGATCTGCGTCACCTTCTCGATCGTCTACCGCCGCACCCTGATGCGGGGGGATTAGGACCGCCCATGGCCGCGCGCACGTTTCGCCCCTCCACCCTGCCGCAATACCTGGTGCTGCTCGCCGTCGCCGGGATGGTGCTGGTGCCGCTGGTCGCCACCGCGCTCGGCGGCTTCAAGACGCTGGGCGAGCTCAGGGTCAACCCGGTCGGGCTGCCAGGTAGCTGGGACGGCGGCGTCTACTGGGAGATCCTGAGTTCGCCGCTGTTGTGGCGCATGCTGTTCAACTCGCTGGTCATCGCCGTGCTCACCGTCGGCCTGACCCTGATCGCCGGGTCGATGGCGGCCTTCGTCTTCGCCCATGTCGTGTTCTTCGGCAGCCGCATGCTGCTCAGCTACTTGCTGCTGGGGCTGATGTTCCCGGCGGCAACGGCGATGCTGCCGCTGTTCATTCGGGTCCGCGACCTCGGCCTACTCGACACCTATTGGGGCGTGGTGCTGCCGCAGGTCGCCTTCGGCCTGGGCATGGCGATCCTGATGCTGCGCGGCTTCTTCCGCCAGCTGCCGCACGAGCTGTGGGAGGCGGCGCGGGTCGATGGCTGCGGCTACTTCCAGTTCTACCTGCGCGTGACCCTGCCGCTGTCGCGCCCGATCCTGGCCACGGTCGCGGTGTTCGCCCTGGTCGCCAGCTGGAACAACTACATGCTGCCGCTGATCATGTTCAACGCGCCGGAGATGTATCCCTGGCCACTGGGGATCATGAACTACCAGGGCGAATTCTCGACCGAATGGAACAAGATCCTGGCCTTCGTCACCCTGACCCTGGCGCCGGCGATCGCCTTCTTCCTGCTGGCCCAGCGCCACATCGTCGCCGGCCTGGCCGGCGGCGCGGTCAAGGGGTAGGGCCGGCCTCCGTCCCTGGCTCACGTTGCCGGCATGTAGGTCAGGAAGCTGGCGGCGCGGCGATAGCCGACGCGGCCATAGACCGGGGCGCCGGCGTCGGTGGCGTGCAGGACCGTCCGGGTCAGCCCCGTTGCCTTGTGCCCGGCCTGCAGCGCCCGCCGCACCACTGCCTCGCCATAGCCCTTGCGCTGGGCATCCGGCCGGGTGGCGACCAGCGCAAGATACAGGCGGCCGCCATGCGCCACCGCCGAGGCGGCGGAGACGGCGCGGTCGCCCTCATAGCCGAGATAGGAATGGGCCGTCTTGGTCCACAGCGTCGACCCGGCCAGCCCGGCCCGGCCCCATTCCAGCGGGAAGCCATAGCCCTCGCAGTTGATGTCGGCATAGGCCTCGAGCGCGGTCGCGTCGGTCACGCGTTCGATCCGCAGCCCGGGATGGGGCGGCGCCTCCAGCGGCAGGATGTTGCCGACCATGCCGGTGATCGGCATGGCGAAGTCCAGCCCGGCCTGCACCAGGGCCTCCGGCAGGCCCTCTTTGGCCGCGCCGCTCAGGAACTCGTCGCAGACATAGATCAGCCCCGACTGGCGCTTGCCCCGGACATAGGCCGCCGCCTCGACCAGGCGGGCCCGCAGCAGCCTGGCATCCGCCAGCTGCTCGGTCAGGAACACCGCGTTCCAGAACGGGAAGGGGCTGTCGGCCCAGCTGACCGACAGGCCCGGCCGGTTGGTCAGGTCGACGCCCGGCCGGTCGGCCACCAGCGCCTTCCAGACCGAGGCGTATTGCTCCACGGATTCGACGGTTTCGGCGTCTGTCGTTTTTGGCATGCTGGGCTCCCGAGATTTCGCCGCGATGGACGGCGTCTCGTGAGCCTGGGAATCCCGTACTACGCTGCGATGTCAGGTCCGGCGATGATGGGTTACGCCAGTAACAGCTGGCTATACGGGCCGGTCGCCCAGGATGGTGGCGCGGTGCATCACCCGCCGGTTCGGCAGGTAGTCGGCCAGGGCGTAGTGCTGGGTGCAGCGGTTGTCCCAGAAGGCGACGTCGCCCGGCTTCCAGCGCCAGCGCACGGTGAATTCCGGCTTGGCGACATGGTCGAACAGGAAGCGCAGCACCGCGTCGCTCTCCTTGGCCGAGAAGCCGGTGATGCGGGTGGTGAAGCCCTCGTTGACGAACAGCCCCTTGCGGCCGGTCACCGGATGGGTGCGCACCACTGGGTGGGTGACCGGCGGGTTCTTGTCGCGCGCCGCCTGCCAGCGCTCGCGCTCCTCCGGCGCGGTGAAGCGCTCGGGCGGGAAGGACCGCGCGAAATCATGCAGCGCGGTCAGCCCGGTCAGGAAGCCCTGCCAGGCCGGGGCCAGCGCGTCGAAGGCGGCGACGCTGCTGGACCAGCTGGTGTCGCCGCCCGACGGCGGCAGCTGCTGCGCCGCCAGCACCGCGCCCATCGGCGGGGTCTCGATGAAGGTGACGTCGGTGTGCCAGTTGTCGTTGTCCGGCTGGTTGTCCGGATGGGTGTCGAGGATGATGATCTCCGGCACCTCCGCCACATGCGGATAGACCGGGTGGACGTGCAGGGCGCCGAAGCGGGCGGCGAAGTCGCGATGCGACGCCGGGGTCAGGTCCTGGTCCTCGAAGAACAGCACATGGTGCTGCAGCAGGGCGCGGTTGATGGCGGCGACATGGGCCTCACCCTGGGGCTGGGCCAGGTCGACGCCGCGGACCACGGCGCCGATGGTCGGGTTCAGCGGCTGGACGGAAAGGATGGTCGACAGGCTGTCGGGCATGGCGGACCTCCCGGTTCGCGAGGGTGTGTCAGACGCGCCCGTGCCAGGGCGTCAGGCGACGCTGCAGCAGGCGCAGGGCGTATTCCAGCACGAAGGCGACGACGGCGATCACCAGGATGCCCAGCACCACCACGTCGGTGACCAGGAACTGGGCCGCGCTCTGGATCATGAAGCCCAAGCCGCTGGTGGCCGCCACCAGCTCGGCCGCGACCAGGGTCGACCAGCCGACGCCCAGGCCGATGCGCACCCCGGTCAGGATCTCCGGCAGCGCATTGGGCAGGATGACGTGGTGCAGCAACTGGGCCCGGGTGGCACCCAGGGCGCGGGCGGCACGCAGCCGGTCGGGCGGCACCGCGCGCACCCCCGATGCGGTCGAGATCGCGATCGGGGCGAAGATGGCGAGGAAGATCACCAGGACCTTCGACGCCTCGCCGATGCCGCACCAGATGATGACCAGCGGCAGATAGGCCAAGGGCGGGATCGGCCGGTAGAACTCGATCAGCGGGTCCAGGATGCCGCGCGCCACCCGGCTGGTGCCGATGGCCAGGCCGACCGGCACCGCGATCACCAGGGCCAGGGCCAGGGCGGCGAAGACGCGGCCCAGGCTGGCCGCCAGGTGCTGGGCCAAAGTGGCGTCGGCGAAGCCGTTGGTGGTGACGGTGATCAGCTTGTGCAGCACCGCCTGCGGCGTCGGCAGGAACAGGGGCGGGACGAGGCCGAGATTGGAGACGATTCCCCACAGGAGCAGGAGGCCCACCACGGTGGCGAGGCTGATCAGCCGCGTCCCGCGGCCTCTTTTGTTGCTGGCCCGCGGGATCGTTCCCTCGCGAACCGGCTGGGACGTCGATGGCTGGAGCACGAAATCAGTCAATCAGGCCGCCTCGCGCTCGAAGATCTCATCCATCACCCGCTCGCGCAGGGCGATGAAATCCGGGTCGGACTTGATCCGGCGGGCCGGCTCGCCGGCACAGTAGCGGCGGCCGAAATCGAGTTTCAGCTCGTCGATGATGCGACCGGGCCGCGGCGACATCACGATCAGCCGGGTCGCCAGGAACAGCGCTTCCTCGATGCTGTGGGTGATCAGGAACAGGCTCTTGCCGGTGCGGTGCCACAAATCCAGCAGCAGCTCCTGCATCCGTTCCCGCGTCAGGGCGTCGAGCGCGCCCAGCGGTTCGTCCAGCAGCAGCACCTGCGGATCCGCCGCCAGCGCCCGGGCCAGGCCGACGCGCTGGCGCATGCCGCCCGACAGCTCCCACAGCCGCTGCCGTTCGAAGCCTTCCAGCCCGACCAGCCTCAGGATGCGCCGGGCCCGGTCGTCGCGCTCGGCCGGGGCAATCCCGCGCAGCCGCAGCGCAAAGCCGACATTGCCCAGCACGTCAAGCCAGGGGAACAGGGCGTCGTCCTGAAAGACGACGCCCCGCTCCACCCCAGGTCCGGTCACACGAACGCCGCCGAGTGTGACCGTCCCTGCCTCGGGGGCCAGGAAGCCCGCCATCAGGTTCAGCAGTGTGGTCTTGCCGCATCCCGACTGGCCGAGGGCGACGACGAATTCGCCCGGCTCGATCGCGAGGGAGATCCGGTCCAGCGCACGGATGTCGCCATCCGCCGCGGGATAGGTCACCGAAACGGCATTCACTGCCAGAACCGACATGGCGGGCCTCTCTGCGCCCTGTGTTCAGTTCGTCGTCGCAGCCGCGGCGACGAAACGGGCATCGACATAGGGCGCGTAGTCGGTCAACGCCTGGTCGATTTTACCCTGTTCCTGCAGAAACGTCGCGGTGGCCGTGATCGCCTTGGCCGTGCCGCCACCCAGGAGGTTGGGGCCGGCCTGCTCGGCCGCCACCGGGAAGACGCTGCCCTCCAACAGGGCCGGGATCTCCTCCGGCTTCGCCCCGGTCAGCCGCGCGATCTTGGCGACCTCGTCCGAATTCGCGGTCCACGCCTTGGGGTTGGCGCGGTAGGCCGCGTATTCCTTCAGCGTGACGTCGGCGAAGGCCTGCACGACCTCGGGATGCGCGTCGATCAGGTCGTTGCGGGCGATCCAGGCGTCGAAGGTCGGGGCGCCCCAGCCGGCCACCTCGGTCGAGGTGACCAGGACCTTGCCGTTTTCCTTCAGCTTGCCCAGCGCCGGATCCCAGACATAGGCGGCGTCGATGTCGCCGCGCTGCCAGGCCGCGGCGATCTCCGGCGGGCGCAGGTTCAGGATCTTGACCGACGCCGGGTCGATGCCCCAGTGCTTCAGCGCCGCCAGCAGGCTGTAATGGGTGGTCGAGACGAAGGGCACGGCGATGGTCTTGCCGGCCAAGTCCGCCGGCTTGTCGATGCCGGCGCCGTTGCGCACCACCAGCGCCTCGGCGGCGCCGATCTCGGATGCGATCAGGATGGTGCGGATCGGCAGCTGCTGGCTGGCGGCCGCGGCCAGCGGGCTGGACCCGACATAGCCGATCTGGACCGAGCCCGAGGCGATGGCGGCGATGACGTCGGCGCCGCTGTCGAATTTGCGCCAGGCGATGGTGCGGCCGGTGGCCTTCTCATAGAGGCCGTCGACCTGGGCCACCTTCGACGGTTCGACCGTGGTCTGGTAGGCGATGGTCAGCGGCTCGTCGGCACGGGCGTAGCCGCTGATGACGATGGTGGCGGCACCGGCCAGAAGGGACCATCGCAGGATCTGGATCAGCATGGGAAATGTCCTGGGGCGAGGCGGAAGGCGCACGCTCGGGCCGGTCGCGCAATGCGCGGTTCAGACGGCCGGGGCGCCGGGATGGGAAAGGTGGAAGTCCGGGTCAGGCCGCGCTGCGACAGCGGGGCCGACGGGCGCACCGGGCGACGGGCCGGCTGCCGGGATCGCAGGACAGAGACATGGACGTCGACTCCTCGAGACCACGAACCCGGTGGTGTCGCTTAGCGTTTGATGACGCGGCGCAAGCTGCACGGAAACTTGCCGCGGACGGTCCCCAAGACGGGCTCGACAGGACAGAGGTTTTCACAGCTGAGCAGATCAAGTCAATAAGATTAACATCAACACGCGCTGTTGGTGAATTTAAGAACATAATAAATTAGTATTTACCCGTCCCGATTCCCCTTTCCCGCCGGTACGGCTATGGTCCGGCCATGCCGAAATCCCTCCGCCCTCCGGCGCCGCTCGCCCTGCTCGCCGTCTCCGGCCTCGACCGCCCGGTGGCGCTGCGCCGCAATGCGCGGGCGCGGCGGCTGTCGCTGCGGCTCGACGCGGCGCTGGGCGAGGTGGTGGTGGTCGCACCGCTGCGGGTGTCGACCCAGCTGATCACCGATTTCGTCACCCGCCATGTCGACTGGGTGCGCCACCGCCGCGCCGCCATGCCGGTCCGCACCCCGTTCCTGCCGGGCACCGAGATCCCGATCCTCGGCACCCCGCATCGGATCATCCATGATCCGGCGGCCGGCCGCTCAGCCCGAGTCGTGAACGGTGAGCTGCGGGTCGGCGGCCCGGCCGAACATGTCGGCCCGCGCGTGCTGGCCTGGCTGAAGGCGGAGGCGCGGCGCCAACTGCTGGCCCGCAGCCGGGCGACGGCGCTGCAGCTGGGCGTCAACGTCACCGCCGTGACCGTGCGCGACACCCGCAGCCGCTGGGGCAGCTGCGCCTCCAGCGGCCGCATCAGCTATTCCTGGCGCCTGCTGCTGGCACCCGAGCCGGTGCTCGACTACGTCGTGGCGCATGAGGTCGCGCATCTCGTCGAGATGAACCATTCGGCCCGGTTCTGGGCGGTGGTCGACCGGCTGCACCCCGACTCCGACCGCTGCCGCGCCTGGCTGAAGGCCAAGGGGCAGGACCTGCACCTCTATGGGTGAGCAGGCCGCGGAGAACCGCATCCGGCCGGCCGGGGGCGCCCAGCCCTCGGCCGCCATCGCCGTGGTGCTGACGCTCTTGACCGGCTTCGGGCCGATGTCGACCGACCTGTATTTGCCGTCGCTGCCGGCGCTGGTCACCGCCTTCGGCAGCGATATCGCCACGGTGCAGCTGACGCTCAGCGTCTTCCTGGTCGGCTTCGCCGCGGCGCAGCTCATCTACGGCCCGCTGTCCGACCGCATCGGCCGGCGGCCGGCGATCCTGGCGGGCATCACCATCTTCACCGGCGCCAGCATCGCCTGCGCGCTGGCGACCTCGATCGAGATGCTGATCCTGTGCCGCTTCCTGCAGGCGCTCGGCGCCTGCMGCGGCCCGGTGCTGGGCCGCGCCGTGGTGCGCGACCTGTACGGTCCCGGGCGGTCGGCCCGGATCCTGGCCTACATGTCGATGGCGATGGCGCTGGCGCCGGCGATCGGGCCGATGATCGGCGGCGTGCTGCAGCAGGCCTTCGGCTGGCCGGCGACGTTCTGGCTGCTGGTCGGCTTCGGCGCCGTGATGCTGGTCTCGGTGCTGGCCCTGCTGGGCGAAAGCAACCGCCACCGCGACCCGCTGGCCACCAGCCCGGCCCGGCTGGTGCGCAACTACGGTGCCCTGCTGCGCCACCGCCGCTATGTCGGCTATGTCCTGATCGTCGCCTGCAGCTACAGCGCGATCTTCACCTTTATCTCTGGCTCGTCCTTCGTGCTGTCCGGCATGCTCGGCCTGTCGCCGCCGGTCTACGGCGCTTGCTTCGGCATCGTCTGCGTCGGCTACATCTGCGGCACCTTCGGCGCCGGCCGGCTGACGCTGCGCCTCGGCATCGACCGCATGATCGCGGCCGGGACGCTGGTGATGCTGGCCGGCGCCGCGCTGATGACCGGCCTGGCCGCCGCCGGGGTGTTCACCGTCTGGGCGGTGGTCGGGCCGTTCTTCCTGGTCATGGCCGGCATCGGCCTGACCTTCCCCAACGCCATCGCCGGGGCGATCGGGCCGTTCCCGACCATGGCCGGCACCGCCTCGGCGCTGATGGGCTTCATCCAGATGACGCTGGCGGCGCTGGTCGGCATCGCCATCGGCCAAGCCACCAGCCCGGCGACCGGCGGCCTGCCGATGGCGCTGGCGGTGCTGCTGACGTCGCTGGGCGCCCTGGCGGCGTTCCGGCTGCTGGTCAGGCCTTCGAGCGGACGGCCAGCCGGAACGGCCTGATGTCGATCTCCCGCCATACCCCGCCGGTGACATAGGGATCGGCGGCGATGATGGCGTCGAGAGCGGCCCGGTCCGGCACCTCGTAGATGATGCTGGAGCCGATCATCCGGCCGTCGTCGTCCAGGATCGCGCCGCCGACGACGACCACGCCCTCCTCCGTGTACCGGCGGGCGCCGGCCATATGGGCCTCGCGCACCGCCAGCCGCCGGGCCGGCGCCTCGGCGTCGCTGCCGTCCTTCGCGGTCACCAGGAACTGCATGGCTCTCCTCCCATGTCGAGCCCGCGAGTATAGCGGCGTTCGGCCCGGTCGCAACCGGACCGGCGATCTGCTAGGCAGGGACAGCAATTCGGGTGGAGGATTCCATGAAGGTCGAAGGTCTGGCGGCGGTGGTCACCGGGGCGGGGTCGGGCATGGGGGCGGAGACCGCCCGCGCCCTGGCCGCGGCGGGCGCGAAGGTGGCGCTGCTCGACCTCAACCGCGACGCGGCGGCGGCGGTGGCGGCCGAGATCGGCGGCCTCGCCATCGGCTGCGATGTCGGCGACGGCGAATCGGTCGCGGCGGCGCTGGACCAGGCCCGCGCGGCGCACGGCACGGCGCGGATCGCGGTGGCCTGCGCCGGCATCGCCCCGGGCGCCCGGCTGCTGGGCCGCGACGGGCCGCACGACCCGGCGCTGTTCGAAAAGGTGATCCGGGTCAACCTGCTCGGCACCTTCCACCTGCTGCGCCTGTCGGCGGCGGCGATGGCGGCGGAGGAGCCGCTGCCGGAGGCGGCCAGCGCCTCGGGCGAGCGCGGCCTGATCATCGCCACCGCCTCGGTCGCGGCCTATGAGGGCCAGGTCGGCCAGGTCGCCTATTCCGCCTCCAAGGGCGGGGTGGTCGGGCTGACCCTGCCGGCGGCGCGCGAGCTGGCCAAGAGCGGCATCCGGGTGATGACCGTGGCGCCGGGGCTGATCGGCACCCCGATGATCGCGGCCATGCCGCAGCAGGTGCAGGACAGCCTGGTCGCCACCACCCTGTTCCCGCATCGCCTGGGCCGGCCGGACGAGTTCGCCCAGCTGGTGCTGCACATCGCCGCCAACGAGATGCTGAACGGGTCGGTCATCCGCCTCGACGGCGCCGTCCGCCTGGCGCCGCGATGAGCCCGGCCGACGACGATATCCCGGCCTTCGGCGCCCCGCCGTCGATCGAGGACCTGATCGTGCTGGCGGAGGAGGGCTTCGAGCGGGTCCCGGCGCGGCTGCGCGCCATGGTCCGCGGCGTCGCCATCCAGGTCGTCGACTTCCCGGACGATGACACGCTGGACGAGATGGAGATCGAAAGCCCGTACGACCTGCTCGGCCTCTACACCGGCACGCCGTTCGGGCAGAAGACCCTGGCGGTGGCGACGCGGCCGGACATGATCTTCCTCTACCGCCGCCCGATCCTCGACTATTGGTGCGACACCGGCGAGGACCTCGGCCATGTCGTCCGCCACGTGCTGATCCACGAGATCGGCCACCATTTCGGCTTCTCCGACGCCGACATGGAGGCGCTGGAGCAGGAAGCGGACGAGGGCGAGGCCGAGGAGCGATAGGACGTAGGTTGGGTTCACGTCGGCGAACCCAACATCGCCGAGCCGGAGCCAGTGTGGGTTCGCAAGAGCGAACCCAACCTACACGGCTCACCCCTCCAAGAGGTGTCCCAGCGCGCGTAGCGGCCGCAGGCGGTCGCAGATGATCTTGGTGATGGCCAGCATCGGCACCGCCAGGATGGCGCCGGGCACGCCCCACATCCAGTACCAGAAGATCAGGGCCAGGATCACCGCCACCGGGTTGATGGTGAAGCGCCGGGCCAGCACCATCGGCGTGAACCATTCGCCCTCGGCGACATGGATGGCGAGGTACAGCGCCGCCGGCAGCACCGCCAGCCAGGCCGGCCCTTCGGCGATCAGCCCGACCGCCAGGAACAGCAGCACGCCGAACAGCGGCCCCAGGATCGGCACGAAGTTCAGGCAGAAGGCGACGACGCCCCACAGCACCGGCGCCGGCACGCCGCAGGCCCACAACACCAGCGCGGTGGCGGCGCCGACCAGGGCGTTGATCACGGTCACGGTCAGCAGATAGGCCGACAGGTCGCGCTCGATCTGCTGCGAGATCGACACCGCCTCCCGCTTTTCCAGGAAGTTCGGCAGGATCTCGACGAAGCGGCGCAGGAAGGTTTCGCCGAACACCAGAAGGTAGAACAGGATCAGCAGCGTCTCGAACAGATGCGAGGCGATGGTGCTGGTGCCGGCGAAGATCGTGCTGACGATGGCGGTCGGGTTCTCCAGCAGCGACCCGGCATTGCCGAACCGCACGCCCATCTGCTCCAGCCGCTGCTGCAGGTCGTGCAGCGGGTCGGCCAGGAAGGCGAATTTCGCCTGGATCGCCGGCCATTCGGTCGACAGGTTGCCGGCCCAGGTCGCGGCCGGGCTGGTCAGCAGCGTGCCGAGGCCGACGAAGATCAGCAGCAGCAGCAGGATGGCCGCCAGCGCGCCGATCGCCTTCGGCACCCGCACCCGCTCCAGCAGCCGGACCAGCGGCTGCAGCAGCAGCTTCAGCACCAGGGCCAGCACCACCGGCAGCACGATGTCGCGGGCGATCGACAGGCAGGCCAGCACCGCCAGCAGGCACAGGATGCCGAGGAAGACGGTCTTCGGGTCGTCCGGCAGCGGCATTTCCGGCAGGTGGCCGTTGCCATTGCCGTTGTGGTGCTCGGAGCCCTTGGGCTCGGACGGGGCGGCGAGGTCAATGCTCATCGGGCGATCCTGCGGCGAAACCGGCGGCGGCGATACTGGCTAGCCCGCCAGGGCCGCCGCGGCCCTAACCCGCAGCACCGGCAGAAGTTCGTCATCGAACCATGGGTGGCGCTTCAGCCAGCCGGTGTTGCGCCAGCTGGGATGCGGCAGCGGCAGGAATTCCGGCAGGTAATCGCGCCAGGCGGCCACGGTCCCGGTCATGGTCGGCTGCCGGCGGGCGCCGAGGTAGAAGGCCTGGGCCTGGGCGCCGATCAGCAGCGTCAGCCGGATGCCGGGCATCAGCGGCCGCAGCCGGGGATGCCAGGTCTCGGCGCAGATCTTCGGCGCCGGATAGTCGCCGCCCTTGGGATCGGTGCCCGGGAAGCACAGCCCCATCGACACCAGCGCCACCCGGCTGGCGTCGTAGAAGGTGGCGCCGTCGAAGCCCAGCCAGTGCCGCAGCCGGTCGCCGCTGGGGTCGGTCCAGGACCGGCCGCTGGCATGCACCCGCGCGCCCGGCGCCTGGCCGACCACCAGCAGCCGCGCGGTCGCGCTGGCATGCAGCACCGGGTGCGGCTCGTGCGGCAGCGTGCCGGCGCAGATCCGGCAGGCCCGCGCCGCCGCCAGCACCGCGTCCATGCCCTGCAATCCCGTTTCCATCATGGTTGCGGTCTACCCCGCCCGGCCGGCGGCGCCAAGCGGCTGCGGCGTCAGGTCCCGATCCCGCCGGCCGGCGGTGTCCGATAATGGCGTTGCCTTCCGAATGATGATCATCGTCTTTATAGGATCGGGGCGAGATTTGCCGGGGTGTGACAGCAGATGCGGCTGACCAGGGAGCAGGCGGCACGGAACCGCGAGGCGATCGTCGAGACGGCGGCACGGGTGTTCCGCGCCCGCGGCATCGACGGCGTCGGGCTGGCCGATCTGATGAAGGAGGCCGGCTTCACCCATGGCGGCTTCTACAACCATTTCGAATCGAAGGAGGCGCTGGCGGCCGAGGCGTGCGGTGCCGCCTTCGCCCGCTCGGTCGGCGGCCTGCGGGCGGTGCTTGAGGCGGCGGGGCCGGAGGCCGGGCGGCTTCTGGCCGATACCCTGCAGGGCTACCTGTCGCCGGCGCATCGCGACGCCGGCGACGGCGGCTGCCCCACCGCGGCGATGGTGGCGGATGCGGCGCGCCAGGGCGAACCGGTCCAGGCCGCCTTCGCCGACGGCATCGAGGGCTACCTGGCGCTGCTGGCCGGGACCTTCGCCGCCGGCAGCTCGGACGCGGCCGTCCGCGCCGCGGCGCGGGAGCGCGCCGTCGCCGTGCTCAGCGGCATCATCGGCGCCCTGGTCCTGTCGCGGGCGGTGGCCCGGGCAAACCCGGCGCTGTCGGACGAGATCCTGGCGGTCGGCCGGCGGCGCCTGTCCGACTGAGCGCGGGCCGCGGCTCCCTGTCAGGTGCCGATCGGTCCGCCATCGGCCTTGCGGATCACGATCACCGCCGGCCGCGGCGGCACGCCGTCACGGAAATCCGGCCAGCGCGTGGTCACCGCGTCCAGCGTTTCGGAATCCTCGCCGGGGTGCTGCACCGACAGGAACAGCGTCCGCCCGTCCGGAGTGAAGCAGGGGCCGCTGCATTCCGAACCGCGCGGCGGCGAATAGAACAGCTTCGGCAGGGCGCGGCCCGGCCCGTCGGTATCGAGGACGTAGAGCGCGTCGTTGAAGCCGGCATCCGGCGGCCCGTCGGTGCAGACATACATCCGGCCGTCCGGGTCGAAGGCGATGTTGTCGGGGTCGGTGAACCAGCCATCGGCCGAGGTGGCGGGGTGGTAGCGCGCCCGGGCCTCGGGCTTCGCCGGGTCGCCGCACAGGATGAAGATGTCCCAGCCATAGCGGGCGGCGGTGTGGTCGATCCTGCCGTCGGCGGCCGGGGGCGTCAGCTCCAGCAGATGGCCCTCGGGGTTCGGCGCCCGGGGGTTGGCGGCGTTCACCTGGTCCGGCGCGATGTCCTCGTTCTCGGTCAGGGCGACATAGATCCGGCCGGTGACCGGGTTGACCGAGAAGCCCTCCGGCGCATCCATTGGGGTCGCGCCGACCAGGTCGGCGGCGAGCCGCGTCTTGATCGCGAGATCGCCCGGGTTGGCGAAGCCGTTCTCGGCGGTCAGCTTGCCCTCGCCCTGCACCAGCGGCAGCCAGTCCAGGGTCAGGTCGGCATTGAACCGGGCGACATGCAGCGTGCCCTCGTCCAGCAGGTCGCGGTTGGCGGCGCGGTCCTGCGGGTTCCAGGGCCTGGCGCTGACGAATTTGTAGAGGTAGTCGAAGTCGTGGTCGTCGGCCATGTACACCACCACGCGGCCGTCGGGCGCCACGACGCAGCTGGCATTCTCATGGGTGAAGCGGCCCAGCGCGGTGCGCTTCACCGGCTGCGCCTCGGGGTCGTAGGGGTCGATCTCCACCACCCAGTCGAAGCGGTGCGCCTCGTTCGGCTCGCGCTCGTAATGGAACCGGTCGTGGAAGCGGCCCCAGCCATAGCCGTCCTCCTCCTTGTCGGCGCCGTAGCGGGCCAGCAGCGCCGCATGCTCGGTCTTGGCCGGGTCGCCGCCGAACCAGCCGTCGAACCCCTCCTCGCAGGACAGCACGGTGCCCCAGGGCGTCACCCCGCCATTGCAGTTGTCGAAGGTGCCCAGGACGGTGCGCCCCTCCGGATCGGCCGCGGTGCGCATCAGCGGATGGCCCGCGGCCGGGCCGGAAATCCGCATCGGCGTCGCCGGGCTGATGCGGCGGGCGTAGCGGCTGCCGGCCACCACCTGCCAGCCGGCGCCGTCGTCCTTCACCTCGATCACCGAGCAGCCGATCGCGGCCATGGTGACCGCGACCTGGGCCTCGGTCATCTTCGCCCCGGCATCGTCCTCGGTCAGGCCGGGCCACATCAGCTGCGGGTTGGGATACTCATGGTTGACGAACAGCAGCCCGTGGTCGGAGCGGCCGGAGCCGATCGGCAGCGGCAGGTAGACCAGCAGGTCGTTGTTGGTGCCGAACTGGCGCGCCGCCGCGGCCGCCGTCAGGTTGGCGGGGTCGAACTCCGGTGCGTCGGGCAGCACCTTGTCGCCCCAGCGGATCAGCACCTTGCGGTCGTAGCCGGCGGCGATGTGGTCGTGGTCGTCCATCACCCGCTTCAGCTCGGGGAAGCCGACGCTGGTTTCGGCCGCCGCGGCGCGCTCGCCGGGCAGGGACAGGGCCACCGCGGCGGCCGCGGACCCCAGCAGCAGGCCGCGGCGCGACAGGGTCGCCCGCACCAGGCCGGACAGGACCGGCGCCTCCACCGCGGCGGTCCGCCGGATGATCCGGCCCTTGTCGGTGGTGGCGTAGCGGTCGGCGGGCAGGCCGGCGAGCCGGCGCCGGGCGCGGAGGCGCTTGGTCATGGCGGGGAGATCCTGGCTGGAGGCGGACGCCGGATCCTCCACGGCGTCGGCGATGGCCGGGTGACGGCGCGATGAAGTTTCGATGACGGTGCGGTGTCGGCCTCAGCGGCCGGGGAATTCGCCCGCCAGCAGCCTCTCCACGAACTCCGGCACCAGCTGCGTCGCCGGGCCGCGGCGGCGGATCGCGAACAGGCCGGAGGCCTGGCCCGGCTCCAGGTTCAGCTCGACCGTCAGGGCGCCGGCGTCCAGCGCCTGGTGGACGAAGGCGGCGGCGGGATAGACGGTGCCCGAGGTGCCGATCGACACGAACAGCCGGCAGGCCGCCAGCGCCGCCTCGATCTCCGCCATCGCCAGCGGCATCTCGCCGAACCACACCACGTCGGGCCGCATCCCGCCGGTGGCGCCGCAGGCGGGGCAGGGGGTGTCGACCGACAGGTCGCCGGCCCAGTCCCGGCCGGCGCCGCAGGCCAGGCAGCGGGCCCGCGCCAGCTGGCCATGCATGTGGATCAGGCCGCGGCTGCCCGCCCGCTCGTGCAAATCGTCGACATTCTGGGTGACCAGCAGCACCGGGCCCGGCCAATCGCGCTCCAGCCGCACCAGCGCCGCATGCGCCGGGTTGGGCTGGATGGCCGAGTCGGCCAGGGTGCGGCGGCGGGCGTTGTAGAAGCCGTGCACCAGGTCGGGATCGCGGTCGAAGGCCTCGGGCGTCGCCACATCCTCCAGCCGCACGCGGGTCCAGACCCCGCCGGTGTCGCGGAAGGTGTCGAGGCCGCTCTCCTTCGAGATGCCGGCCCCGGTCAGGATCACGATGGGATCGCCGGGCTGGATGCGCTGCATGGCGCGATCATGGCGATGGCGGCGCCGGGGCTCAACCGCGATCACGCCCTTGCCATCCCGCCGCGGCCCCCAATCTTTCGGGTATGACCACGACCGCCGCGCTGCCCGTCCCGCTGCCCCTGCCGCCCGACGCCATGGCCGAGCTGGCCGCGGCCAAGGCGGTGCTCGACCAGGACACGCTGACCGCGCGGCTGTCCGCCCTGGCCGGCACGCCGGTCGAGGCGCTGAAGCGCAACCTGCCGGCCCACATCCAGTCCGCACTCGACGGCGCCGTCCGCCGCGCCCTGACGACCGCGCTGAAGGCGGCCCTGCGCAGCGGCCCCGGCCGCGGCGTGCCGCGCGGGCCGGAGGCGTGGCTGCATCGCGGTCTGGCGGCGGCCAGCGGCGCCGCCGGCGGCGCCTTCGGCCTGCCCGGCACGCTGCTGGAACTGCCGGTCTCCACCACCCTGCTGCTGCGTCAGATCGCGGCCGMGGCCGCGGCGGCGGGGGAGGATCCGGCCAGCCCGGAAACGGCGGTCGAATGCCTCAAGGTCTTCGCCTTGGGCCGGCCCGACCCGGCCGACGATGCGGTCGAGACCGGCTATCTCGCCACCCGGATCGCCCTGGCCCGGGTGGTGCCCAACGCCACGGCGGCGGTGATGCCGCGCCTGGTCTCGGCGGTCGCGGCGCGGTTCAGCGGCCCGGTGCTGCTGAAGCTGTCGGCCCAGGCCGCCCCGGTGCTGGGCGCCGCGGCCGGCGCCACGGTCAACCTCGCCTTCCTCGAGCATTTCCGGCGGCTGGCGCGAGCCCATTTCACGGTGCGGCGGCTGGAGCGCACCCACGGCCTCGCCGCGGTGCGGCTGGCCTATGACAGCCTGGGGCTGCCGCCGCGCCCCACGCCGCCCCCGGCGCTGCCGGATAAGATCGAGCCGGTGTGACGCGGTCGCGGACTAGGCAAGGATAGGCCGTCTGGTTGAGGAGAGAGCCCAGGGTTGGCCGGCGCTCGCACTGGAGCAACCGCCTCGTCACTGTCACGCCGGGCAATGACAAGATTGGGGAGCGTAAACAGCAATTTACATTTGTTATATAATCCATACCTGAAATTCGGTATGTAAATTTATGGATTGCGCGCTTCCACGCCGTTGATTCAGCCGGCCCGAGGATCCCATGACCACCGCCACCCTCGCCCTTCCGCTGCTCGACCTCGCCCAGCTCGATGCCGGGCCGGCGGCGCGCCGCGCCTTCCTCGACCGACTGCGCACCGCGGCCCGCGACGTCGGCTTCTTCTATCTCGGCGGCCATGGCGTGCCCGAATCGCTGGTCGACCAGGTGCGGGCGGAATCGCGCCGCTTCTTCGCCCTGCCCGAGGCCGACAAGCTGGCGATCGAGATGGTGAACTCGCCGCATTTCCGCGGCTTCACCCGCGCCGCCTGGGAGCTGACGCGCGGCCAGCCGGACTGGCGCGAGCAGCTCGACATCGGCGCCGAACGGCCGGTGATCCCGCAGGGCCCCGGCGTGCCGGCCTGGCTGCGGCTGCAGGGCCCGAACCAGTGGCCGGCGGCGCAGCCGGAGCTGAAGACCGTGCTGCTGCGCTGGCAGGCGGAGCTGACCCGCATCGCCATCCGCCTGCTCGGCGCCTTCGCCGAGGCGCTGGACCAGCCGGCGGACGCGCTGGAGCCGATCTATGGCGACACCCCGAACCAGCACATCAAGATCATCCGCTACCCCGGCCGCGACGCCACCGGCAGCGACCAGGGCGTCGGCGCCCACAAGGATTCCGGGTTCCTGACCCTGCTGCTGCAGGACCAGCAGCGCGGCCTGCAGGTCGAGGGCGAGGACGGGCGCTGGATCGACGCCGAGCCGGTGCCGGGCACCTTCGTGGTCAATATCGGCGAGCTGTTGGAGCTGGCGACCAACGGCTACCTCCGCGCCACGGTGCACCGGGTGATCACGCCGCCGGCCGGGGCCGACCGGCTGTCGGTCGCCTTCTTCCTCGGCGCCCGGCTGGACGCGACGGTGCCGC
This sequence comes from Inquilinus sp. 2KB_23, assembly GCF_052115705.1. Taxonomy (NCBI): domain Bacteria; kingdom Pseudomonadati; phylum Pseudomonadota; class Alphaproteobacteria; order Rhodospirillales; family Rhodospirillaceae; genus Inquilinus; species Inquilinus sp. 2KB_23. The sequence continues at coordinate 441,916 of NZ_JBFRHF010000001.1, read as the reverse complement.
TGCTCGACTTGCCGCCGGCCCTGGCGGCCGAGGCGCGGGGCCCGGCCAGCGACCCGCAGAACCCGCTGTTCCACGATGTCGGGCCGAACTACCTGAAGGGCCGCCTGCGCTCGCACCCCGACGTGGCCAAGCGCCACTATGCCGACATCCTGGCCGCCCAAGCCGCGACCACCGCCTGACACGCCGCGCCCCCCAAACTTAGAGAAACCCCATGCTTCGCCTCATGACCGCCCGCCTCGCGCGGGCGGCCGCCGCTGCCGCCTTGCCTGTTCTCCTGGCCGGCGCCGCCCTGGCCCAGGACGCGCCGCTGCGCGTCGCCGCCGACGCCGTGCCCCATGCCGAGATCCTGGCCTTCGTCCAGCAACAGGCGCCCGACCTGAAGCTGGAGATCATCGAGCTCAGCACCGCGGTCAACCCGAACGAGCTGCTGGCGCATGGCGACATCGACGCCAACTACTTCCAGCACGTGCCCTATCTGCGCTCGCAGGAACAGGCGCTGGGCCAGAGCTTCGCGGTGGCCGCCACCGTGCATGTCGAGCCGCTGGGCGTCTATTCCCGCCGGCACAAGAGCTTCGCCGAGGTGCCGGACAGCGGCACGGTGGCGGTGCCGAACAACGTCACCAACCTCAGCCGCGCCCTCTACCTGCTGCAGGACCAGAAGCTGATCACGCTGAAGGACGGCTTCGCCGAGCCCGACAAGCAGCTGGCGACGCCGAACGACATCGCCGGCAACCCCAAGCACCTCAAGGTGCTGGGGGTCGAATCGGCGCTGCTGCCGCGCGCGCTCGACGACGTCGACCTGGCGGTGATCAACGGCAACTACGCGCTCGAGGCCGGGCTGACCCCGGCCAAGGACGCGCTGGGGCTGGAGAAGGCCGAGGGCAACCCCTACGGCAACATCCTGGTGACCACGCCGAAGCTGGCGGACGACCCGCGTATCAAGCGCCTGGCCGCGGTGCTGACCTCGCCCGCGGTGGCGAAGTTCATCCGCGACCGCTACCACGGGTCGGTGATTCCGGTGAATGACTGAAGAGCGGCCCCTCTTTCCAAACGCCATCCCCGCTTTCGCGATGCGAAAGCGGGGATGGCGAAGTGGGGAATCCGCAATCCGCCCTATCTCGGCATCAAATTGCGCAGCTGGTCGGCCCCCGGATTGCTCTTCTGGCCGAGGAAGATGGTGCGGGCCGCGGTGCCGAAGCCGTAATAGGCGTCGTTCCGGCCCTGGTCCTCGCTGATGACGGTGCCGTCCAGCGTGCCGCCGGCGAACAGGCCCTTGTTCTGCGAGAAGGCGTACATGTCGGCGTTGGTGTTGAGGCCGGTGGAGGCCCCGACGCCGGCACCCAGGGTGAACAGCGCCCCCGTCAGGTCGGCGCCGACGGTGAAGTTGCTCTGCTCCACCGCCTTCAGGCCCTTTTCGGTCATGATCGTCAGCACCAGCTGCGACACCTGCCCGCCGATCTGCAGCCCGAAGCTGCCGCCGCCGATGCCGTAGAAGGCCGGATAGCTCCAGTTGCCGTCCGCCAGGCGGACCAGCATCAGGGCATTGCCGCCGCGGCCGCCGAAGATGAAGCCGCCACGCAGCAGCGACGGGGAGATTAGCACCGCCTTGGCGCCGCGGATGTAGCGCGGCATCGCCGACAGCTCCTGCGCCGACAGCAGGTCTTGCAGCGCGCCCCGGCTTTCATCCACCAGCAGCTGGGCGTCGCTCTGGGTCGAGGTGCTCGAGCCGCAGGCGGACAGGGTGCCGGATAGGGCCAACCCGGCCGCCGATGCGCCGGTCAGGCGGAAAAACATGCGGCGGTCGATCATGGAGGCTCCCCTCAGATTCCAGATGAAGAATCATGGCCCAGCACTAAACAATCAATACATCTTTTCTGTTCCGGATGGCAGATTTTGGGTGACGATTCGCCAAGATTTACCCCTTGAGGATGACCGGATCAGGTCGAGCCGGGTCAGCGACAGCGTGTCGACCGCCAGGCGCAGCGCGCGTTCGCCGTCGAGATCGAGCGCCAGCGCCACCGCGGCGCGGATGGTGCCGGCATGGGCGACGGCCACGATGTCGCGGCCGGGATGGGCGGCGCCGAGGCCGCGGATCGCCGGCTGCACCCGGGCCATCACCGCGTCGAAGCTTTCGCCGCCCGGCGGGGCGTGGGCGGCCGGATGCGACCAGAACGGGTCGTGGCGGGGCAGCCCGGCATAGACCTCGCGGCTGGGCCGGCCCTGCCAGTCGCCGAAGCTCTGCTCGATCAGCTCCGGCACCGTGACCGGCACGATCGTCTCCCCCATCGCCCCCAGCAGGGCCGCGGCGGTTTCGGCCGTGCGGCGCAGCGGCGAGTGCAGCCACACCGCGCGGCGCGGCAGCCGGGCGGCCAGGGCCGCGATCGCCGCCGTGTCGCCGGTGTCGGCCGCGAGGTCGAGCCGGCCGTAGAGCAGCTTGTCCGGGTTGACCGCCGGAGCGTGGCGGATCCACCACCAGCGGGTGGTGCTCATGACGCCGCCGCGGCGCACAGCACCGCGACCTCGGCCAGCTGTTGCGCCGCGCCCAGCACGTCGCCGGTGTGGCCGCCGATGCGCCGCCGCGCCAGCCCGGCCAGCGCCCAGGCCGGCAAGGCCGCCAGGACCAGGGCGGCCAGGCCATGGCCCAGCCCGAGCAGCAGCAGGGCGAAGCAGGCGGCGAGGCCGAGGGCGACGGCCAGGGCTTCGGACGGCGCCCGCCCGGCCCCGGCGCCCAGCCCGTCGGTCCGGGCCGGCGGCAGCCAGGCCAGCAGCGCCGGACAGGTCGCCCGCGACACCGCCCCGGCCGCGGCCAGCGCCGCGACGCCGGCCCAGGGCGATGCGATGGCCGCCAGGGCCGCCGCGCGCAGCCCGACCGACAGCACCAGGGCCAGGGTGCCGTAGCTGCCGATCCGGCTGTCGCGCATGATCTCGAGGGTGCGGTCGCGGTCGCGCCCGCCGCCGAAGCCGTCGGCGACATCGGCCAGCCCGTCCTCGTGCAGCGCCCCGGTCAGCAGCGCCTGGGCCGCCAGCGCCAGCAGCGCCGCGACCAGATGGGGGGCGCCAAGTCCCAGCGCCAGCGCCCAGGCCAGCCCGGCGGCGAGGCCGATGCCGGCGCCGACCAGCGGGAACACCCGCATCGACCGCGCCAGCGCATCGGCCGGCGCCGCATCCGGCCAGCGCACCGGCAGCCGGGTCAGGAACCCGGTGGCGACGCGGAGCTCGCGCAGGAGATCGTCCATATCGAGCGGGTTAACCGGTTGTCTCGTGGCGGGCAAGAGCGCTCACCCGAACGATCGTGGCGTGATTGAGAACCGTCGCGTCGCCTCTCCCGACACCCTCCCCGTCATTGCGAGCGCAGCGAAGCAATCCATGCCAGGCGGCGCCATGGATTGCTTCGTCGGCTTCGCCTCCTCGCAATGACGACTGAGGGGTGGAAGAGGCAATGCAAAAGCAGCTCAACCGCCTGTCTCAAACCAAGCGGCGGATCGCCTGCTTCCGCCACACCAGCCGGTAGTAGGCCGCCTGGCCCAGGGCCATCACGCCGAAGGCGATGGGATAGGCGATCCAGATGCCGTTGATGCCGATGCTGTGGCTGAGCCACCACGCCACCGGCACCTCGACGCCGAGGATGGCGAAGAGCGAGATCGCCATCGGCGCCAGCACCGTGCCGCTGGCCCGCATCACCCCGGCCACCACGGCGGCAAGGCCGAACATGATGTAGCTCCACAGCGTGATGTGCAGCAGGGTCTGCGCCAGCTCGATCACCGGGCCGCTGGTCAGGAAGAAGCCCATCAGCGTGCGCGAGAACAGGTAGGCGACCGCCACCAGCCCGCCGGTGACGGCGAGGTTGAGCAGGATGCCGGTGCGGGTGATGGCGCCAAGCCGGTCGACCCGGCCGGCGCCGATCGCCTGGGCGCCGAAGATCGAGGCGGTGATGGCGATCGAGATCGCCGGGAACTGGACGTAGCTGACCACCTGGTTGACCGCGCCATAGGCGGCGGTGGCGTCGGAGCCGAAGCCGTTGACGAAGGACAGCACCGCGACCTCGGCCACCGACACCAGCACCAGCTGAACGCCAGAGGGCAGGCCGATGCGCAGCACGGCCCGCAGGATCTTCGGATCGATCCAGAGATGGCGCAGCAGGGCGGCATCGGGCGCCAGCGCATGGCCGCGGCGGCGCAGATGGACCGCCAGCCAGGCCAGGGCGACCAGGAAGGAGACGATCGCGGCATAGGCGCCGCTGAGCACGCCCATCTGCGGCAGCCCGCCCCAGCCGCGGATCAGCGCCGGCGTCAGCAGCAGCCCGATCCCGGTCTGCAGCAGCAGGACGAACAGCGGCGTGACCGTGTCGCCGACGCCGCGCATCATCGACGTCATCAGGATGAAGACGAACAGCCCCGGCATGGCGATCAGCATGATCCGGGCATAGGCGGTGGAATCGGCCAGGATGTCGGGCGGCGTTCCCACCACGGCCAGCAACGACCGGGTGAAGGCGCCGCCGAACAGGGCGACGGCGAGCCCGGCCAGGATGGTCACCGACAGCGTCGTGCCGGCGATCGCCTTGACCTTCTCCGGGTCCCGGGCGCCCCAGGCCTGGCCGATCAGCACCGAGGCACCGCCGCCGAGGCCGATGATGAAGGAGATGAAGAAGAACAGGATCGGGAAGAAGGCCGAGACCGCGGCCAGCGCCCCGACCCCGATCATCTGGCCGAGATAGATGCCGTTGATGGTGCCGGACAGGGCCTGGAGGATGTTGCTGAGCATCATCGGCCCGAGGAACAGCAGGAACGCCTTCCACAGCACCGGCGCCGGGGCCGCGACGGGCAAGGTCGGGACCGGGCGTTGGATCGCTTCGGACATGATGCTCCCCCTCGTTCAGGCCGGCCGCGACACGGCGAAGGCGGCCGCCGCCAGCCGCCGCGCATGGTCGCGGATGTCGGCGGGCCAGGCCCCGTTCAGCGCGTCGAATCGGTCCCGATCATGCGCGAACAGGGCGCGCGACGCCTCCTCGAAACCGGGCAGGTCGCCGGCCATCGCCGCCATGAAGCGGTAGGCCGCCTCCTGCGCCAGGCGCAGCCGGTCCCGTCCCTCGCCGCCGCGCCGGGCCTCCTCGACCAGGCGGCGCAGCGTCACCGAGGCGCCGCCGGGCTGCTGCGACAGCCAGTCCCAATGCCGCGGCAGCAGCGTGACCTCGCGGGCGACGACGCCGAGCCGGGGGCGGCCGGGGCCGCGCGGCGCGGCCGGCGCCGGGACCTCCGGGACGGCCGGCGCCAGGCGGGCCAGCATCTCGGCCTCGCTGCCGCGCAGGTCGATCTCCACCGGCCGGCTGGTGCCGTCGTCGAACACCAGCACCGGCGCCGCCTCGCCGCCCTCGACGGCGCGCTTCACCGCCAGCGCCACCTCGGCCAGCGGGCCGGAGGCGATGCGGCGCGGCCCGGCGAAGGCGGTGCAGGTCGATGGCTCGGAGTTCGCGGTCATGATGCCTTCCTGGCGACACGGCTGGAGCCGCGCCTTATACCCGGGTGAAATTGGCGCGTCAATTACACCCGGGCAAAATACGCATACCAACTTCGAGAAGCATCGCTCCCCGCCCAGAATTCGGCGATATCCCCCCGATCCTGGGGGGTTGAGGCGACTCCCCCAAATCCGGACACTGTAAGAGTACGCGGCACTGCTGTCCGATGGGCAACGATCCCCCGGAAGCGGCCCTCTTGCGGAGGGGCACGTCGCGGCCAGCAGCATACGGCCCGAGGCGATTTCTCGTCATCGTGGACGCGGCACAGGCGGGCGGAACAGCCCGGCTGGATCAAGAAACAGGCCTGTCGGGCGATGGAACCACATGGTTCATCACCGACAAGCATATCCCGAGCGATGGACGCGGTCCGGCCACCACAGGGGACCATCCTGACCACGATACGATCGAGGGGCCGGTCGACGCACGGCTGAAACTCCGGCCGCTGCACCTGCCTCTCAACGGAGCCGGCCCGCTTCCGGTGACGTCGTCACTTTGGCCCGAATTCGCCTCACGCAATCGACGAGGCCGCCAAGCCAACCAAGCATCGGCGCGGCTGCCCGTTCTCACAGGAGATTCAAGTGGCTAATTTCTATGGCAACAGCGGCAACAACCTGTTTTTCGGAACGTCGTTCGCCGACAACATGTATGGCTATGACGGCAACGATACGCTGTATGGCTTCGACGGCAACGACTTCCTGCAAGGTGGCAACGGCGCCGACTGGCTGGATGGTGGCAATGGCATCGACACCGTCGACTACAACGGTGCGGCCGGCGTGTATGTCGACCTGGCCAGCGGCTACGGCTACTATGGCGAGGCCGCCGGCGACCGGCTGTTCAACATCGAAAACGTCCAGGGCACCGGCGGCTACGGCGACACCCTGTACGGCTCCGCCGTCGCCAACGTTCTCTCCGGCTACGGCGGCAACGACTATCTCTACGGTCGCGACGGCAACGACACGCTCTATGGCATGACCGGCAACGACTTCCTGCAAGGCGGCAACGGCGCCGACTGGCTGGACGGCGGCGACGGCGTCGACACCGTCGACTACAACGGCACGACCGGAGTGTATGTGAACCTGGCCACCGGCTACGGCTACTACGGCGAGGCCGCGGGCGACCGGCTGTTCAATATCGAGAACGTCCAGGGCACCGGCGGCTACGGCGACACCCTGATCGGGTCGGCCGCCGACAACGTCCTGTCCGGCTACGGCGGCGACGACTTCCTGCAGGGTGGGGCCGGGGCGGACACGCTCTATGGCGGGTCCGGCACCGACACCGCCGACTACAACGGCACGACCGGAGTGTATGTGAACCTGGCCACCGGCTACGGCTACTACGGCGAGGCCGCGGGCGACCGGCTCTACGACATCGAGAACGTCCAGGGCACCGGCGGCTACGGCGACTCCCTGATCGGGTCGGCCGCCAACAACGTCCTGTCCGGATATGGCGGCGACGACTTCCTGCAGGGTGGGGCCGGGGCGGACACGCTCTATGGCGGGTCCGGCATCGACACCGCCGACTACAACGGCACGGCCGGGGTCTATATCGACCTGGCCAGCGGCTACGGCTATTACGGCGAGGCTGCGGGCGACCGGCTCTACGACATCGAGAACGTCCAGGGCACCGGCGGCTATGCCGACTACCTTTACGGGTCGGCCGTCGCCAACGTCCTCTCCGGCTATGGCGGCAACGACTATCTCTACGGCCGCGACGGCAACGACACGCTCAACGGCATGGACGGCAACGACTTCCTCCAGGGCGGCAACGGGGCGGACACGCTGAACGGCGGCACCGGCATCGACACCATCGACTACAACGGCGCCGCCGGGGTCTATGTCAACCTAGCCACCGGCCAAGGCTTCTACGGCGAGGCCGCGGGCGACGTCATCAGCGGGGTCGAGAACGTCCAGGGCACCACCGGCTACGGCGACACCCTGATCGGATCGGCCGACGCCAATGTCCTGTCCGGCTACGGCGGCGCCGATGGCCTCTACGGCGGCGACGGCAACGACACGCTCAACGGCATGGACGGCGACGACTTCCTGCAGGGCGGCAACGGGGCGGACACGCTGAATGGCGGGGCCGGCATCGACACCATCGACTACAACGGCGCCGCCGGCGTCTCCGTCAACCTGACCACCGGCGTCGGCGTCGGCGGCGAGGCCCAGGGCGATGTCATCTCGGGCGTCGAGAACGTCCAGGGCACCTCCGGCTACAACGACGTCCTGATCGGGTCGGCCGATGCCAACATCCTCTCCGGCTATGGCGGCGGCGACACCCTCGACGGCCAGGCCGGCAACGACACGCTCAATGGCATGGACGGCAACGATATCCTGCGCGGTGGCGTCGGGGCGGACCACATCGACGGCGGCGCCGGCATCGACACCGCGATGTACAGCGAGAGCGCCAGCGCCGTCCTCATCAACCTGGCCGCCGGCACCGCCGCCGGTGGCAATGCCACGGGCGACGTGCTGGTCTCGGTCGAGAACCTCTACGGCAGCAGCTTCAACGATGCGCTGCTCGGCGACGGCGGCGCGAACACCCTGGTCGGCAACGCCGGCAACGACGTGCTGGCAGGGCTCGGCGGCCAGGACATCCTGGCGGGCGGCGCCGGGGCGGACCGCTTCGTCTACGGCAGCGTCGGCCAGAGCCTGGTAGCCAGCGCCGACCGGATCACTGACTTCTCCCATGCCCAGGGTGACCGGATCGACCTGGTCGGGATCGACGCCAACACCACGGTCGCCGGCGACCAGGCCTTCAACTTCATCGGCGCCGGTGCCTTCACCCACCATGCCGGCGAGTTGCATGCGACCGTGTCCGGCGGCTTCACCGTCGTCAGTGGGGACGTCAATGGAGACGCGGTGGCCGACTTCGCCATCGTCCTGACCGGCGCCATGGCGCTGGTCGCGGCGGACTTCATGCTCTAGCCGTTCGCTCCTCAGTACAGCAAATAATCCCAAGGGTCTTCTTGGAATGCTCAATCCAAAGCAGAACTCAGGGCAGAATATCCAAATCAATCCTTGCCGCCACTGAAAGACCACAAACTTCACTATAATAACTCATGCTCGTCCGCTGCGCTTAAGGCAGCGGACGAGCCTTACATATTCATATATGGCTGAATCATTATGTTGAATGAAGGCATTCTCGATGATTTGATCGGCCGGGCTTATGATGCCGCAGTCGGCCATGGCGACTGGGAGGCCGTTCTCGACCTCCTCTCGCAAGTCCTCGATGGCCGGAGAATGGCGGTTCATCGGTTCTGTCCAGCGCAACACCTCTTCCGCACAGCCTCGGCCGAAGCCGGCCCCCGGGACGACCGACGGTCCGGACCGTCGGCATGGCCGAAACTGCCGGCCTGGTCGGTCTTCATCGATGGCGTGCCGATGCCGGAGACGGCTGGCGCCTGGATGGATTTCCACACTGATTTCCTGAAGCCGCAGGGCCTGCACAGCAGCCTGTGCCTGGTCAGGGCCGACCGGCAGGAGCCCGCCGTCGCCGTCGCGATCTGGCGGCCGCGCCAGGGATTCGGCTGGGGCGAGGAGCAGGCGCGCTTCCTGCGCTATGTCGCCCCGCATCTCGGCCGGGCGCTCGACATCGAGCGGCGTCTCGCCGCCGCGGAGGCGCAGCGCGTGGCCGCCAGCCTGTCGCAGGCGGCGGCGACCCTGACCCGCCGGGAGAAGGACTGCCTGGCCTTGGTGGCCCGCGGCGCCTCGAACAAGGAGGCCGCCCGCCGGCTGGGCCTGTCGGTCTACACGGTCGAGGACCACGTCAAATCCCTGATCCGCAAGCTGCAGGCCTCCAGCCGGACCGAGGCCGTGGCCACCGCGCTGGGCCTCGGCCTGCTCGCCGGCTAGGAGCCGTCGCCGTCCGTGACCCGGCTGGCCAGCAATTCGCCCGAGCGTTCGAGCACGGGATAGGCGGCGGCGGACACGATGTGGCCGTTGACCCGCTTCATGTCGCGCAGCAGGTCGAGATGCATCGCGCTGGTCTCCGCCGTGTCGCGCCGGCCGGTGCGCAGCCGCTCGAAATGCGACTGGGTCGCCGCCGCCTCGAGGTCGCGGAACGTCACCTTCTCCTCGACCAGCATCCGCGCCGCGCGGCGGTCGTCGGTCATGAACAGCGAGGCGGCGGTGCGCAAATTGGTGGCCAGGCGGTCCATCATCGACAGCAGTTCGGCCTCGCCCTCCTTGGAGAATTCGAGGCCCCGCTTCAGCCGCTTGGCCGCATGCGGCAGCAGGTTGCCCTCCACCACGTCGCCCGCCTGCTCCATGTTCATGGCGAAGTGCAGGATCTCGCCCAGCCGGCGGTGGTCGGCCGGGCTGAGCGCATCGGGGTCGAGCGAGGTGAGGTAGCCCTTGATCGCGGTGTTGAGATGGTCGAGCACGTCGTCCATCCGCTTGGTCTCGGCGATCACCTTGCGGTCGCCCTTCTGCAGCGCGTCGCGGGCGCCGTGCAGCATCGCCTCCAGCACGTCGGCCAGGCGCATCGCCTCGCGCGCGGCACCCCCCAAGGCGACGATCGGCGTCTCCCGCGCGGCGGCGTCGAGATACAGCGGCCGCGACGGGTCAGAGGGGTCGACGCGCCGCGGCAGCAGGCGCTGCAGCAGCTTCGCGTAGGGCGTCAGCAGCGGGAAGAACACCACCGCCAGAGCCAGGTTGAACAGGGTGTGGAAATCGGCCACGGCGCGGGCGTTGTCGGGCTCGATCCGGACCATCAGCTCGCCGAGCGGCCCCAGCGCCGCCAGCGCCAGCAGCACGCCGAGCGTGCGGTTGAGCAGGTTGCCGATCGGCAGCCGCTTGGCCGCCGGGTCCTCGCTGGACACGCCCTCGATCACCGGGTTGATCGCGGTGCCGAGATTGGCGCCCAGCACCAGGGCGAAGGCGGCCTCGGGCGGCACCACGCCGTTGGCGGCCAGCGACATGATCAGCAGCACCACGGCGACGCTGGAATGCGCCGCCCAGGTGAAGGCGGCGGCCAGCAGCACGTCCAGCACCGGCGTGGTCGAGACCGCGCCGAGCAGCATGCGCAGGCTGGGCGCGTCCTCATAGGGCGTCATCAGCGCCAGCAGCTGGTGCAGCGCCAGCAGCATCAGGCCGAGGCCGATGAAGACCCGGCCGAGATCATGCGACTGGGTGGAGGAATCGCGGCGGAACAGCAGGAAGCCGATCAGGATCAGGGCCGGCGAGGCCGCGGCGACGTCGAAGGACAGCACCTGGACGATCAGCGTGGTGCCGACATTGGCGCCGAGCATCACCGCCAGCGCCGGTACCAGGTCGACCAGCCCGCCGGCGGCGAAGCCGGAGACCATCAGCCCGGTCGCCGTGCTGCTCTGCAGCACCGCAGTCACGCCGATGCCGGCGAAGAAGGCACGAAACCGGTTCTTGAGCGCGGTGCCGAGGATGGCGCGCAGCTTCGGGCCGAAGGTGCGCTGGATTCCCGTCTGCACCATGTGCGTGCCCCACAGCAGCAGGGCGATGGACCCGGCGAGATCGATCAAGGTGACGGGAAAGCTCATTCTCGGGACGGTCCTTCACGGTCGGGCATGATGATGGGTCGCCACCTCCCGCGTCTTGACCTAGGCTTCGGTCGGGCCTGCCGAACGAGTCGATCGTTCCCGATTTACCCGGGGGGATCAAGGCCCGCCTGGAATTCGGGGTCAGGGGGGACAGTGGCGGGCAAATCCAAGGCGATCCGCATCCAGCAAGGGGCCCTGCCCTACCGCTTCCGGCCGGACGGATCGCTCGAGATCCTGCTCGTCACCTCGCGCCAGACGCGGCGCTGGATCATCCCCAAGGGCTGGCCGATCAAGGGGCTGAAGCCGGCCAAGTCCGCCGCCCGCGAGGCCTATGAGGAGGCCGGGGTGCGCGGCGCCGTGGCCGCCAAGTCGATCGGCAGCTTCGTCTACGACAAATGGCTGGAGGACGGGGTCAGCGTGCCCTGCGAGGTCCGCGTCTTCCCGCTGCAGGTCGAACGGCAGCACAAGAGCTGGCCCGAGCGCGACCAGCGCGAGACGCGCTGGCTGGACCCGGACGCGGCGCTGGCGCTGCTGGACGACCCCGGGCTGCGCGACGTGGTCGCCACCTTCGCCGCCCGACTGGCGGCGCGGAAGGCGGCGGAATAGGCGCGTCGCATCTTCCCTCCCTCGTCATTGCAAGCGCAGCGAAGCAATCCATGCCAGGCGGGTCCATGGATTGCTTCGTCGGCTTCGCCTCCCCCGCAATGACGGAAAGGGAGCACCGCCCATCCCGCCCCGCATCGGTTTTGACGCCACGGCGCTTTGGTGGCAGGGTCCGCGCTCCCGCAACCGGAAGCCCGCCATGTCCCAGCTTCAGCCGCCCGACACGCTCGACGAAATGCGCGCTTTGCTGCGCCATCTGCCCGGCCCCGACCTGGAGGCGGGCACCGCAGTGCGCGAGCGCGACCGGCAGCTGACCAAGCCGCCGGGGTCGCTCGGCCGGCTGGAGGACCTGACCGAATGGATGGCGGTATGGCAGGGCAAGGCCCCGCCGCAGCTGCGCCGGCCGCGGGTGGCGGTGTTCGCCGGCAACCACGGCGTCGCCGTGGCCCAGGGCGTGTCGGCCTATCCGGTCGCGGTCACCGCCCAGATGGTGCAGAACTTCGTCGCCGGCGGCGCCGCGGTGAACCAGCTGTGCCAGGTCGCGGACAGCGACCTCCGGGTCTATGAGCTGGACCTCGACCGCCCGACCGCCGACTTCACCATCGCCCCGGCGATGACCGAGGCCGACTGCGCCCGCGCCATGGCCTACGGCATGATGGCGGTGGAGCCGGGGCTGGACCTGCTGTGCCTGGGCGAGATGGGGATCGGCAACACCACCTCCGGCGCCGCCCTGGCCACCGCGCTGTTCGGCGGCGACCCGGCCGATTGGGTCGGGCCCGGCACCGGGGTCGACGCCGCGGGAGTCAGGCGCAAGGCCGAGGTGGTGGCCCAGGGCCTGGCCGTCCATCGCGCGGCGCTGACCGACCCGTTCGAGATCCTGCGTCATTTCGGCGGGCTGGAGCTGGCGGCGATCGTCGGCGCGGTGCTGGCGGCGCGGATGGCGCGGATCCCGGTGCTGCTGGACGGCTACACCTGCACCGCCGCCGCGGCGGTGCTGTGGGCGGCCGACCGCCATGCGCTCGACCATTGCCAGATCGCCCATGTCTCGGCCGAGCCGGGGCATCGCCGGCTGCTGGACAAGCTGGGCCGCACCGCGCTGCTGGACCTCGGCATGCGGCTGGGCGAGGGCTCCGGCGCCGCCCTGGCGATCGGCCTGGTTCGCGGCGCCCTGGCCTGCCACGAGGGCATGGCCACCTTCGCCCAGGCCGGGGTGAGCAACAAGGACTGATCCCTTGAGCCCTCCGATCCCGAAGGACCCGGCCTTCCGGGCTCGCATCCAGGCCAGCTTCGACAAGCAGGGGCTGATGCGCACCCTCGGCGCATCGATCCTGCGCATCGAGCCAGGAGCGGTCGGGATCGCGCTGCCGGCGAGCCCCGCCGTGTCGCAGCAGCATGGCTTCGTCCATGCCGGCGCGGTGGCGGCCATCGCGGACACCGCCGCGGGCTATGCCGCGCTGACCCTGATGCCGCCGGGGGCCGGGGTGCTGACCACCGAGTTCAAGATCAACCTGGTGGCGCCCGCGGCCGGCGAGCGCATCCTGGCCCGCGGCCGCGTCATCAAGGCCGGGCGCACCCTGACCCTGGCGCAGGCGGAGGTCTTCGCCGAGACCGCGGGGCAGGAGAAGCTGGTCGCCTTCCTGACCGCCACCCTGATGGCGATCGAAGGCCGCGACGGGATGGCGGATTAGCCCCGCATGGACTCAGGCGCGCCGGGGCCGGTAAGCTGCCGGCAGCGCGAACCAGGCGGGGGCCTCTCTTGAGCAGCGACCGCGTGACCCGCAGGCTGGTCGCCATCCTGGCGATCGACATGGTCGGCTATTCCCGCCATGTCGGGGCCGACGAGGCCGGCACCATCGCCCGCCAGAGGGCCCATCGCCGCGACCTGATCGACCCGGTGCTGCAAGCCTATGGCGGCCGCATCGTCAAGACCACCGGCGACGGGCTGCTGGTCGAGTTCGGCAGCGTGGTCGACGCGCTGGACAGCGCCGTGCGGATCCAGCGCGCGGTCCTGGAGGCCGAGGCCGGGCTGCCCGCCGAGCGCCGCATCCAGTACCGCGCCGGCATCAATCTCGGCGACATCGTGATCGACGGCGACGACATCCTGGGCGACGGCGTCAACATCGCCGCCCGGCTGGAGGGCATGGCCGAGCCCGGCGGCATCTCGATCACCGCCAGCGTGTTCGACCAGGTCATCGGCAAGCTCGACCTCGCCTTCGACGACCTCGGCCAGCAGCAGCTGAAGAACATCCGCAAACCGGTGCGGGTGTACCGCGTCCGGCTGGAGGCGGCGGACGATGCCGGAAGCGGCGCATCCGGCGGCGCCGCGGCCGCCGCCAAGCCGTCGATCGCGGTGCTGCCGTTCCAGGACATGAGCGCCGACCGCGACCAGGAGTACTTCGCCGACGGCATCGCCGAGGACATCATCACCGGCCTGTCGAAGCACAACGGCTTCTTGGTCATCGCCCGCAACTCGTCCTTCACCTACAAGGGCCGGCCGGTCGATGTGAAGCAGGTGGCCGCCGAGCTGGGCGTCCGCTACGTGCTGGAGGGCAGCGTGCGCAAGGGCGGCAGCCGGGTGCGCATCACCGGCCAGCTGATCGACGCCGCCACCGGCGCCCATGTCTGGGCCGAGCGCTACGACCGCGAGATCCACGACCTGTTCGCGGTGCAGGACGAGATCACCGACAGCATCGTCGGCGTGGTGGCGCCGGAGCTGATCGGCGCCGAGATGCAGCGCGCCCGGCGGCAGGACCCCGCCAGCATGGACGCCTGGGACTGCGTGATGCGCGCCGGCTGGCACGCCTGGCGCCTGACCGCGGCGGACGGCGCCCAGGCCCGCACCTTCGCCGCCCAGGCCATCGCGCTGGATCCCGGCATCGCCCGGGCCCGGGTGGTGCACGCCATGTGCGACGTGTGGGACGTGCTGTTCGGGCGCAGCGCCGACCCCGCCCGGTCGCTGGGCGACGCCGATGCGATGGCGCGCCAAGCGGTCGACCTGGACCCACGCGACGCCGAGGCCCAGACCGTGCTGGGCATGGTCGCCCTGTTCCTGCGCCGCTTCGACGAATCGCAGCGGCGGCTGGAGACGGCGCTGGCGCTGAACCCCAACCTGGCCTTCGCCCATATGCTGGGCGGCGGCTACTACGCCCTGGCGGGCGACAGCGAGACGGCCCGGCATACGCTGCAGACCGCGCTGCGGCTGAGTCCGCGCGACCCGGCCAACCACTGGGTCCACGCCTTCCTCGGCCTCGCCGCCTTCGCCGCGGGCGATGACGACGGCGCGGCGGAATGGGCGCGCCAGGCGATCCACCTGTACCCGGCCTTCCCGGTGGCCCACCGGCTGCTGGCGGCCAGCCTGTCGGCGCTGGGCCAGGCCGACAAGGCCAAGGCAGCACTGGCCGGGCTGCTGGCGGTGGCGCCCGGCGCCACAATCGCCAACACCCGCGCCGGCGTGCCGTGGAAGCAGCCCGAGGTGATGGAGCGCTACCTCGACGCCCTGCGCCGCGCGGGGCTGCCGGACTAGGGCCGGGCCGCGGCGCGGGACGGGATCACCGGCAGTTCACTGCCAGCGCTGTTCCTTCAGCTTCATCGGACCTGACGGCCCGACGATCGTGCCATCCAGGGCAAATTCGTAGCGCCTGTCCTTGGCCCGGAACCCTGCTTTGGTCGGGTCGTTGAGCCGCGTACCGCCCGACTTGTGGCCGTTCACGACGGCGCCGAGTTTCAACTCGTCGAGGTAGCCATAGACCGTGACCTTGTCGTGGGTCTTATGCAGCAGGCTGGCGACCTGGCCGGCAAAACTTTGATTGACGTTGATGGTGTCACCATCGGCCAGCGTCAGGCCGGCGCTGAAGCAGGCAAAAATCTTCAGTTTCATCAAGACGTTAGGCAATTTGCTTTTTACCAGAAATTCATGAAACTGATCTGGCTTCATATCCCCTAAACGGCTGGTCTGTATTTCGTTTGCTGCGCTCTTCTCGTCCTTTGAATTATAACCGTGAGCTGAAATATAGAGAACATCACCTTCTTTTATTTTTGGTATGCCAGCCGCCGTGATTTTTTGATATCTTTTCCGCTCCAGGCTTTTGGTAGAAACAAAATTTTCTACCCCTTCCCTCAAGTCGTTGCTCAACACCAAGATGTGATGCATCGGCTCGTTCGTGACGGCTTTCGGCACAGCAACCTCGCTTCGCTGATCTGACCTCCGGATGGGGGTGAGATGCTAAGCGGACTCGGTTCCAATTCGATGTCGAGGCGGGACATTCACGTTGCAGCAGTAACACTGCCGCAATCAATCCGGATCCGCCGAGTTCGCGGGCGCGAACCCGGCGGACGCGGACCGGCCGTCTATTTCTTGCCGGCCCGCCAGGCGCGGACCTTGTCGGTCAGGCCGTCATGGTCGCCCAGCGGGCGCTGCGGCACGTCATCCCACCAGTCGTCGCGCATCGGCTTCCGCTCCGGGTTGCGCGGATAGACGATGCGGTTCTCGGCCTTCGGGGTCTCGCCGACCACGAGCAGCCGCACCTCCGCGTCGGTGTTGTTGAGGAAGCTGTGGCTCTGGCCGGTGCCGGCCGGGAAGCCGACGGCGTCGCCCGGCTTCAGCCGGTGCAGCACCCCGTCCAGCCACACATCGGGCGTACCCTCGATGACATAGACGAACTCCTCCTCCAGGCTCTCGGCATGGGGGTAGGAGGTGCGGCGCCCCGGCAGCAGCCGCTCGTGGTGGATGCCCAGCCGCCCGAGCCCGAAATGCCGGGCGAAGGGCGCGCCGATGGCCATCAGTTCGTCGTCGCCCTTGTAATGTCGGTCGTCCGGCCCCTCGATCTCGGTCCAATGCGTGATGTTGGACGGACGGTCCGTCGATGCCATGGCTGCTTCCCCCTAGAGAACGAACATCGAACGAGACTAGCCGAACCCGGCCGACGGTGCCATGTCGCTGACACAGTCGCAGCCGAGCCTCGGGACATGGACCGACATTTCACACGCCGCCGCACTTTGCTCGCCCTGCTGCCCGCCGGCCTGCTGGCCGCCTGCGCCGGGCCGTTCGGCGGGCCGCCGCCGCCCCGGATCCGCATCGTCGACCTGCGACCGCTGGACGCCACCCTGTTCGAGCAGCGCTGGGAGATCGAGCTGGGGCTGGAGGAGCAGGCCGGCACCGGGCTGCAGGTCGACGCCATGACCGCCACGGTGGAGATGAACGGGCGCGAGTTCGGCAGCGGCCGCAGCGACCGCCCCTTCCTGCTGCCGGCCCTGGGCGAGCGGCGGGTGACGCTGCCGCTGCGCGGCTCCGCCCTCGGCCTGGTCGACCAGCTGGCCACCATCGGCCGCCGCGGCGAGCTGAAATGGAGCGTCGAGGGCGTGATCCTGAGCGCCGGCCGCCAGATCCCCTATCGCGACGACGGCACGGTGTTCTCGCTGCGGGATTCGCTGATGGACTCTTTGCTTCCGTTCTAAAGCCCCACGCCGACGACGCCCTGCAACCGCGTCAGCGCCTCGGCCAGCTCGGCCCGGCCGGCCGCGGCGGCGAGGCTGATTCGCAGCCCCTGCGGCGCCTCCCGCGTCACCGCGAACAGGTCGGACGCCACCACCTCCACCCCCGCCGCCAGGCAGGACGCGGCCGCGCCCGCCCCGTCGGCCAGCGGCAGCCAGAGATGCGGGCTGGGCGGGCCGTCGGGCGCGACGAAGCCGGGTAGCGCCCGCCGGGCCTGGGCGTGCCGGGCGGCGATCTCGGCCCGCTGCCAGGCCAGGCGCCGGGCGGCGGTGCCGTCCTCGATCCAGCGGCAGGCGACCTCGCCCATCAGCGGCGCCAGCGGCCAGCTGGTGGCGTGGATCTGGTCGGCCAAAGCGTGCACCGGCTCGCTGGCGCCGGCGATCAGGCCGAAGCGCAGCCCCGCCGCCACGCTCTTGGACAGGCTGGTGACCAGCACGCCCCGCTCCGGCAGCAGCGCGACCAGCGGCGGCCGGTCGGTCAACGCGCCATAGACATCGTCCTCGACCAGCCACAGCCCGTGCCGGCGGGCGACCGCGGCGATCTCGGCCTGCCGCGCCGGCCCCATCACCGTCCCGGTCGGGTTCTGCAGATTCGGCACCAGCACCGCGACCGTGGCCCCGGTGGCGCGGACGGCGCGGTCGAGCGCGTCGGGCAGCATGCCCTCGCCATCCATGGCGACGCCGTGCAGCGGCAGGCGCAGCCAGCGCGCCGCCGCCTTCAGCCCGGGGAAGGCCAGGTCCTCGACCAGCACCGGGGCGCCGGGCGGGCACAGCTGCAGCAGCGCCGCCGCCAGCGCCGCCTGCGCCCCGGCGCAGGGCACCACATCGGCCGGGCGCAGATGCAGGCCGCGGGCGGCGAGCCAGGTGGCGCCGGCGACCCGCGCCCGCTGCAGCAGCGCCGGCGGGTGATAGGCCAGCGCCGCGTCGATCCGGCCCTCGGCGGCGATGGCGGCCAGCGCCGCCGCCAGGTCGGTGGCGTCGGGGTCGATCGCCGGCACGTTGGTCGACAGGTCGATCACATCGGGACGGCCGCCAGCCCCGGCCTTCAGGCCGAACAGCGCGGCCTCGCGGCTGGCGGCCAGGACATAGGTGCCGCGCCCGACCTCGCCCGACACCAGGTGGCGCCGCGCCGCCTCGCGATAGGCCTGGGTCACGGTGCTGACGTTCAGCTTGAGGTGCCAGGCCAGGTCGCGATGGGTCGGCAGCCGCTCGCCCGGCCGCAGGCTGCCGGTGGCGATGGCGTCGGCGATCGCCTCGACGATGGCGAGGTAACGCACCGGGCTGCGCCCCTCCAAGCTCGGGCTCCACATTCTTGTCTGCCACACAATGTCTTCGTTGACCCACACAATCACGGCAGCCGATGCTGGACGTCAATCCTGAGTTCGACCCGGCCTGAGTTCAATCCGGAGCGCCGACCATGTTCGACCTGACCGCCCTCGAGGACGCCGCCCGCCTGGTGCACACGGCCATGCTGCCGACCCCGCAGCTGGCCTGGCCGCTGCTGGCTGCCCGCACCGGCTGCGAGGTCTGGGTCAAGCACGAGAACCACACCCCGATCGGCGCCTACAAGGCGCGCAACGGCCTGGTCTTCATCGACGCGCTGCGCCGCCGCCGGCCCGACATCCGCGGCGTCGTCACCGCAACGCGCGGCAATCACGGCCAGAGCCTGCCCTTCGCCGCCCGCGGCACCGGCCTGGCCGTCACCGTGGTGGTGCCGCAGGGCAATTCGGTGGAGAAGAACGCCGCCATGCGCGCCTTCGGGGCAGAGCTGGTGGAGCATGGCCGCGACTTCGACGAGGCCTACGGCCACGCCAGGCATTTGGCCGGGGAGCGCGGGCTGGAGATGGCGCCGGCCTTCCACCCCGACCTGATGCGCGGCGCCGCCACCTATGCGCTGGAGCTGTTCCGGGCGGTGGCCGATCTCGACACCGTCTATGCGCCGATCGGCATGGGGTCGGGGATCTCGGGCCTGATCCGCACCCGCGACCTGTTGGGCCTGAAGACCCGGATCGTCGGCGTGGTCTCGACCGAGGCGCCGGCGATGGCGCTGTCGCTCGAGGCCGGGCGGGTGGTGACGACCGAGACCGCCAACACCTTCGCCGACGGCATGGCCTGCCGGGTGCCCGACCCCGAGGCCTTCGCCATCATCCGGGCCGGTGCCGAGCGCATCGTGCGGGTGACCGACGACGAGATCGCCGCCGCCCTGCGCGCCTATTGGACCGACACCCACAACTTGGCCGAGGGCGCCGGCGCCGCGCCGCTGGCCGCGCTGCTGCAGGAGCGCGAGCGGATGCGCGGCAAGCGGGTCGGGCTGATCCTGACCGGCGGCAACATCGACCTGGCCCTGGCCCGGCGGGTGATCTCCGAGGCTTGAGCCGCCAGCCCGGCGGGCGGTCAGGCGGCCCGGGGCGGCACGTTGCCGAGCAGCGGGCCGAGGCCCTCCGCCATGGTCAGATGGGCGATGACGGCGTCGCGCAGCCGGGGATAGGGCAGGTCCGCCAGCATCGCCGTCTGCACCGCGGCCATGATCTCGCCGGCCTCGGAGCCGATGGCGGTGAAGCCGAGGATGCGGTCGTCGTCGCCGGCCACCAGCACCTTCATGAAGCCATCGGTCTCGTCGGTCGCCTCGGTGCGCAGCACCGCGGCCATCGGCAGCCGGGCGACGCGCGTGGCGATGCCCTGGCGCTGGGCCTCGCGCTCGTTCAGCCCGACCCGGGCGAGCGGCGGGTCGGTGAACACGCAGTAGGGCACCAGCCGGTCGCCGGTGCTGCGCCGCCCGCCGGCGAGGTTGTCCCGGATGATCCGGAAGTCGTCGACCGAGACATGGGTGAATTGCGGGCTGCCGGCGCATTCGCCCATCGCCCAGACGCCGGCCGCGCTGGTCTCCAGCCGGTCGTTGACGGCGATGAAGCCGCGGCCGTCGAGCCGGATGCCGGCCTCCTCCAGCCCGATCCCGGGGGTGTTGGGCACCCGCCCCGCCGCGACCAGGATGTCGCTGCCGGTGATGGTCTCCTCCCCGGCGGCGGTGCGCACGGTGACCGCGACCTCCTGGCCGGACCGGCCGCGCACGGCCAGCGCCTCGGCCCCCACCAGGAAGCGGATGCCCTCGCCACTGAGGATCCGGTGCATCTCCTGGGCGACGTCGGGGTCCTCGCGGCTCATCAGCTGCGGCCCGGATTCGATCACCGTCACCTGGCTGCCGAAGCGGCGATAGGCCTGGGCCATTTCGAGGCCGACATAGCCGCCGCCGAGTACGACCAGATGCGCCGGCAGGCGGTCGAGCTCCAGCGCCTCGATATGGGTCAGCGGCCCTGCCGCCTCGAGCCCCGGCACGGCGGGGATCAGCGCATGGCTGCCGAGGTTGAGGAACACCCGGTCGGCCGCCAGCAGGCGCGTGCCGCCGTCGTTCAGCTGCACCTCGACCGTCTTCGCCGCCACCAGGCGCCCCGACCCCATGATCAGCTCGGCGCCGCTGGTCTTGTAGGCGTTCAGGTGAAAGGCGATCTCGCGCTCGACCATGTCGCGCTTGCGCTGGCGGACCTTGGCCATGTCGGTCGCGACCGGGCCGGTGATGGTGCCGAACTGCCCCGCATGCTGCGCCAGATGCGCCACCCGCGCGCTCCACATCTCGTTCTTGCTGGGCAGGCACGCCACGGCGGGGCAGGAGCCGCCGACCCAGCGCCGCTCGACCACCGCGACGCGCTGGCCGGAGCGCGCGAGATGCCAGGCCAGCAACTTGCCGCCCTGTCCGCTGCCGAGGACCAGGGCGTCAAACCGTTCCGACTGCGTCATGACGATCCTCCGTGTAGGGGTGCTTGATGCTCATTCCCCGTCGCCTGTGGAAGCCCCCGTCTGGTGATATGCTTTATTCCTGGAAGGAATGAAGATGAACCGACTGGCCGCCATGGAAGCCTTCATCCGCGTCGTCGACGCCGGCTCGTTCTCGGGCGCGGCCCGGCAGCTGTGCGTCGGCCAGCCGGCCGTGTCCAAGACCATCGCGCAGCTCGAGGACCGGCTGGGCGTGCGGCTGCTGCTGCGCTCGACCCACCGGCTGACGCCGACCGACGCGGGCCGGACCTTCTACCAGCGCGCCAAGCGCGCGATCGAGGAGGCCGACGAGGCTGAGCACGCCGCGCGCGGCGCCGCCGCGACGCTGTCGGGCCGCCTGCGCGTCTGCGGCGCCGTGACCTTCGCCCGGCTGCATGTGATCCCGCGGCTGTCACTGTTCCTGGCGGAGCACCCGGCCCTCGATGTCGACGTCGTGCTCGACGACCGGCAGATCGACATGATCGAGGCCGGGGTGGACTTGGCGCTGCGGATGGGCCGGCTGGACGATTCCACCCTGACGGCGCGGCGGATCGGGCAGTGCCGGCGCTGCGTGATCGGCACCCCCGCCTATTTCAAAGCGGCCGGCGTGCCCCAGGCCCCGGTCGACCTGGCGGCGCACCAGGCGGTCATCCACGACCAGCCCGGGGCCGGCGCGGCCTGGACCTTCCGCTGGGGCAGCGTCGAACGCTCCGTCACCTTGCGCGGCCGGCTTCGCGCCAACGCGGCGGAGGGCGTGCGCGAGGGGGTGCTGGGCGGGCTGGGCCTGGCCATCGCCTCGGAATGGATGTTCGCGCCGGAGCTGGCCTCCGGCGCCGTGGTGCCGGTGATGCAGGACTGGTCGCTGCCGCCGCTCGACCTGTGGGCGGTGTTCCCCAGCGGGCGGCAGGCCAGCGCCAAGGCCCGCGCCTTCGCCGACTTCGTCGAGGCACAGCTGTCGGGCGGGGCGACCCGCTGAACGGCCGAAGCAGGCCCCGGCGCCTCAGTGCTTCAGCAGGCGTGGCCGCTCCGCCGCCGGATCCGGCGGCCCGGCCGCCTGCTGCACCTGGGCGAGATCCCCGGCCCGGACGCCGAAGGACACTTCGAAGCCATCGGGCGTCGTCAGGGTGAGGATCAGGATCCCCGCCACATCGCCCTGCTCTAGCCGCAGCCCATCGGCAGGGTAGACGATCCGCAGGGAGTCATCCCGATGCCGCGCCCGAAGGGCCTGGCCGGCCATGCGGGGCAGGGTCATGACCAGCTTCGGCACGCAATCCGCCGGCAGGCTGAGGCTGGCGGGCCGCCCCTCGATGTCGACGACGCGGATGCGGATGCGGGAGCCGTCGGGCGCGATCTCGAAGGTGGTGAGATCGGCCGCTTCGATGTCAGTGCCCATGGCAGATCGACCACCATTCCTTCGCCGGAAAGACCGCCTTTGCGGCTGTCTTGCATCGATGACGATCGGGTCTTCGGGTTACGGCGCGATGTCCGGGCCAGGGAATCTGGTTACAGCAGCAAGGGAACGTCCCTATTCCCCCTGCTGCAGCAGCGAGCCGCGGTCGCGGGCGCGGTGGAAGCCGTAGGTGAAGGCGGCGCAGCCGATGGCAAGCCACAGCAGGTTCAGCCCGGCCGCTGCGAGGAAATGGCCGGCGTCGAAGCCCTGGCCGTGCAGCAGCCCGCGCATGCCCTCGAACACATGGGCCGGCGGCGTCGCCAGCGCCACCCATTGCAGCCAGCCGGGCAGCACCGCCACCGGATAGTAGATCGCGCTGATCGGCGAGATGGCGAAGACGATGGCCCAGGCCAGCCCTTCCGCCCCCATGCCGTAGCGCAGAATCAGGGCCAGCACCACCAGGGCGATGGCCCAACCGGTGACGATCAAATTGACGAAGAAGGCCAGCAGCGGCAGGCCGAGGCTGAAGATGTTCCAATGGTACAGGAGGATCGCCAGCAGCGCCGCCGGCACCACCCCGGCCAGGGTGCGGATCAGGCTCATCGCCATCAGCGACACCGCCCATTCCCAGGGCCGCAGCGGACTGACGAAGAGATGGCCGAGGTTGCGGCTCCACATCTCCTCCAGGAACGAGATCGACATGCCGAGCTGGGCCCGGAACAGGAGGTCCCACAGCAGCACCGCCGAGAGCAGCACCCCGGCCGCCTGGGCCTGCCAGTTCATGGTCGGCGCCAGGCTTTCGGTGATCAGCCCCCACACCACCATCTGCACCGTCGGCCAATAGGCCAGCTCGATCAGCCGCGGCACCGAGCCGCGCAGGATGTAGAGATGGCGCAGCATCACCGCGAGGATGCGGCCCGCGGCCGAGCCGCGCTGAGGAGCGGACGCAGCGGTCAGGCTCATTGCGCCGCCGCCTCCAGCGGTGCGCGGCCGCTGCGGGCGATGTCCAGGAACACCTCCTCCAGGTCGCTGCGGCCATAGCGGGCGATCAGCTCGTCGGGCGATCCCTGGTCGACGATCCTGCCCTCGCGCATCATCAGGACGGAATCGCAGAGCCGCTCGACCTCGCCCATGTTGTGGCTGGCCAGCAGGATGGTCGCCCCCCGCTCCGCCCGATAGCGCTCCAGCATGCCGCGCACCCAGTCGCCGGTGTCGGGGTCGAGCGACGCGGTGGGTTCGTCCAGCAGCAGAAGTTCGGGCGCGTTGACCAGCGCCTTGGCCAGCGCCACCCGGGTCTTCTGCCCGGCCGACAATTTACCGGACGGCCGGTCAATGAATCCGGTCAGGTCCAGCATCTCCGCCAGCTCCGCGATCCGGCCGCGGCGGTCGCGCACGCCGTACAGCCGGGCGTAGACCGCCAGGTTCTCCTTCACCGTCAGCCGATGCGGCAGATCGACATAGGGGCTGGAGAAGTTCATCCGGGGCAGGACGGAATAGCGGTCCCGTGCCATGTCGTGGCCCAGCACGGTGATGCTGCCGCCGCTGGGCAGCAGCAGGCCGAGCAGCATCGAGATCGTGGTGGTCTTGCCGGCGCCGTTGCCGCCCAGCAGGGCGACGGTGGCGCCGCGCGGCACGGCGAAGGAAATCCCGTCGACCGCGGGCGCGGCACCGGGACTGAAGCGCTTGGTCAGGCGGTCGGCTATGATGGCGGCGTCGGAGAGCATGGAGCGAGCATGGACGGCCATCCGCAAAATGACCAGGGGGCCCCGATGGGCCTGGCGGCGGATCACGGCCAGGGGGCGGTGACCCGCCCGCTGCCGGAGGCGCCGGACGCCCTGCCCGGGCGGCGGATGCAGGCGCGGATCAGCCAGATCACCCTGATCAAGATCCGCTGGGTCGCGGTGGCCGGGCAGGCCGCCAGCCTGCTGCTGGTGCATTACGGCCTGGGCTACACCCTGCCGCTGTGGCCGGCGCTGGCGATCGTCGCGATCTCGGTCGCGCTGAACACCGCCGCCTTCATCCAGGGCAAGTGGCGGCTGCGGCTGATGGAGCGCGATGCCGCGCTGTATCTCGGCTACGACCTGGCCCAGCTGGTGGCGCTCTTGTTCCTCACCGGCGGGCTGATGAACCCCTTCGTGGTGCTGATGCTGGCGCCGCTGACGGTCTCGGCCACGCTGCTGAGCTACCGCAGCACCGCGACGCTGACCGGCCTGGCGCTGGGCGGCATCAGCCTGCTGGCCTTCTGGCACTATCCGATGCCCGGCGGCATGGCGCCGAACGCGTCGCCCTATCACCTGGCCATCTGGATCGCGATGGCGATCGCCATCACCTTCATCGCCCATTACGTCTGGCAGGTCGCGGCCGATGCCCGCCAGGTGTCGGACGCGCTGGGCGCCACCCAGATGGCGCTGGAGCGCGAGCAGCGGATCTCCCTGCTCGGCGGCCTCGCCGCCGCGGCGGCGCACCAGCTGGGCACGCCGCTGGGCACCATCACCCTGATCGCGCGCGAGATGCGGCGCGACGCGCCGGCGGACAGCCCGATGGCCGAGGACCTGGCGCTGCTGGAGCAGGAGGTCGGCCGCTGCCGGGACATCCTGACCGAGCTGGCGCGGCGGCCGGAGCCGGATGACGGCGACCCGTTCCGGCTGATGAGCCTGCCGGCGCTGGCCGGGGCCGCGGCCGAGACCTACCTGCACGCCGAGAACCGCCGCCTGGCGGTCACCGCCGGCGACGGCCCGCCGGGCCAGACGCTGGTGCTGCGGCGGACGCCGGAGCTGATCCACGGCCTGGGCAATTTGATCCAGAACGCCCTGCAATTCGCCCGCAGCCGGGTCGAAATCTCGGCCGAATACGGGCCGAAGACGGTGGTGCTGAAGATCGTCGACGACGGGCCCGGCTTCCCGCCCGCCCTGCTCGGCCGCCTCGGCGAACCCTATGTTTCCGGCCGCGGCGAGGACAGCGACCACATGGGCCTGGGCATCTTCATCGCCGCCACGCTGCTCGAACACAGCGGGGCACACCTGTCCTTCTCGAATGGCCCGCAAGGCGGCGCGGTTATTGCAGTTGCGTGGCCGAGGCATAAATTTGAGAGGAAAGAGAGGACTTGGTCATGACCACCACCCCCGCGACCCTTACCGCCGAGCAGCCGGCGCCCCTGCCGGCGCGCGACGCGGCGAGGAGCCTGCTGATCGTCGACGACGACATCGCCTTCCGCACCCGTCTGGCCCGTGCCATGGAGAAGCGTGGCTTCGAGGTGGTGACCGCCGACGGCCTGGCCACCGGCATCGACCTGGCCCGCCGCGTCGCCCCCGCCTTCGCGGTGCTGGACCTGCGGCTGGGCGACGGCAACGGCCTGGACATCGTGCCGGTGCTGCATGAGGCGCGGCCGGAGAGCCGGGTGATCATGCTGACCGGCTACGGCAACATCGCCACGGCGGTGGCCGCGGTGAAGGCCGGCGCGGTCGACTACCTGGCCAAGCCCACCGATGCCGACCAGATCGAGGCGGCGTTGCTGAACCCGGGCGAGAGCCTGCCGCCGCCGCCGGAAAACCCGATGTCGGCCGACCGCGTGCGGTGGGAGCACATCCAGCGCGTGTTCGAGCAGTGCGACCGCAACGTGTCGGAGACGGCGCGCCGGCTGAAGATGCACCGCCGCACCCTGCAGCGCATCCTGAACAAGCACGCCCCGAGGGCCTGACCGCCCCGGGGCCGGCTGCGGGCTCAGCCTGCTGCCGGCTTCGGCAGCCGGGCCGTCGCCTCGATCTCGACCCGCATGTGCGGCTGCACCATCTGGGCGAAGATCGTGGTGTTGGCCGGCCGGGCGGCCTCGCAGTTGCGGCGGATGATCGGCAGGATGCGCTCGAACTCCGCCTGGCTGGCGACGTAGATCACCACCCGCACCAGGTCCTCCAGCCCCGCCCCGGCCTGGCCGAGCGCCCAGGCGATGTTGCGGAAGCAGTTCTCGCACTGGGTTTCGACATCCTCCGGGAAGGTGAAGGCCGCCGCGTCGAAGCCGGTGGTGCCGGACACCAGGACCCAGCCGTCGACCACCACGGCGCGGGCATAGGCCGCCTTATCCTCATAGGGCGATCCGGTGAAGATGCGCTCTCCGATCATGGTCTCGATCCTTTTCGCTGGTGATGGAGTCTCAGAGCCGCAGCGTGCCGTCGGCGACGGTGACGCAGCGTCCGTGCACTTGCACGCCCTCGGGTCCCAGCCGGACCGTGATCCGGCTGGGACGGCCGAGCGCGTGGCCCTGTTCGATGGTGACCTCGCCGACCGCCGGCGCCAGGCCGCGCTGGGCGAGGTGCCAGGCCAGGGGGCCGGCGGCGCTGCCGGTCGCGGGGTCCTCGGTGATGCCGACGGTCGGGTTGAAGAAGCGGGCCTGGGCCGCGGCCGCCGGGTCGATCGGGTCGAGGCTGTAGAGGTAGCAGCCCTGGGCCACGACCAGGCGGAGGGCGGCCAGCAACCGGGCGGCGTCGGGCCGGGCGGCGGCGACGGCGGCGCGGTCGCAGGCCTGCACCAGCAGATGCGACGCCCCGGTCGAGACCACCCGCGCCCCCAGCAGCTGGTCGCCGTCGCCGAGGCCGAGCGCCGCCGCCAGCGCCGCAAGGTCGGGATGCTCCGCCAGCGCCTGGGGCGCCGCCTGGGTCAGGCCGATGGTGGCGAGCACCCCGCCTTCCGCCCGCACCGCGACCGGCAGCACCCGACCGCCGAGCTGCTGGTGCAGCGCCAGCCCGTCGCCGAGCGGGCCGAGCCGACCCGATTCCGCCAGCCACCACCACGCGCCGAGCGAATTGTGGCCGGCGCCGACCACCTCGTCGCCCGTCGGGGTGAAGGAGCGCAGCCGCCAATCCGCGCCGGATGCCGTCGGCGCCAGCAGGAAGGTGGTCTCGGACTGGTTGAACTCGCGGGCGATCCGGCGCATCGCCGCCTCGTCCAGCGCATCGGCCTCCGGCACCAAGGCGAGCGGGTTGCCCGACAGCGGTTGGTCGGCGAAGACATCGACCAGATGGAACGGCATGGTGCGGCGCGAGGCGGTCATGGTGGCCCGGGGAATTGAGGTTGCTTCAGGTGTCGAAGCCATGATCCCCTGGATCGGCCGATCGCCCTAGGGAGATCTCCTCAACTGCTATTGAGATAATCTCACAAGCATGACCCAGCCCTCGCTCAACGCGCTGCAGGCGGCCGAGGCCGTGGGGCGCCTCGGCTCGCTGTCCCGCGCCGCCGAGGCGCTGGGCGTGACGCCGAGCGCGATCAGCCACCGGCTGCGCGGGCTGGAGGCGCAGCTGGGCGTCGCCCTGTTCGACCGCGGCGAGCGCGGCCTGGTGCCGACCGCCGCCGGCCGGCGGCTGCTGCCGGCGCTGGGCGACGCCTTCCAGCGCATCGCCGCGGCGGTGGCGGAGACCACGGCGCAGGACCGCAGCACCGTGACCGTCACCTGCGGCCTGGCCTTCGCCGCCAAATGGCTGGTGCCGCGGCTGGTCGGGCTGGCGGCGCAGCATCCGGATCTGGAGGTCCGGCTGGTCACCACCAGCCGGCTGGTCGAGTTCGACCGCGAGGATGTCGACCTCGGCATCCGCTTCGGCCGCGGCCGCTGGCCCGGCCTGCGGGCCGAGCCGGTGGCGCCGCAGCCGCTGGTGCCGGTCTGCGCCCCGGCGATCGCCGCCGACCTGCTCGACCCCTTCCACACGGCCAGGGTGCCGCTGATCGAGGATGAGCAGAGCCTGTTCGGCTGGGACGACTGGTTCGCGGCCGGCGGCCCGGCGGCGCTGGCCGACCATCCCCGCCGGCGCTTCCCCGACGCCTCGCTGGCGGTCGAGGCCGCCTTGGCCGGGCACGGGCTGTGGCTGGGCTGGCCGCTGGTGGTGGAGGACGCGCTGCAGGCCGGCCGCCTGGTCCGCCCCTTCCCCGGCACCATCGACGCCGGGCTGGGCTTCTGGTTGGTGTCGACCCCGGCGCGCTGGCGTCGCCCCCAGGTGGTGCGGTTCCGCCGCTGGATCGCGGGTTCGGTCGAGGCCCCCCGGCCCTAGGCCGCCACCCGCGCGGCGCGGCGCACCGCCTGGGGCGGCTGGCCGAAGGCGCGCAGGAAGGCGCGGCGCATCCGTTCGCGGTCGGCGAAGCCGGTCTCGGCCGCGATCACATCCATCGAATGGCGACCCTGCTCCATCATCACCCGCGCGGCTTCGACCCGCAGGTTCTCGATCGCCTTGGCCGGGGACTGCCCGGTCTCCGCCCGGAAGGCGCGGCTGAACTGGCGCGGGCTGAGATGGGCCGCCTGGGCCAGATCCTTCACCGACAGGACGCTGCGCAGGTTGCGCCGGGCATGGTCGAGGGCGCGCTGCACCCGGTCCGATTTCGGTTCCAGCTCCAAAAGCGCCGAGAACTGCGACTGGCCGCCGGCGCGGCGGTGGTAGACCACCAGCTTGCGGGCGATCGAGCGCGCCATCTCCGGCCCCAGGTCCCGCTCCACCAGGGCGAGGGCCAGGTCGACGCCGGCGGTCATGCCCGCCGAGGTCCACACCGACCCGTCGCTGATGAAGATGCGGTCCTCCTCGACCTTCACCTTGGGGAAGCGGGCCTGGAGGTCGCGGGCGAAGGCCCAGTGGGTGGTGGCGCGGCGGCCGTCGAGGATGCCGGCCTCGGCCAGCACGAAGGCGCCGGTGCAGGGCGCCGCCAGCCGCCGCGACGTTCCCAGCGACCGCTGCACGAAGTCCAGCAGCCGCGGCGTCGACGGCTCGACAATGGTGCCGGCGCCGATCATGACGGTGTCGAATTCGGCCGTGCCGAAGGCCTCGGTGTCGACGCTGAAGCCGGCCGAGGCCCGCACCGGCCCGCCATGCTCCGACAGCAGGCGGATGCTGTAGACCGGCGCCTCGGACGACAGGTTCGCCATCTCGAACACCGTGATGGCGCTGAAGCTCATCACCTGGAAGTCGGGGAAGACGACGAAGCCGACGCTGTGCATGACGCTCTCCGGAGGCATGTCCCAAAACGTTGTATATATGACATTCCGGTCGGGCGCCATCAGCCACACCTCTAGGCCATCGCATTCGCCTGCTGCGGCGGGCACCGAGAGGGAACCGACATCATGACCACCATCGCGGACAAGGGCACGGCGCTGATCACCGGCGCATCATCGGGCATCGGCGCGATCTATGCCGACCGGCTGGCGCGCCGCGGCCACGACCTGATCCTGGTCGCACGCAACCAGGAGCGCCTCGACGCCCTGGCGCAGCGCCTCCGGGACCAGACCGGCCGGACGGTCCGCACCGTCGCCGCCGATCTCGGCGACGCCGCCGGCCTGGCGCGGGTCGAGGCGCTGCTGCGCGAGGACGCCAGCATCACCACGCTGGTCAACAATGCCGGCTTCGGCGCGACCGCGCCGCTGCTGGCGTCGGACATCGGCCGGATGGTCGAGATGATCGCCATCAACGTCACCGCGCCAACCCGGCTGGTCCATGCCCTGGCCCCAGGGCTGGTCGCCCGCGGCGGCGGCACGATCATCAACATCTCCTCGATCGCCGCGGTCTCGCCGGAGATCCTGAACGGCGTCTATTCCGGCACCAAGGCCTTCGTCCTGGCCTTCAGCCAGTCCCTGCACCACGAGCTGGCCGACAAGCAGGTGCGGGTCCAGGCGGTGCTGCCCGGCGCCACGGCCACCGAGTTCTGGGGCATCGCCGGGGTGCCGCTGGAGCATCTGCCGGGTGAGATCGTGATGCCGGCCGAGGCCATGGTCGACGCGGCGCTGGCCGGCCTCGACCAGGGCGAGCTGGTCACCATCCCGGCGCTGCCGGAGCTGGCCGACTGGCAGGCCTACGACGCCGCCCGCCTGGCGCTGAAGCCGAACCTGTCGCGCCAGGCCCCGGCCGCCCGCTATGGCGTGCGCAGCGGCGCCGCGGGATAGGCGCCAGGATTCGGCGACCCATGGCAGTCCGGCGACAAGACTATCGTCGCCGGACTGTCATGCAATCCTATGCGATGCGTTGACGATACCTTCCGTGGCGGCCTAGCGTTCCAGACTTCCCGGCCAAACCTGGAACAAGCAAGAAGCGGAGCGGAAGACAAGGTGACCGAAACAACCGTCCCGGCGGCCTATGCCGTCAATTCCGCGGCCTCGACCACCAAGCAGGCCTGGCTCGAATCCCATGAGGAGGGCTACCACAAGGGACTGAAGTCCCGGCAGGTGCAGATGATCGCCATCGGCGGCGCCATCGGCACCGGGCTTTTCCTGGGCGCCGGCGGGCGGCTGCAGATCGCGGGGCCGGCCCTGGCCCTGGTCTACCTGGTCTGCGGTTTCTTTTCCTTCCTGATTCTGCGGGCGCTGGGCGAGCTGGTGATGCACCGCCCGACCTCCGGCAGCTTCGTGTCCTACACCCGCGAGTTCCTGGGCGAGCGCGCCGCCTTCGTCGCCGGCTGGATGTTCTTCCTGAACTGGGCGATGACCGGCATCGTCGATACCACCGCCGCGGCCCTGTACATGCAGTACTGGTCGATGTTCTCCGACGTGCCGCAATGGCTGTTCGCGCTGGTCGCCATCGGCCTGATCACGGTGATGAACCTGGTCGGGGTGAAGTGGTTCGGCGAGATGGAGTTCTGGTTCTCGCTGGTCAAGGTCGCGGCGCTGGCGCTGTTCCTGATCATCGGCGTCGTCATCCTGGGCGGCGGCACCGAGGTCGCCGGCCATGCCACCGGGCTGCAGCTGGTGTCCGCCAATGGCGGCATCTTCCCGCACGGGCTGCTGCCCGCCGTCATCATCGTCCAGGGCGTGGTCTTCGCCTATGCCGGGATCGAGCTGATCGGCACTGCCGCGGGCGAGACCGAGGACGCGCGCAAGATCCTGCCGCGGGCGATCAACAGCGTGATCTGGCGCATCGCGCTGTTCTATGTCGGCTCGGTCGCCCTCTTGGTGCTGCTGCTGCCCTGGACCGCCTACAAGGCCGGCGAGAGCCCCTTCGTCACCTTCTTCACCGCGCTGGGCGTGCCGGGCATCGGCACCATCATGAACATCGTGGTGCTGACCGCCGCGCTGTCCAGCCTGAACTCCGGCCTCTACTCCACCGGTCGGGTGCTGCGGTCGATGGCGATGGGCGGGTCGGCCCCCGAATTCGTCGGCAAGATGAACGCCCACAAGGTGCCCTATGGCGGCATCCTGGTGACGGTCGCGATCTACTGCATCGGCGTGGTGCTGAACTACCTGGTGCCGTCGCAGGTGTTCGAGATCGTGCTGAACATCGCCTCGCTCGGCATCGTCAGCACCTGGGCCTTCATCCTGGTGTGCCAGCTGATGCTGCGCCGGGCAGTGGCGCGGGGCGAGGCCGAGCGGGCGGCGTTCCGCATGCCGGCCGCCCCGGCCAGCACCTGGATCACCCTGGCCTTCCTGTTCGGCGTGCTGGTGCTGATGGCCTTCGACTATCCCGTAGGGACGCTGACCATCTCGTCGCTGCCGGTGATCGCCATCGTGCTGGCGGTCGGCTGGCGGCTGGCCCGCGACAAGGTCAGGGCGATGACACCGACCATCCCGTCCGTCGTCCTGACCCAGCGGGTGCTGGAGGATGGCGAAGAGCTGCCGTAGCCGAGGCTGCCCCTGCCGCATGGCAGGGACCTGATGGGGGCTTGACCTTCCAGTTGCTGGAATCCCCATCTCCCCTCCATGAGCACCACAGCCTCCGTCCGACTGGACATCACCGGCATGACTTGCGCGGCCTGCGCCGGCCGTGTCGAACGCGCCCTGTCCCGCACGCCCGGCGTGCTGAAGGCCAGCGTCAACCTGGCGCTGGAGCGGGCCGACATCGCCCTGGCCCCGGACGGGCCGGACCGCATAGCACTGGCCGAGGCGGTGCGCGACGCCGGCTACGACGTGCGCCCCGCGGCTGCCCCCGGTGAGGAGGCCGAGGGCCGGCCCTGGATCGAGACCGCGACCCTGGCCGCGGCGGTGCTGCTGACCCTGCCCCTGGTCCTGAACATGACGGCGATGGCGCTGGGCCTGGCCTGGCACCTGACGCCGTGGACCGAGCTGGCGCTGGCGACCCCGGTGCAGTTCTGGGCCGGCGCCCGCTTCTACCGCGGCGCCTGGGCCTCGCTGCGCCACCGCAGCCCCGGCATGGACGTGCTGGTCGCCCTGGGCACCAGCGCCGCCTGGGGCTTCAGCGCGGTGCAGGTGGCGCTGCATGGCGACATGGCGATGGGCCAGCTGTACTTCGAAGCCTCGGCGGTGGTGATCACCCTGGTGCTGCTGGGCAAGCGGCTGGAGGCGCGGGCCAAGCGCGGCGCCAGCGCCGCCCTGCGCGCGCTGATGGCGCTGCGCCCCGAGACCGCGCGGGTGCTGACCGCGGACGGCCCCGTGGAGCGGCCGGTCGATGAGCTGCGCCCCGGCGACCGCATCCTGGTCCGCCCCGGCGAGCGCTTCCCGGTCGACGCCACGGTCGAGGCCGGCGAGAGCGAGGCCGACGAATCCCTGGTGACCGGCGAAAGCCTGCCGGTGGCCAAGCGCCCCGGCGACACGGTCGCCGCCGGCGCGCTGAACGGCACCGGCGCCCTGACCCTGGCGGCGACGGCGGTGGGCGAGGATTCGACCATCGCCCGCATCGTCCGGCTGGTCGAGGCGGCACAGTCGGGCAAGGCGCCGATCCAGAAGCTGGTCGACCGGGTCAGCGCCGTGTTCGTGCCGATCGTGCTGGTCCTCGCCGTCGCCACCTTCGCCGGCTGGCTGCTGGCGGGCGGCGGCATCGACCAGGCGCTGGGCGCCGCGGTGGCGGTGCTGGTGATCGCCTGCCCCTGCGCCATGGGCCTGGCGACGCCGGCCGCCATCGTCACCGGCACCGGCGCCGCCGCCCGCGCCGGCATCCTGATCCGCGACATCGAGACCATCGAGCGGGCGCCGCGCATCGACACCGTGGTGTTCGACAAGACCGGCACCCTGACCGAGGGCCGGCCCGCGGTGACCGACATCGTCGCCCCCGGCGGTGATGAGACGTCGGTGCTGGCCCTGGCCGCCGCGGTGCAGGCCGGCAGCGAGCACCCGCTGGCCCGCGCCGTGGAGGCCGAGGCCATGCGGCAGGGCGTCACCGTCCCGGCCGCGACCGGCATCACCGCCCGGCCCGGCCGCGGCGTGTCCGGCACCGTCGGCGGCCGGAGCGTCATCATCGGCAATGCCGCGCTGATGCAGGAGAGCGGCGCCGCCCTGCCCGAGGCCCTGGCGCAGGCGCTGGCCGAGCGCGAGGCCGCCGGCCGCACCGTCATGCTGGTGGCGATCGCCGGCGAG
Source organism: Inquilinus sp. 2KB_23 (assembly GCF_052115705.1). Classification (NCBI taxonomy): domain Bacteria; kingdom Pseudomonadati; phylum Pseudomonadota; class Alphaproteobacteria; order Rhodospirillales; family Rhodospirillaceae; genus Inquilinus; species Inquilinus sp. 2KB_23. Next base: position 408,336 of record NZ_JBFRHF010000001.1, on the reverse strand, counting down.
GTGCGCGGCGCCATCGCCGTCGCCGACCCGGTGCGTGCCGGCGCGGCCGAGGCGGTGGCACGGCTGACCGCCCTGGGCATCGCTACCCGGATGCTGAGCGGCGACGCCCGCGCCGTGGCCGACAGCGTCGCCGCCCGGATCGGCGTCACCGAGGTCGAGGCGCCGGTGCGGCCGGAGGACAAGGTCGCCACCATCGCCCGGCTGCGCCGCGGCGGCGCCCGGGTGGCGATGGTCGGCGACGGCATCAACGACGCCCCGGCCCTGGCCGAGGCCGATCTGGGCATCGCCATGGGCGGCGGCACCGATGTGGCGATGGCGGCGGCGGCGATCACGCTGATGCGCCCGGACCCGCGCCTGGTGGCCGACGCCCTGGCGATCAGCCGGGCGACCTGGAACAAGGTGCGGCAGAACCTGTTCTGGGCCTTCGCCTACAACGTGATCGGGCTGCCGCTGGCGGCGCTGGGCCTGCTGAACCCGGCGCTGGCCGGCGCCGCGATGGCGCTGAGCAGCATCAGCGTCGTCGCCAACGCGCTGCTGCTGCGGCGCTGGCGGCCGCGGGCGTGATGGGCCTGGACCGTATCGGAGCTTGCGCACCGGGCATCGGATTTGGTCCACTGCACCGGCGAGGGAGACGAGGGCCATGAACATCGGCGAAGCGGCGCGGCGCTCGGGCCTGCCGGCCAAGACCATCCGCTATTACGAGGAGATCGGGCTGGTCCACCCGGACCGGCGCGACAACAACTACCGCGACTACGGCGCCCACGCGCTGGAGGTGCTGCGCTTCCTGCGCCGGTCGCGTGAGTTCGGCTTCACCATCGAACAGTGCCGGTCGCTGCTGACGCTGTACGAGGACCCCACGCGCTGCTCGTCCGAGGTCAAGCACCTGGCATCGACCCGCATCGTCGAGATCGACGACAAGATCCGCGAGCTGGAGGCCCTGCGCGAGAGCCTGGGCAAGCTGGTCCATCAATGCCCCGGCGACCGTGACCCATCCTGTCCGATCATTGACGAGCTGGCCGGCACCCCCTTGGCGCACGCGGCCATCGCCGCGATGCGATGATCGCACGCCGCGCGCTGTTCCTGGTCAATCCCAAGGCCAGCCGGGCCGGGACCGGCCTCGACGCGGTGATCAAGACCCTGACCGATGGCGGGATCGAGCCGGTGCGGCCGATCCACGAGGATGTCGACACCCTGATCCGGCGCCACGCCGCGGCGGTCGACTGCGTCATCGTCGGTGGCGGCGACGGCACCCTGAACCACGCCGCGGCGGCGCTGATGGAGACCGGGCTGCCGCTGGGCGTGCTGCCGCTGGGAACCGCCAACGACCTGGCCCGGACCCTGAACCTGCCGGCCGACCCGGTGGCGGCGGCGCAGGTCATCGTCGATGGCTGGCTGCGCAGCATCGACCTGGGCGAGGTCAATGGCCGCCCGTTCTTCAACGTCGCCAGCCTGGGCATGAGCGTGGACCTGGCCAAGTCGCTGGACGGCGGCACCAAGAAGCGCTGGGGCCGCTTCGGCTATGCCCTGGCGGCGCTGCGGCTGGCGCGGCGGCTGGAGCGGTTCACCGCCGAGATCGAGGTCGACGGCCGCGTCATCCGCGGCAAGACCATCCAGATCGCGGTCGGCAATGGCCGCTACTACGGCGGCGGCATGACCATTTCCGAGGATGCCGCGCCCGATGACGGCATGCTCGACGTCTATTCGATCGAGGTCGACCACTGGATGTGGCTGGCGGCGATGTACCCCTCGTTCCGCGCCGGACGGCACGGCAAATGGGACGAGGTCCAGGCCTTCCGCTGCCGCGAGGTGCTGGTCCGCACCCGCCGGCCGCGCGACGTCAACACCGACGGCGAGGTCACCACCCAGACCCCGGCGCGGTTCCGGGTGCTGCCGAAGGTGATCCGGGTCTACGCCCCGCCGGCCAGCGCCGCGGTCACGCCCGGGTCGAAACCGGCCGCGGCGGGCTGACCGCGAGCAGCAGGGCGCTGCCCAGCGCCGCCGCGATCAGCGACCCCGCCAGCACGCCCAGCTTGGTCGCGGTCTGCAGCCCCGGGTCGTCGAAGGCCAGGGCGCCGATGAACAGACTCATGGTGAAACCGATGCCGGCCAGCACCGAGACGCCGGCGAGATGGGCGGTGGTCGCCCCCGCCGGCACCGCGGCGAAGCCCAGCCGGATCGCCGCCCAGGCGGTGACGCCGACGCCGAGCGACTTGCCCACCACCAGCCCGGCGGCGATGCCCAGCGGCACCGGCTCCAGCAGGCTGCCCAGGGTGGCCCCGGCGAAGGAGACGCCGGCATTGGCGAAGCCGAAGATCGGCACCACCAGGAAGGCGACGACGTCGTGCAGGCTGTGCTCCAGCCGCAGCAGCGGTGGCTCGTCCTCATCCTCCGCGGTGCGGTCGAGCGGCACCAGGAAGGCCAGCACCACCCCGGCCAGGGTGGCGTGCAGGCCGGATTTCAGCACGAACAGCCAGACCACGGCGCCGACCACGAGATAGGCCCACACCGCCTGCACCCGCAGCCAGTTGAAGACGCACAGCACGGCCACGCCGCCGGCCGCCCAGGCCAGGTAGGGCAGCGAGATCTCGCCGGTGTAGAACAGGGCGATGATCACCACCGCGGCGACGTCGTCGATGATCGCGAGCGCGGTGAGGAAGACCTTGAGCGACACCGGCACCCGGCTGCCGAGCAGCGACAGCACGCCCAGCGCGAAGGCGATGTCGGTGGCGGCCGGGATCGCCCAGCCGCGCAGCGCCGTGGGGTCGCCGATGTTGATGATGGCGTAGATGATGGCCGGCAGGATGACGCCGCCCAGCGCGGCGATGCCGGGCAGCATCAGCGTCTCGCGCGACGACAGCTCGCCCTGCACGATCTCGCGCTTGATCTCCAGCCCGACCAGCAGGAAGAACACCGCCATCAGCCCGTCATTGACCCAGTGCAGCAGGGTCTTCTCGAGGCCGAGGCTGCCGAAGTGCAGGCCGATCGGCAGGTCCAGCAGCTGCTGGTAGGCGCCGGCCAGCGGCGAGTTGGCGGCGGCCACGGCCAGGGCCGCGACCACCATCAGCACGATGCCGCCCGCCGCCTCGATCTCGAGGAAGGAGCGGATCGCCGAGATCGGCTTGTGCACCAGCCAGGTCTTCACGGGGTCCGGCATCGGCTCCTGTCCGGGCAGCGGTGTGTCGAGGCCGCCAGGGTGGGCGATCGGACCGCCGGGCTCAACCGGAATCGGGTTGCGGATGCAAGGCAAGCAGGTGATCGCGTCGCCAGCCCGCTTTCGCGGGAATGACGGTCGGAGCGGAAAGAAACGGCCGAAGCCGCTATCTGCGCACCAAGAGCTCGTGGATCGCGATGCCGCCATTCGGTAATATCATTAAATATTACATAAAATTGCATTCTATATTCAAGAATCATCAATTGACTCGCGATCATTACACAATTACTTTCATTATGAGTGTGATTCATCGTCAAATTTACCTTTTAAATCAAATAACAATGGAGGATAAAAATGCCTGCTTACTTCGTGTTTGTGCAAGCATCAAGCCCCGGACATGAATTCATCATCCAGCTCGATGACCAAACAAAAATACAGAAAGCCCGTGATATCCTGTCGGGCAAGGAAACGGAACAAATTCACGTTCACGGGCGGATCGTCAAACGGACGGCGCCGTACAATCCGAAATTCAGCTTCTACCTCGATCCCAGCACGATCGATTTCTTCTCTCAGGCGATCGAGGTCTGCGACGCGAACATGGTCTATGTCGAAGACCATATCGACGAGGCCTGCGGCGCCTTCCTGCCGGGCTGCCACTGGTGTCCCTGGGACTCCCGGCTGGAGCGCGAGATCACGCCGTAACCGGCCTTCGGCGACTTTCACCTTGGCGGCGGAGGTCTACTCCGCCGCCATCGCCCCGGCGCCTGACACCGCCGGCATCAGCCAGCCATCCTCGACCCGGAGATGCAGCCGCGCCCCCTCCTCCGGCGGCGGGCCGCGATGGGCGACGCGCAGCACCCGGTCGGGGTCGGCATCCGGCCGGCAATGCAGGATGGTGACAGCGCCTTCGAACACCGCGCGGTCGAGCCGGGCCGGGATGCCCGCCGCCGGATCGAGCGCCAGGCCCTCGGCCCGCAGGCAGGCGGTTTGCGCCGGCGTGCGCCCCCCCGGGCCGCTGCGCAGCCGCACCGCATGGCCCCACAACTCGGCGGCGCACAGGCCGGTCCCGGCGCCGCCGCGCCATTCGACCGGCACCACCATGCCGCGGCCGACGAAATCCGCCACCATGGCCGTCGCCGGCTCGGCGTAGAGGCGGCGCGGCGCCGCCACCTGCTGCAGCCTGCCGTGGTCCATCACCGCGATGCGGTCGGCCAGCGCCATCGCCTCGGACTGGTCGTGGGTGACGTAGACCACGGTGGCGCCGAGCTGGCGGTGCAGCCGGCGGAACTCCGCCTGCAGCGCATCGCGCAGATGCACGTCGAGATTGGCCAGCGGCTCGTCCATCAGCACCAGCGACGGCGCCATCGCCAGGCAGCGGGCCAAAGCGACGCGCTGGCGCTGGCCGCCAGACAGGGTGTCGGGCCGCGCCTCGGCCCGGTCGGACAGGCCGACCGCTGCCAGCGCCTGGTCGGTGCGGTGGGTGCGGTCCGCCGCGGCCAGGCGGCGGATGCGCAGGGCATAGTCGACATTCTCCCGCACATTCATGTGCGGCCACAGCGCGTAGGACTGGAACACCATGCCGATGCCGCGCTCCTCCGCCGGCACCGCCGGCCCAGCCCCGGCCACCGTCCGGCCGCCGATGCGGATCACGCCGCGGTCCGGCGCGTCGAAGCCGGCCAGCAGGCGCAGCAGGGTGGTCTTGCCGCAGCCGGACGGGCCGAGCAGCGCCAGGAACTCGCCTTCGGCCACGGCGAGGTCGACGCCGTCGACCGCCATCCGCGCGCCGAAGCGCTTGCCGATTCCGGTGATGTCTACGGCAGCCATGGCAGCGATCCCCTGGGCAGGCGGCGGGCGAACAGGCTGGCGAGGCCGGCGAGGCCGAGCGTGACGATCACGGTCAGCACCGCGACGGCGGAGGCGGCGGTCGACGCCCCCTCGGCCTGCAGCGAGAACACGATGACGCCGACCGTCTCGCTGCCGCGCGACCACAGCAGGGCCGACACCGTCAGCTCGTTGAAGGCGGTCAGGAACACCAGGATGGCGGCGGTGGCGACCGCGGGCGCCACCATCGGCAGCATGATGCCGGCCAGGCGGCGCGGCCCGCCGGCGCCGGCGATCCGCGCCGCTTCCTCCGGCGCCGGGTCGGCCTGGGCGATCGCCGCCGCGATCGGGCGCAGCGCCAGGGCCAGGAACCGCCCGAGATAGGCGACCAGGATGATCCCCAGCGTGCCGTACAGGCTGACCCCGATCAACGGCAGCGGCCGCAGCAGCAGCATGATCACCGCGATCGCGGTCAAGACGCCGGGCAGCGCATAGGGCAGGTCGGCGACGGCGTCGAGCCAGCGCATCGCCCGCCAGCGCCGCGCCTCGGCGTAATAGGCCAGCACCAGCCCGGCCGCCGCCGTGGCCAGCGCCGCCGACCCGGCCAGGATGGCGCTGTTCAGGAAGGCGCGCTGGGTCGCGTCGTGCTGGAACAGGATATAGGCGAACTGGTCCAGGGTGGCCGTGGCGAAGGTCAGATCCACCCCCAGCGCCGGCACCAGGGCCGAGGCCAGCAGGGCCAGCAGCGGCGCCACCGCCAGCACGGCGAGGATCAGCCACAGCGCCGCCTCGACCCAGGGCCAGGCGCGGCCGAGCGGCAGCACCGGACCGGTCGGGCCGGTGCGCACCAGCACCGGTGCCCGCCGCGCCGCCCAGCGCTGCAGCCCGAGGCCGATCGCCGCCAGGATCGCCAGCACCAGCGCCAGCGCCGCGACCTCGCCCAGCACCGAGGGGCCGAAGCCGCTGAGCCGCTGGTAGATCAGGGTGGTCAGCACGCTGTAGCGGCCGGGGATGCCGAGCAAAGCGGGCACGCCGAAATTGCCGATCGCCGAGACGAAGGCCAGGGCGGCGCCGGCCAGGAAGGCCGGGCGCAGCAGCGGCAGCAGGATGCCGGTCAGGATGCGGGGTCCCCGGGCGCCGGCGGCGCGCGCGGCCTCGACCAGGTCGCAGGGCAGGCTTCGAATGGCGGCGGTGACGGCGAGGAAGACCAGCGCCGCATGCTCCAGCCCCATGATCCAGATCACGCCGCCGCCGGAATAGAGCGGATGGTTCGGCCACGGGCCGGTGACGGCGTCGAGCATTGCGCGGGCCGGCGTGCCGGCGTCGAGCAGCCGGATCCAGGCCAGGGCCGCGATCTGCGGCGGGATCAGCATCGGCAGCAGGCACAACAGCGCCATCGGCCCGCGGCGGCGCACATCGGTCAGCCCGATCGCCAGCGCCAAGCCGCCGCCGACCAGCACCGAGACGATGGTGGAACCGAGGCTGGCGACCAGCGTGTTCTGCAGCGCCCGCAGCGTCGCCCGGCCGCCGAGCATGGTCAGCGCCGCCTCCGGCTGCGCCAGCCCCTCGGCAAACAGGCGCAACAGCGGCAGGGCGCAGAACAGCAGGACATAGGCCCCGGCCGCGGCCGCCAGGGCGGGGTCGCCCCAGCGGCGGGGGCGGAACTCTATGGAGGTGGCTGCCAGGGAATCGGTCACGGGCGCGCTGGAACTACGATCGACGATCTCGGAACCTCCGCGTTTAACCCGTCAGGGCGACGACGCCTACGCCTCTTTGCTGTCATTGCCCGGCTTGACCGGGCAATCCAGGGGCCACCAAGAGCCGCTCTGGCCGCCCCTGGATGCCACGGTCAAACCGTGGCATGACAACTGAAAGAGCCAGTCAGGCCGCCCTCACCCCCCGAAGGCGTCGGAGAACTTGCGCTTGTTCTCGTCCACGCCTTTGGACAGCACCTCGTTCGAGACCGGCATCAGCTTCAGCGCCGACGCCGCCGGACGGCCCGGCGGCAGGGCGACGCCCGGTTTGCCGGGGATGTAGCCCTGCTTGGCCATGTAGGCCTGGCCGTCATCCGACAGCAGCCAGTTGACGAAGGTCTTGGCGTCGGCCACGTCGTCCGCCGTCTTCAGGATCGCCACCGGCTCGGTCACCACCGACACGCCGTCGGCCGGGTAGACGAAATCGACGGGCGAGCCCTTGGCCTTGGCGTTCAGCGCCATGAAGTCGACGATGATGCCATACGACTTCTGGCCGGTGGCGACCGCGTCCATCACCGTGCCGTTGCCCTGGCCGGCCACGGCACCGTTGGCCGCCAGCTTGTCGAGATAGTCCCAGCCCAGGCCGGACTGCGCCGCCACGGTGCCGACATGGATCACCGCGGCGCCGGAATAGAGCGGGCTGGCCATGATCACCTGGTCCTTGGCGGACGCGCCCAGCAGGTCCTTCCAGGAGGTTGGCGCCGGCACACCCGACTTGGTGTTCCAGGCGATCCCGGTCGGGATCAGCTTGGTGCCGAAGAACATCTTGTCGGGATCGGCGAAGCCGTCGGGGAAGCCGTCGGGGAAGCCGGCCAGCGGCGCGTCGGTGTAGGCCAGCAGCCGGTTGTCATCCTTCAACTGCTGCATCGCCACCGCATCGGCGATGAACACCACGTCCGGCTGCGGCGCGCCGGCGGCGAATTCGGCCTGCAGCTTGTTCAGCACCTCGGTGGTGCCGGAGCGGAAGAATTCGACCTTCACCTCCGGATGCGCCTTGTTGAATTCGGCGACCAGCGCCGTCATCGCCTCGTTCGGGGTCGAGGTGTAGATCATCAGCGACCCCGGCGCGGCCAACGCCGCGGTCGAGAGGGTGACGGTCAGGGCGGCGGACGCGGCAGCGGCGAGGAGAAGGCGGCGGAGCATGTGCGTCGATCCCAAGTATTTTAGACAATGGATTGGGTGCTAGCAGGTTCCGGTTGCAGTTTCGTGACCGGATCGGCCGTCCAGGGCCCGCCCGGGCCGTCCGGCGGGACGAAACGCACCGGCAGCCCGTTGCCGACGCCCTTGGCCTCGAACGCCAGGCCCAGCCGGTCGCGCAGCACCCGCATGATGCCGGCATGCGCCACCACCAGCAATGGCGACGGCCCTGCCGCCAGCAGCGGCTCCAGCGCCACCCAGGCCCGGTCGCGGAACCCCTCCCAGCTTTCGCCGCCCTCGGGGACCATGAAATAGTCCGGGCGGTCGGCCACCAGCCGGCCCTCCCAGGCGCCCCAGCGGCGCTCGACCAGGCCGGCATCAGTGGTGACCGGCAGGCCCAGCGCCTGGGCCACGATCTCGGCGGTCCGCAGCGCCCGCCGCAGCGGGCTGGCGACGATGCGGCGGATGCCGGCGCCGGCCAGCAGGGCGGCGGCGTCGCGCGCCTGGGCCTCGCCGAGATCGGTCAGCGGGCTGTCCAGGGCGCCGGCGATCACCCGCTCATGGTTGGCGGCGCTCTGGCCGTGGCGGAGGAACAGGAAGGGCGGCATCGGTCAGATTTCCACCGTGTCGGGATTCGCGAGATCGGCGGGGGCGATGCGGGCCGGGGCGAAGGCCTTGGCCCAGACGTCGCGGTGGCGGGCGTCGCCGAAGGCCGGGATCACGATCTCCGCGCCGACTGCCCGCGACAGCTCGGCGTTCTGCGACAGGCGCGGATGCACCGGCCAGCGCAGCGCGATCGCCCGTCCCTCCTCCACCGCCCGCCGCGCCGGGGTGCCGGCGGCGATGTAGCCGGTGGCGACCACCGGGCCGTCGGCGGCGCCCCAGCCCTCCAGCAACGGCTTCGCGGCGCCCCCGGTGGCGTTCGGCTTGGCGGCGATGATCGGCCGCTGCGGCGGCGGCTCGAAGCTCTCGATCGGGTCGATCCGGCGGCGCAGGGATTCCAGCATCGAGGCGGCGCCGGGGCGCAGCCAGGCCGGGTCGGCGATCAGCCGGTCGATCATGTCGCGGTTGGCGTCGCACACCGCCGGCCGCTGCTCATGCGCCATCGCCGCGGCCAGCGCGATCTCCGGCCCGCGCCCGCCGGCCGGGGCCAGCAGCAGCGACCGCTTGGCGGCGAAGACCGGGGCGAAGGCGGCCAGCCGGTCCTCATGCCGTGTGTCGTCGTCGCCATAGGAGGCGTCGAGGATGGCGAGGCGGGCGGAGGGCGGGCTGCGGTCGACCGCGAAGACCACGGAATCGAAGCCCATGTCGCCGGCATAGAACAGCCCGGCGCCGATCGCGAGATGCAGCCACACCCCGCCCGGGGCATGGCCGGACCGGCCGCAGGTGACGACGAGGCCGCCCGGCAGGGTGTTGCGGCCGAGGGCGAGCGGCCGGCGGTCGACCGCCAGGTCCCGCGGCAGCGCTTCCAGCACCGGCGGGGTGGCATGGACCGGCAGCGGGCCGAACCGCTCCACCGCCTCGGGCAGGGCGTCGACATGATCGGGATGGGCGTGGCTGAGCAGGATGGCGTCGATGCGGCCGAGCCCGGACAGGTCGGGCCGCATGCCCTCGTCCGGCCCGGCGCCGCAATCGAGCAGCAGGCGCAGCCCGTCCGCCTCCACCAGGAAGCAGGCGGGGCCCTTGCCCCCGACGCCTGAGATCGCCCGCACGCTCGCCGCCATCTGATCCTCCGGATCGTCGGACCTGCGTAGCCGGGATCGCCGCGGGACGCCACCCCTTCGCCGGCCGGGCAGCGATGCCGGATCGATATCTCTGAAACAAGGATCGCCCGGGTTCAATCCCGGCCGGGAGAGCACGACGTTGGAGGGCAGGCCTTCCCCGCGGCTCACCCTGGAAAGAGCGACCGATGACCATTTCCCGCTCCGGCAGAAACACCGTCGCGCTGGCCGCCATCTGCCTGGCGGCGCTGATGTTCGGCCTTGAAATCTCCAGCGTGCCGGTGATCCTGCCGACCCTCGAACATGTGCTGCATGCCGATTTCAAGGACATGCAGTGGATCATGAACGCCTACACCATCGCCTGCACCACGGTGCTGATGGCCGCCGGCACGCTGGCCGACCGCTATGGCCGCAAGCGCATCTTCCTGGTCAGCCTGGCGGTGTTCGGCATCACCTCGCTGATCTGCGGCGTGGCGGAGAGCACGCCGGTCCTGATCGTCAGCCGCTTCCTGCAGGGCATGGGCGGTGGGGCGATGCTGATCTGCCAGATCGCCATCCTATCGCACCAGTTCCAGGCGGGCCGCGAACGCGGCAGGGCCTTCGCCACCTGGGGGATCGTGTTCGGCACCGGCCTGGGCTTCGGCCCCATCATCGGCGGCATGATCGTCGCCGTGTCGAACTGGCAATGGGTGTTCCTGGTCCATGTCGTGCTGACCGCCCTGACCGTGGCCCTGGTGTTCGGCAGCGTCGAGGAATCCCGAGACCCGCAGGCCAAGCGGCTGGACCTGCCGGGCATCGTCACCCTGTCGCTGGCGGTGTTCGGCCTGACCTACTTCATCACCCAGGGGTCGGATCTCGGCTTCGGCAGCGCCGCCGCCCTCGGCATCATCGCCGCCGCCGCGGCCAGCTTCATCGCCTTCATCGTCGCGGAGCGGCTGAACCCCTATCCGATGTTCGACTTCTCGGTCTTCGGCATCCGCAACTTCTCGGGCGCACTGATCGGGTCGGTGGGCATGAATTTCAGCTTCTGGCCGTTCATGATCTACCTGCCGATCTATTTCCAGAGCGCGCTGGGCTACGACGTCGTCACCGCCGGGCTGTCGCTGCTGGCCTACACCCTGCCCACCCTGGTGATCCCGCCGCTGGCGGAGCGGCTGTCGCTGCGCTACCAGCCGCGCCTGGTCATCCCCTTCGGCCTGTTCACCATCGGGCTGGGCTTCATCCTGATGCGGATCGGCAGCGGCGCCGACCAGGCCGGCTGGCTGACCATGCTGCCGGGGTCGCTGGTGGCCGGCACCGGCCTGGGCCTGACCAACACGCCGGTGACCAACACCACCACCGGCTCGGTGCCCAGCACCCGCGCCGGCATGGCCTCGGGCATCGACATGAGCGCCCGGCTGATCACCCTGGCCATCAACATCGCGCTGATGGGCTTCATCCTGCTGGAAGGGGTGCTGTCCTCGCTGAGAAGCGCCCTGCCCGGCGCCTTCGACGCGGCGCAGCTGCGGACCCTGGCGGAACGCACCGCCGCCGGCAATCTGGGGGCGCTGCCGCAGGACTTCCCCGCGCTGTCCGCCCTGGATCCGTCCGGCACCGTGCTGCATGCGGCCCTGGTCCACGGCTTCGGCCTGGTGATGCTGTATGGCGGCATCGGCGTCTGGGTCCTGGCCGTGGCCAGCTTCATGGTCTTCGGCCCCCGCAACGCCGAGGCTGGCGCGGCCGGGTTGGCCGCCTGCTCCACGGCGGAGAAGTAGCCCGCCCTGCCCCATTCGGGACGGTTGACTCCCGCATGAAACGTTTCATAGTTGCGGGATGTCGCAGCGGAAGACGACGATCCGGGAGGTCGCGTCGCGGGCCGGCGTCTCGCTCGGCACGGCCTCCAACGTGTTCAACGACAAGACCAGCGTCGCCGCCGAAAGCCGGCAGCGCGTGCTGGATGCGGCCGAGGCGCTGGGCTATCGCCCCAACAGCCTGGCCGCCGGGCTGCGCCGCCAGCGCACCCGCACCATCGGGCTGGTGGTGCCCGACGTGCTCAACATCGTGTTCAACGAGCTGGTCGAACACCTCGAGAACCTGGCGCTGTCGCAGGCCTACGAGGTCATCATCGTCACCTCGCGCGAGGACCCGGAGCGCGAGCATGAGCGGGTGCGGGCGCTGCTGTCGCGCCGGGTCGACGGGCTGATCATCATCCCGACCCGCGACTGGTCGGCGACCGAGCGCGAGATGCGGCATCACCGCATCCCGGTGGTGGTGCTGGACCGCGTCGCGGCGAAAGACCATTTCCCGTCGGTCGCGTCCGACAACGCCGCGGCGACCCGGGCCGGAACGGACTACCTGCTCGGCCTCGGCCACCGCGACCTGGCCTTCGTCATCAATTCCACCCGGCTGTGGAACAGCGCGGCGCGGGTCGACGGCTTCCTGGCGGCGATGCGCGATGCCGGGCTGCAGGACCGCGCCCGGGTGCTGCTGCCGGGCATGACCGAGGAGGAGACCCGGGCCGGGGTGCTGCCGGTGCTGGCCGGGCCGGATCGGCCGACCGCGATCTTCACCGGCAGCAACGTCGCCACGCTGGGCGTGCTGCGCGCGGTGCAGGATGCCGGGCTGGCGATCCCGCAGGACCTGTCGCTGCTGGCCTTCGACGATTTCGCCTGGCTGACCGTGCTGCGGCCCTTCGTCAGCGCCATCCGCCAGCCGACCGAGGCGCTGGCCGGGCATGCCTGGCGCATCCTGACCGCGGGGTTCGAGGCGCCGGACCGGGCGGCGGAGCACATCCGCCTGCCGGCGCCGCTGATCGCGCGCGAAACCACGGCTGCGCCACCAGCGATGAAAGCTTTCAGCCCGGCACGGAGGCGGGCGACGGAGGAGGCCGGACCGCCGTAGCAGCCAACCGGGCGGACGCAACGAAGCCGCCGAGACCGATGGGGGAGGAGACGTGTCGACCACTGCCACAGAGAGTGTGGGCACAGAGAGACCGGCACCGGGCATCCCGGCGCTGGAGGCCGTCGGCATCGGCAAGGCCTTCGCCGGGGTCACGGTGCTGCACGGCGTCGACCTGGCGGTGTTCCCCGGCGAGATCCACGCGCTGATGGGCGAGAACGGCGCCGGCAAGTCGACCCTGATGAAGATCCTGGCCGGGATCCACACCGACTATGACGGCACGGTCGCGGTCGACGGCGTGCCACGCCGCTTCGCCGGGGTGCGCGACGCCGAGGAGGCCGGCATCGGCATCATCCACCAGGAGCTGAACCTGGTGCCGGGCATGACCGTGGCCGAGAACATCTTCCTGGGCCGCGAGCCCCTGCGCGGCGGCATCTTCGTCGACGGGCCGGCCCTGCGCGCGGCGGCCGCCCGGCTGATCCGCCGCCTGGGCATCGCCATCGACCCGGACGCCCGGGTGGCCAGCCTGCGGGTCGGCGAGCAGCAGCTGGTCGAGATCGCCAAGGCGCTGTCGCTGGACACCCGCATCCTGATCATGGACGAGCCGACCTCGGCCCTGTCGCCGGCGGAGTGCACCACCCTGTTCGCGGTGGTGCGCCAGCTGGCCCGCGACGGCGTCGCGGTGGTCTACATCTCGCACCGGATGGACGAGGTGATGGACCTGGCCGACCGCGTCACCATCCTGCGCGACGGCCGTCCCGTCGCCACCGCGCCGATCGCCGCGCTGACCCGTGAGCGCATCATCGCCCATATGGTCGGGCGCGAGCTGGCCGCGGCGGCGCATCCGGCGGGACGGGACGCCGCCGGGGCGCCGGTGCTGAGCGTCCGCGACCTGTCGCTGGAGGTGCCGGGACGGCGCGGCGGCTGGCGCCGGGTGCTGGACGGCGTCGGCTTCGACCTGCATCCCGGCGAGATCCTGGGCATCGGCGGGCTGCTGGGCGCCGGCCGCACCGAGATCCTGGAGACCATCTTCGGCTCCGCCCGCGGCCGCCGCGGCGGCACCGTCCGCATCGACGGCGCCGAGGTCGCGATCGACGGCCCGATCGCCGCCAAGCGGCACGGGCTGGCGCTGGTGACCGAGGACCGCAAGGTCACCGGGCTGCTGCTCGGCGCCTCGATCCGCGACAACCTGGCCCTGCCTTCGCTGCCGCTGCTGTCCCGGCTGGGCATCCGGCTGTTCGGGCGCGAGGCGGCGCTGGCGCGCGACACCATCGGCCGGTTGGGGGTGCGCTGCACCGGGCCGCAGCAGCCGGCCGGCCGCCTGTCCGGCGGCAACCAGCAGAAGGTGGTGATCGGCAAGTGGCTGGCCACCGCGCCCCGCGTGCTGCTGCTGGACGAGCCGACCCGCGGCATCGATGTCGGCGCCAAGAAGGAGATCTACGACCTGGTCTTCGCCCTGGCCGGCCAGGGCATCGCCATCCTGCTGGTCTCCTCCGAACTGCCCGAGCTGCTGCTTCTGGCCGACCGCATCCTGGTGATGTGCGAGGGTCGGCAGACCGGCCTGCTGTCCCGCGCCGAGGCCAGCCAGGAGGCGATCATGCACCTCGCCACCGCCCGCACCCCCACCCGATCCGCCGAGATTGCGTCATGACCCTGCTGCGCCTGCTGTCCCGCACCAAGCTGTACTGGGGCCTGCTGGTCATCCTGCTGATCGGCGTCGCCTTCTCGCCGGTCACCGGCAGCGGCAAGAACATCTTCCTGTCCTACGGCAACCTGACCGACGTGCTGCGCCAGGTCTCGATCACCGGCCTCGCCGCGGTCGGCATGACCGTGGTGATCCTGATCGCCGGCATCGACCTGTCGGTCGGGTCGGTGATGGCCTTCGGCACGGTGCTGACCGCGACGCTGCTGACCCAGGCCGGCTGGACCAGCGCCGCCGGGGTCGGAGTGCCGGCCGCGATCGCCGTCGCCTTCGTCGCCGCCTTCCTGCTGGTCCGGTTCGTCGGACGGGGATTGCGCCGCACGGCCGGGCCGGTCGGCGCCCGCCACCGCGCGGCGGCCGACCCGCTGCGCGACGGCTGGGTGCCGGGCGCCGCCGGCCTGGCGCTGGCGGCGCTGGTGGCAGCCTGGCTGGTGCCGCAGGTCGACACCAAATTCGGCGTCCCCGCTTTGCTGGTGGCGGTGCCCTGTGCCGGGCTGATGGTCGGCGCGGTCAGCGGCGCCATCATCGTCGCCGGCCGGCTGCAGCCCTTCATCGTCACCCTGGCGATGATGGTCGGCATGCTGGGCCTGTCGCGGCTGACCGCGGGGCAGGACAGCGCGGTGCTGCCGGTCTATGCCGGCACCAACGCCACCGAGGACATCGAGCTGCTGCGCAGCATGCTGTGGGGCGTGCTGCCGGTGCCGGGCCTGTTCTTCCTGGCCGCCGTCGCCGTGTTCGCGGTGCTGCTGCGCCTGACCGTGTTCGGCCGCTACGTCTACGCCATCGGCGGCAATGAGGAGGCGGCACGGCTGTCCGGCATTCCGGTCGACCGGGTCAAGATCGCCGCCTACGCCTTCTCCGGCATGCTGTCGACCCTGGCCGGCATCCTCTATGTCGCCCAGTACCGCCAGGGCAAGCCGGACGCCGGGGCGGGGCTGGAGCTGGACGCCATCGCCGCGGTGGTGATCGGCGGCACCAGCCTGATGGGCGGGCGCGGCGCGCTGGCCGGCACCCTGGTCGGGGTCCTGATCTTCGGGCTGCTGTCGAACATCCTGCAGCTCCACAACATCAACTCAAACCTGCAGCTCGTGTTCAAGGGGGCGATCATCATCGTCACCGTGCTGCTGCAGGAGCGCAACCTGGCCGATCTGCTGGCGCCGTTCCGCACGGCGCGCGCAGCCCGGCGGGACCCCGCCGCCCGATCCGAGGCGCCGGGCCAACAAGGATCGTCGCTGATCCATCGGGAAGGAACGCAACCATGAACCGTCGCGATCTTCTGAAGACCACCGCGCTGGCGCTGGGCGCCGGCGTCACCCTGTACCTGCCCGCGGGCTGGACCGCGGCCCGCGCCGCCGACAAGAAATGGCGCATCGGCTTCTCCCAGGCGACGACGCTGGAGCCATGGCGGGTGCAGTTCAACAAGGACATCAAGGCCGAGGCCGAGAAGCAGCCCGATGTCGAGCTGCTGATCGCCGACGCCGAGGACAAGACCGAGAAGCAGGTCGCCGATGTCGAGAACTTCATCCGGCAGGAGGTCAACGCCCTGCTGATCTCGCCCAAGGAATCGGCCGGGCTGACCGGGGTGGTGGAGAAGGCGATCGCCGCCAAGATCCCGGTCTTCGTGCTGGACCGCAACGTCGACACCCAGGGCTACACCCAGTTCATCGGCGGCGACAATGTGGTGATCGGCAAGGCGGTGGGCGACTTCGTGGTCAAGACCCTGGGCGGCCCGGGCAAGGCCGCGGGCAATGTGGTGGAGATCTGGGGCGGCCTCGGCACCCAGGCCTCGCATGACCGGTCCGACGGCTTCCACGCCGTGGCGGACAAGGAGCCCGGGCTGAAATACCTGCTGGACAAGCAGTCGGCCGATTGGAAGCAGAACCTGGCCTACGACATCATGACCACGGCGCTGCGCAACTTCGAGAAGATCGATCTGGTCTACGGCCACAACGACCCGATGGCCTATGGCGCCTATCTCGCCGCCAAGGATGCTGGGCGCGAGAAGGAGATCAAGTTCGTCGGCGTCGACGGGCTGCCCAACGAGGGCGTGGTCTGGGTCAACAAGGGCGAGCTGGCGGCGACCTTCCTGTACCCGACCCCGGGCGCCGAAGGCCTGCGCCAGGCGGTGAAGCTGCTGAAGGGCGAAAAGGTCGAGAAGACCATCGTCCTGCCGACCGAGACCATCACCAAGGAGAACGCACCCGAGATCCTGAAGCGGAACGGGCTGCTGTAGCACCGGCCGCAGGTTGGGCTCGCCGATGGGCGGGCCCGGCCTGCGCCTGGACTGCGGACCCCTTGGATCGACGCAACAACTGTAAAATTTTATCTGATTTCTGGTTGCAGTTCCCTCTGGGCATCTTCAGAAATTAACATTATCTTAAGCTTCCAGTTTGCAGATCATTATTTCACGAACGATGTATTTCGAGACATCAGGACGCGCCCGACCGGCATTTCGACTTCGGCGCGGCCTGATCCCCGAGGCATCGCGGGTTTGTCCTCAACGCCGCACCGGGACGGACACCATGGCCTTCAGATTCTGCCTCGCCGCGTGCCTGTTCCTGGCCGCCTGTGGCAACGTTACCACCGGTGACGCGCCGCTGGTCGGTGAAGGGCCGGTGACCGATGTGCCCTATCCCGGCATCCTCATCCCCGGGCTGCCCCCCACCGCACCACCGCGGGTTGCAGCCCTGCCCGAGCCGTCATCGCCCGACGCCATCGCCGAGGTCGGCGCCGGGCCCGGCTGCGGCTCGGGCCGGCTGGGCCCGGCGCAGCGCGCCATCTGCGGGTCGCCGACCGCGCTGTGGCTGGACCGCCAGATCGACGGCATCCAGGGCTGGAAGATCGCGGCGACCGGGCCGGCGCAGGTCGGCCCCGGAAAGACCGACGCCATGCGCCTGGCCGTGCGCCGCTGGGTCGAGCAGTGCGGCGCCGACATCGCCTGCATCCAGACACGGCAGTTCGGCATGCTGCGCACCCTGACCGCGGCGATCGACCCGGCCGGATGGGGCGGCCGCTACGACGGCCCGCATTGGACCATGTATGTGCTGCCGGCCCAGTATGTCGGCGAGGTCAACGTCTTCTTCCATCTCGACCACAACGGCCATGAATGCGCGGTCGCCCTCACCGGCGTCCGCCTCGACCTCGACGACCGCTTCCCGCTGCCCGACCTGCGGGACGGCGCGATCGGCGGCCGCGACCGGCTGTACCTGGCCGACCCGCTGAATCCGTCCGCCCTGATCCGGTTCACCCGGGTCGGCACCAAGGTCTGGATCAACCGCGACGGCCGGACCCCGGCGCTGGACCGGCAGTGCCGGGCCGGCGCAATCTACGGCGAATACCGCAAGGCCGAGGCGAAGAAGCCGGTGGTCAGCTATCTCGGCGCCCCGGGGCTGGAGCCCCTGCCGCCGCACATCATGATCCCGGGGGCGTGAGTCACCTCCGAAGCGCCGCCAGCCTACGCCGCCTTCGCCACCCTGGCCGCGCCGAGGCCGCGCTCGAGGTCGACCAGGATGTCGTCGATATGCTCGATCCCGACCGAGAGCCGGACATAGCCGGCGGAGACGCCGGTCGCCTGCTGCTCCTCGGCGGTCAGCTGCGAATGGGTGGTCGAGGCCGGGTGGATCGCCAGGCTGCGGGCGTCGCCGATGTTGGCGACGTGGTACAACAGCTGCAGCCCGTCGATGAAGCGGCGCCCCGCCTCGGCCCCACCGGCCAGCTCGAACCCGACCAGGCCGCCGAAGCCGCCCTTGAGGTAGCGCTCGGCCCGGTCGCGCGCCACCCCGGTCTGCAGCGACGGGTGGATCACCCGCGTCACCTCCGGCTGCCGCGCCAGGAAGGCGGCGACGGCACTGGCGTTCTGGGAATGCCGCTCGATCCTGAGCGGCAGCGTCTCCAGCCCCTGCAGGATCTGGAAGGCGTTGAACGGTGACAGCGCCGAGCCGAGGTCGCGCAGCAACGTCGTCCGCGCCTTGACGATGTAGGCCACCGGGCCGAGCGGCTTCGTCGCCTCGACCCAGACTGCGCCGTGATAGCTGGGGTCCGGCGTGTTCAGCGCCGGCTGCCGCTCGGGATGCGCCGCCCAGTCGAAATTGCCGCCATCGACGATCAGCCCGCCGATCGAGGTGCCATGGCCGCCGATATACTTCGTGGTGGAATACACCACCACGGCGGCGCCGTGCTCGAACGGCCGCAGCAGGACCGGGGCGGCGGTGTTGTCGACGATCAGCGGGATGCCGAATTCGCGCCCGATGGCGGCCACTTCCGCGATCGGGAACACCGTCAGCTTGGGGTTGGGCAGGCTTTCGGCGTAGAAGGCGCGGGTGCGGTCGTCGACCGCACGGCGGAAATTCTCCGGGTCGGCCGGGTCGACGAAGCGGACCTCGATGCCCTGGTCCTTGAGCCGGTTGGCGAACAGGTTCCAGGTGCCGCCATAGAGGTCGGTCGAGCTGACGATGTTGTCGCCGACCCGGGCCAGGTTCTGCACCGCGAAGGCCGAGGCCGCCTGGCCGGAGCCGACGGCGAGCGCCGCGGCCCCGCCCTCCAGCGCCGCGATCCGCTGTTCCAGCACGTCGTTGGTCGGGTTGCCGATGCGGCTGTAGATGTTGCCCAGCTCCTCCAGCGCGAACAGCTTCTGCGCGTGGTCGGTGTCGCGGAACTGGAAGGAGGTCGACTGGTAGATCGGCACCGCCACGGCGCCGGTCGCCGGATCGGCCCGCCAGCCGGCATGGAGGGCGAGGGTTTCGGGGCGCAGCGCCGGATCGGACATCTCTCTCTCCCGAGGTAAGGCAATGGCGTCATGGAGAGATTAACACGGATTTGGTGCGGCACAATTTGCAAAGTCATTTTCTGTTTGTTCATTAACATATATAACTATTTCATGATGTTATAACTACTCCTCAGATGTCATTGCCCGGCTTGACCGGGCAATCCAGGGGCCCCGAAGAGCCGCTCTGGCCGCCCCTGGATGCCACGGTCAAGCCGTGGCATGACAAAGTGCGAGTAGGTTGGGTTCGCGGCTCGCGAACCCAACATGTCCCGTCCGGATCTGCGGCCCGATGTTGGGTTCGCCGAGGCGAACCCAACCTACCCCGTGGGCGGCGTTACTCCGCCGCCTCGGCCTGCGGATCGAGAATCTCGGGCGGGTCGAAGGCCGTCACCCGCGGCACCGGGCCTTCGTGCTTCGCGATCTCGACCAGGCAGGTGTGGGCGCTGGGCCCCTGCCCCAGCCGCGACGTGCCCTTGTCGCGGGTCAGGACATTGGGGTTGCCGTGCTTGCACATCGCCCCGATCTCGCCCGGCACCTCCGGGTCGTACCAGGCGCCGGTGGCCAGCTGGATCACGCCCGGCATCACCCGGTCGGTGACCAGCGCCCCGGCGAGGCAGGCGCCGCGGTCGTTGAACAGCCGCACCACGTCGCCGTCCTGGATGCCGCGCGCCGCGGCGTCGGTCGGGTGGATCCATACCGGCTCGCGGTCCGCCACCTTCTCGCCCCGGCTGGTCACCCCGGCGTCGAGCTGGCTGTGCAGCCGGGTCTTCGGCTGGTTCGAGATCAGGTGCAGCGGGAAGCGGTCGGTGGCCGCCGCGCCGAGCCATTCCGCCGGCGCCAGCCACACCGGATGGCCCGGGCAGTCGTCATAGCCGAAGCCGGCGATGCGGTCGGAGAACACTTCGATCCGGCCGCTCGGCGTGGCCAGCGGGTTGGCGCCGGGATCGGCGCGGAACGCCTCGAGCAGGATCTTCGGCCGGGCCGACAGCGGCATCTCGACATGGCCGCGCTCCCAGAACTCCTGGAAGCCCGGCAGCTCGACGCCCTCCTCGGCCGCGGCGCGGCGGTCGCCGTCGTAGAAGTGGCGCACCCAGCCCATCTCGTCGCGGCCTTCGGTGAAGGTCTCGCGCACGCCACCGCGGTCGGACAGCTCGGCCAGGATGTCGAAGTCGCTGCGCGCTTGGCCGACCGGCGGGATCGCCTGCGGCATCGCCAGGATGAAGGGGTCGCGCGCGGCGCCGCCGATGTCGTTGCGCTCGAAGCTGGTGGTGGCCGGCAGCACGATGTCGGCGCGGCGGGCCACCGGCGTCCACCACGGCTCCTGCACGATCACCGTCTCCGGCTTCCGCCAGGCCAGCAGCAGGCGGTTGAGGTCCTGATGGTGGTGGAACGGGTTGCCGCCGGCCCAGTAGACCAGCCGCGTGTCGGGATAGGTGATCTTCTGGCCGTTGTAGTCGTCCTCCATCCCCGGGTTGAGCAGGAGGTCGGAGATGCGGGCCACCGGGATGTAGCGGCCGGTCGGGTTCGGCCCGGCGCCGATGCGGGCGCGGCCGCGGCCGTCGCTGGCCGAGCCGACATTGCTTTCGGCGCCGTAGCCGTAGCCGATGCCGCCGCCGGGCAGGCCGATCTGGCCCAGCATCGCCGCCAGCACCGTGCCCATCCAGTAGGGCTGCTCGCCATGGTCGGAGCGCTGCAGCGACCAGCTGAGGCTGATCAGCGTGCGTTGCGACGCCATGCGCCGGGCCAGGTCGCGCAGGGTGGCGGCGGGCAGGCCGCAGATCGCGGATGCCCAGTCGGCGTCCTTGGCCACGCCGTCGGCCTTGCCCATGAGATAGGGCAGGAAGCGGTCGAAGCCGGTGGTGCAGCGGTCGAGGAAGGCGCGGTCGTGCAGCCCCTCCGTCACCAGGGTGTGAGCCAGGCCCAGCATGATCGCGGTGTCGGTGTTGGGCCGCGGCGCCAGCCATTCGGCCCCGGCCTCGGCCGCCATGTCGTCGCGCACCGGGCCGATATAGACGAACTGCACCCCGGCCTCGCGGCTGCGGCGGTTCCAGTCGCGCTGCTGGTGCCGCCCGGTGCCGCCGGAGGCGATCTGGCTGTTGCGCGGCGGCATGCCGCCGAAAGCCACCACCAGCCGGGCGTCGCTGGCGATGCTGCGCCAGTCGGTCATGTCGGTCAGCACCCGGTTGAAGTCGCCGATGATGTGCGGCATCAGCGGCAGGGCGGTGCCGAAGCTGTAGTTGTTGACCGAGGCGGTGTAGCCGCCGGTGACGCCGAGCATGCGGCGCAGCAGCGTCGGGGCGTTGTGCAGCCGGCCGGCGCTGCCCCAGCCGTAGCTGCCGCCATAGACGGATTCGGGGCCGTGTTCGGTCCGCACCCGCGCCAGCTCTTCCGCCGCCAGGGCCAACGCCGTCTCCCAAGACACCGGCACGAAGGCGTCGGCGCCGCGGCGGCTGGTGTCGCTGTTGTGCCGCTTCGCCAGCCAGCCGGCCCGGACCATGGGCTGCGAGATGCGCAGCCTGCTGTGCACCAGGCCGGGCAGCGAGTTGATGATCGGCGACGGGTCGATGTCGCTGGCATAGGGTTCGATGCCGACCAGCTTGTCGCCGTCGACGACAGCCATGACGGCGCCGTAATGGGTGGAGGACGGGCTGAGACGGCGCACGGCGAAGCTCCCTGGTCGATCGCAGGCGGATAACCCGATCGTCGCAGCCAGGCCCGCCGCGTCAACCGGATTTCCGGCATGGCCGCCAACACTTATGGTCGGAATCCGGGAACGCGGCCACCGCCGCGCCGTTCGGAGTCGGAGGCAGGGGCCGCAATGGGGAGCGGGATGGAGGCGGAGGAGGCAACCGAACCAGCGACCGGCGCGCCCAACCCACGGAGGCGCCCATGGAAGCGCATGGCGCGCCGCTGCGGCATCGTCCTGTGGCGGGTGTGGCACGAGATCGGCGACGACCGGGTCTTCGCCCTGGCCGCCGGCGTCGCCTACTACACCCTGCTGGCGCTGTTCCCGGCAATCGGCGTGTTCGTGTCGCTGTACGGGCTGATCGCCGACGTCTCCACCGTGCAGCAGAACATCGACGACCTCGCCTTCATCCTGCCCAGCGGCGGGCTGGAGATCATCGGCGGGCAGCTGCAGCGCATTGCCAGCCAGCCGCCGAAAAGCCTGGGCATCGCCTTCTTCGCCGGCCTGGCGATCTCGCTGTGGAGCGCCAATGCCGGGGTCAAGGCGATGTTCGATGCCCTGAACGTGGCCTATGACGAAGAGGAGCGGCGCGGCTTCATCCGGCTGAATGCGGTGTCGCTGCTGTTCACGGTCTGCGCCATCGTCTTCGCCACCCTGGCGATCGGCGTGGTGGTGGCGGTGCCGATCGTCCTGAACCTGGTCGGGCTGGGGCCGGCCGCAGGCACGCTGGTCTGGATCCTGCGCTGGCCTGCCCTGTACCTGGTGACCATCCTGGCGCTGACCCTGGTGTACCGCTACGGCCCCGGCGGGCGGCGCGAGCACTGGCTGAACTGGGGCGGTATCATCGCCGCCACCATCTGGCTCGGCGGGTCGATGCTGTTCTCGTGGTACGTCGCCAATTTCGGCAATTATGGCGCGACCTACGGGTCGCTGGGCGCCGTCATCGGCTTCCTGACCTGGATCTGGCTGTCGACCGTGATCTTCCTGATCGGCGCCGAGTTGAATGCCGAGATCGAGCGCGAACGCGGCCCCCGACCTGGACGCAGGCCACCCTCCTGACGCGGCGCCCTTCCTGACGCGGCGGCGGCCCCACCCGCCGCCGCCGGCGCCGCATCCGATCAGCGCGTGACGAGATCGGGCGGCAAGTCGCGATCGTGGAACTTCTTGAAGGTGGCATTCAGGCTGCCATCGGCGAAATGGGTCTTGATCCAATCGTCGAGCCAGGTCTTGAGCGCGGTCTCGCCCTTCGGCAGGGCGATGCCGAGGTTGAGCTCGCGCTGCACGAACTTGGTCTCGAGCTTCTCGGTGCGGTTCTTGTTCATCTCCGCGACCACCGCCGCCTGGGTCGAGACGATGTCGACCTGGCCCGACACCGCCGCGGTGATCAGCGTCGCGTCGTCCTCGAAGCGGACGATGTCGGCGTCCTTGGCGTTCTGGGTCACCAGCGTGTCGTTGACCGTGGCGCGGGTGACGCCGATGCGCTTGCCGGCCAGGTCCGGATAATCCTTGATCGCCTCGCCGGCTGGGGCCGCGACCACGATGCTCAGCGTGGCGTAGGGGATGGTGAAGTCGACCGCCTTCTTGCGCTCGTCAGTGATCGCCAGGTCGGCGACCAGGAAGTCGGCCTTGCGGGTCTGGATGGTCGGCACCCGGGCGGCGTTGGTGATCTGGACCAGCTCGAGTTCGACGCCGAGGTCCTTGGCGATCATCTTGGCGGTCTCGACATCCGAGCCGGTGGGCTGCAGCTTGTCGTCCACGAAGGCGAACAGCGGCACCCCCATGGCCACGGCGATGCGCACCTTCTTCGCCGCCTTGATGTCATCCAGCGAATCCGCCTGCGCCACCGGCGCGGCCGCGACCCACAGCGCCGCCGCAGCCGCGGCGACCTTCAGCAAACCTGTCAGCGTCATGACGTTCCTCCACCCTCATTTGTCTTGTCGTCCGGCATCGGGCCGGCACCGGGTCCCGCGGCTAGAGTTCGTTGGACAGGAAGTCGCGGAGTTCCTCCGTCCGGGGGGCTGTCAGCATCTCGCCCGGCCCGGTCTCCCAGACCTTCCCGAGATGCATGAACACGATCCGGCTGGCGACGCGCCGGGCGAAGGCCATCTCGTGGGTGACCACGATCATGGTCATGCCGCCGCGCGCCAGGCTTTCCATCACCTTCAGCACCTCGCCGGTCAGATGCGGATCGAGCGCCGAGGTGACCTCGTCGAACAGCATCACCTGCGGGTTCATCGCCAGCGACCGGGCGATCGCCACCCGTTGCTGCTGGCCGCCGGACAGCTGCTCCGGATAGGCCTGGATCTTGTCGGCCAGGCCGACCCGCTCCAGCGCGCCGCGGGCCAGGTCGCGCGCCTCGGCGCCGCGGATCTTGCGGACCCGGCGCGGCGCCAAAGTGATGTTCTGCTCCACCGTCAAATGCGGGAACAGGTTGTAGCTCTGGAACACCATGCCGACGTCCTGGCGCAAAGCGCGCAGGTTCAGATCGGCCGAATCCACCCGGTGGCCGCAGACCTCGATGCTGCCGGACTGGATGGTCTCCAGCCGGTTGACGCAGCGCAGCGCGGTGCTCTTGCCCGAGCCGCTGCGGCCGATCACGGCCACGACTTCGCCCTTGGCGACTTCGAAGGACACGCCCTTGAGCACTTCGAGGTCCCCGAAACGCTTATGCACATCACGCAGCGTGACGACGGCCGACATTCAGCTTCCTTTCGAGCGAACGGCTCCAACGCGACAGCGGATAGCAGAGGGCGAAGTAGAACAGCCCTGCGATGCCGAAGACGAGAAACGGCTGGAACAGCGAGTTGTTGATGACCTGGGCGGCGCGCGTCAGTTCCACGAAGCCGACCACGGAGGCGAGCGAGGTGCTCTTCAGCACCTGGACCAGGAAGCCGACGGTCGGCGGCGTGGCGATGCGCGCCGCCTGCGGCAGGATGACGTCGACCAGCACCTGCCAGCGGGTCAGGGCCAGGCATTCCGCCGCCTCGCTCTGCGTCTTCGGGATCGCCTCGACGCAGCCGCGCCAGATCTCGCCCAGGAAGGCGCTGCAATAGACCATCAGCGACACCCCGGCGGCGAGCAGCGGCGGGATCTCGATGCCGACGATGCCGAGCCCGAAATAGACCAGGAACAGCAGGATCAGCAGCGGCGTGCCCTGGACGATCTGGACATAGACGAAGGCCGCGCGCCGCACCCAACGGCGGCGGGCGATCCGCAGCAGCATGACGCCGAAGCCGGCGACCCCGCCGAGGCCGAAGGCCAGCAGCGAGAGCACCACGGTCCAGACCACGCCCTGCAGCAGGTAGACCAGGTGGTTGAAGGTGAAGGCGCCGCCCATCCGGCCTCTCCTACAACGGGGTGCCGAGCCGGCGGCGGCGCGGGAAGATCGCCTGGCCGAAAAGGTGGAAGCCGAACTTCAGCAGCATCGCCATGGCGAGGTAGAGCACCGCCACCACGATGTAGGTCTCGAACGGCCGGAAGGTGTCGGACTGGATGTTGTTGGCCACCGCCGTCAGCTCCTCCGCCGAGATTTGCGAGGTGATCGAGGAGGCCAGCATCATCAGCACGAACTGGCTGGTCAGCGCCGGATACACCCGCTCCAGCGCTGGGCGCAGGATCACGTCCCAGTAGATCTGCGGCGTCGACAGGCCCAGCGCCTGGGCCGCCTCGACCTGGCCGGGGGGCACGGTGTCGATGCCGGCGCGCACGATCTCGGCGGTGTAGGCCCCGACATTGATCACCATGGTCAGCACCGCGGCGAAGAAGATCGGCAGCCGCAGGCCGATGCTGGACAGGCCGAAGAACAGGAAGAAGATCTGGATCAGGTAGGGGGTGTTGCGGACGATTTCGACATAGGCGCCGCACAGCCCGGCGATCCAGCGCGACCGGCCGCGCCGGCCGATCGCCAGGACCACGCCGATGGCCAAGCCCAGCACCGTGGCCAGCGCCGTCATCTCCAGCGTCATCAGCGCGCCGCGCAGGAAGGACGGCCAATACGCGACCAGGCTGTCGAAATCGAACTCGTACCGCATCGGGCCGCCAATCCTCCCTTGTCTTGCAGCCTGGTCCCAGGCTTGCGCCGCTTAGAAGCCGATCGGCCTCGCCGCATCGATGAAGTAATCCGGGTTGTGGCCCTGGATGTCGCCGATCTCGCCGAGCAGCGCGCCGAGATGCGCCCCCATCCGCGCCGCGGCGCGATCGGGGTCATGCGCCTCGATCCCCGCCAGGATGGCGTCGTGCTCCGCGATCACCCGCGGCAGCCGCCCGTCCTCGGGCAGGGTCAGCCGCCGGTAGCGGTCGACCTGCAGCTTGACCTGCTGCACCAGGGTCCAGATGCCGGGATGGCCCGCCGCATCGGCCACGCCGGCGTGGAAGGCCTCGTCGGCCTGGTGGAAGCCGTCGCGGTCGTCCGCCGCCGCCCGCTCGCGCTGCCGCTCCATCACCGCGCGCAGCCCGGCGATCTGGCTGCCGCTGGCGCGCTCGGCCGCCAGCCGCGCCGTCGTCTCCTCCAGCGATTTGCGGATGATGATCGCCTCGGGCAGGGACCGGACCGGAATGCGCGACACGAAGGTGCCGGATTGCGGGAAGATGTCGACCAGCCCCTCATCGGCCAGCCGCAGCATGGCCTCGCGCACCGGGGTCCGGCTGACGCCGTAGAGCTCGGCGATCTCCTTCTCGACCAGCGGCGCGCCGGGCTTCAGCCGCAGCGCGACGATGTCGCCGCGCAGCGCCCGGCGAATCAGCGCCGCGGCGGTGTTGGGCTGGCCGGTCGACCATGCGTCCAGCCGCGGCGATCGCGGCATCCGCCGCCGTCCCACCGACCCGTCACCCTCTTCGGCCATGGCCGCACCTCGCATCCGCGTCTCCCCACCGCGTTTGTGATATGCAGCGTATACTAAAATATCAGTTGATCAAGCTCTGGTATGGTACGGATCACGATTGAGGGATTCCGCGGCCTCCAGCGGAATCGATCGAAAGAATTAGCCACCGCGACAGGGTGTGACTTGATTCTCGCGGAGGAAGGTCATTTGATTAAAGGGTCGAAGGATCGTGGCGCCCCCCTGAACCGGATGGGAGCAGAACGCCGGGGCCTGGTGTTGATAGGGAGAGCGAAGAGGATGGTCGTGAAACAGCGGGCCCATCAGCGGTTGAAGCAGATGCTGAAGAGTTGCGGCGCCCGCGCGGACGCCAAGGTGCGTGAGCAGCTGGCCACGCTGCCCGCCGGCTGGGCCCGGTCGGTGACCGGCATGTTCGCCCGGGTCGAGCGCATCCTGACCGACGAGGAACGCCAGACCTTCCGCTGGACCGAGATCCGCGACCGCGACGGTCGCCTGGCGGCCTCCTGGTCCGGCGCCCGCGATTCGGGGGTGCTGATCGACCAGATCGTCGAGGAGGCGGCGACCGACGTCTCCGACCCCGGGCCCGCCGCCTGGAAGGATTCCGCCGCCGAGCTGGCGCAGAGCATCCGCGGCATGGCCGCGAAGGCGACGTCGCAGGCCGCCGCCGCCAAGGCCGCGGCTGCCACCCTGCCCGTGCTGATCGCCGAGGCGCAGGCCTATTTCCGCACCCCGGACGGCGATTCCGGCGCCATCACCCAGCAGATCCGCGAGGCCCTGCAGCGCCTGGACCGCGAGGCCCGCCGCTCGCTGCGCGCCAAGCTGATCCCGGACGCGTCGTAAGGGCCACAAACACGTTGCCTCTCCCGCGTGGCGGGAGAGGCAACGCTTTCACACCTCGCAGGCCTCCGTCGTCTCCAACGTCACCCGCTCTCGGCGGCGCAGCAGGGCATAGGCCACCAGCGCCGCCGCCAGGGTCGCGGCCACCAGCACCGCCAGCATGGCCTGGAAGGCCCCGCCATAGGCCTGGGCCAGCGCCGCCCGGCCGAGGCCGGGCAACAACGCCTCCGCCCGGCCGAGGTCACCGCCGGCCATGGCGTTGACCGCCTCGGCCACCCGCGCCGCGGACTCGCTTCCAACGGCCTGGTGCAGGCCGGACTGGCCGAGCGCCACCACCACCGCCCCGGCGGCCGCGATCGCCACCGCCTCGCCCGCCACCCGCATGGTCGAGAAGATGCCGGTGGCCATGCCGGCGCGCTCGCGCGGCACCACACTGACCGACAGGTCGTCCATCAACCCCCAGGGCAGGCCGGTGCCGACGCCGACCACCAGCATCGGCAGGGCCAGCGCCAGGGCGCCGGCGCCGACCGGCACGGCGGCGAGCCAGGCGAGGCCGAGCGCCGCGACCACCAGGCCGAGGCCGGACAGCGCCGCTGCCGAAAACCGGCGGGCCAGCAGCCCGGCCAGGAACGGCACCACCGCCATCGGCGCCGACAGCGCGATCATCAGCCCGCCGGCCTCGATCTCGCTCATCCCCTCCGCGCCGATGAAGCGCACCGGCAGCAGCACCAGCGGCACCACGAAGCAGACCGCGGTGGCGATCGGCAGGAACTGCGCCCCGACGAAGCGGGGATAGCGGAACAGCGACAGGTCGAGCATCGGCCGCCGCACCCGGGTCTCGACCGCCACGAACAGCGCCAGCATCGCGGCGGCGCCGAGCAGCAGGGCCAGCACCACCGGGCTGCCCCAGCCGCTCTGCGGCCCCTGCATGATGCCGAAGGTCAGCAGCACCAGGGCGGCGGTGAAGCCGAGCAGCCCCGGCCAGTCGACGCCGGTGGCGCCGGGATCGCGCGATTCCCGCATCCGAGGCACGCCGAACCCCAGCACAGCCGAGCCGATCACCGTGCCGGTCAGGAAGATGGCGCGCCAGCCCAGCGTCTCGACCAGCGCGCCGGCCAGGATCGGGCCGAAGGCCAGGCCGATGCCGAAGCTGGTGCCGAGCAGGCTGAAAGCGCGGGTGCGGGCCGGGCCTTCGAACTCCTGCGCCAGCGAGGCAGCGCCGCCGGCCATGGCGATCGCCGCGGCGACGCCCTGGGCGCCGCGCAGCAGGTCGAGCACCACCACCGAGGGGGCGAAGCCGATCACCAGCGACAGCAGCGAGAAGCCGGCCACCCCGGCGCGGAACATGCGCTTGCGGCCGAGCTGGTCGGACAGCGCACCGGCCGCCATGACGAAGCTGCCGAAGCTGAGCACGAAGGCGTTGACCACCCAGGCCAGCGCCAGCGGGCTGCCGCCAAGGTCGCGGCCGATCGCCGGCAGCGCCACCGCCGGGCCGGTGAAGCTGAGCGGCATCATCAGCCCGGCGAGGCAGACGGCGCCGAGCACCCAGGCGCTGTTGGCGGTGCCGTCGGAGATCGCGCGTGCGGTCATCTCGTTGCTCCCGTGATGCGAGGATCAAGGTCCGTTTCGAAACTCGCTCCGGTGAGTCGGCTGGCGTGGTTTTCGAGAACCGGAGCGCAGCGGACGTTTGGGTCCGTGAGCACCGGAAGCGCAGAAAACCGCGTCAGACGGCCGCCGGGGCGAGTTTCGAAACGGGCTGTCAGATCGACATGCCGCCGTCGATGGTCAGCGCGGCCCCCGTGAGGAAGCGGCTCTCGGCCGAGGCCACCCAGGCGACCAGCCCGGCGATGTCGGCGCCGCTGCCGTAGCGCGGGATCGCCATCAGCGACCGCAGCGTGTCGGCGCGCGGCCCGTCGGCCGGATTCATGTCGGTGTCGGTGGGGCCCGGCTGCACCAGGTTGACGGTGATGCCCTGGGGCCCGAGATCACGGGCTGCGCCCTTGGCCAGGCCGGTCAGCGCGGTCTTGCTGAGGGTGTAGAGCGTGGCGCCGGCCCGCGGCACCCGGTCGGCCAGGTTGCTGCCGATGATGATGATCCGCCCGCCCTCCGGCAGGTGGCGGGAAGCGGCCTGGGCGGCGACGAAGACACCGCGGACATTGATCGCGAGGGTGCGGTCGAAATCCTCGAGGCTGAATTCGGCGAAGGGCTTCTGGATGGCGATGCCGGCATTGGCGACCAGGATGTCGAGCCGGCCCAGCCCTTCCGCCGCAAGGTCCACCGCCGCCGCGGCCGCGGCCGGGTCGGCGCTGTCGGCCTGCAGCACAAGGGCGCGCCGGCCGAGCGCCTCGATCTCCCGCCCCACGGCTTGGGCCTTCTCGGGCGAGGCGCTGTAGGTCAGGGCGACATCGGCGCCGTCCCGCGCCAGGCGAAGGGCGATGGCGGCGCCGATGCCGCGGCTGGCGCCGGTGACCAGCGCCACCTTTCCGGTCAGGTCGGGCATGCGAAGTCTCCATATTTTTAATGATCGATAAACAAATCAATGGAACGGTTGCATCCGACGGTCAAGAGAATTATTTATGGAACGTTAAAGAAAGGAATTGAGATGGCGGAACGTGGCCGGCCCCGTGGTTTCGATCGCGACGCCGCCCTGCGGCGGGCGATGGAGCTGTTCTGGCGGCGCGGCTTCGAGGGCGTGTCGATGGCCGACCTGACCGCGGCGATGGGCATCGCGGCGCCGAGCCTCTACGCCGCCTTCGGCAGCAAGGAGGCGCTGTTCCGCGAGGCGATCGCGCTGTACCGCGCCACCGACGGCGCCGCCACGCGCCGGGCGCTGGACTGCCAGCGGACCGCACGCGCGGCTATCGAGGCGATGCTGCGCGACAATGCCGACGCCTTCACCGATCCCGCCCTGCCGAATGGCTGCTTCGTCATCCTCGGCGCCATCAACACGGCGCCCGAGCACGAGGGCGTGCGTGCCCACCTGCTGGACCTGCACCAGGAATCCTGCGGCCTGCTGCTGCGCCGGCTGGAACAGGGGGCGGCGGCCGGCGAGTTCCCGCCGGGCACGGCGCTGGGCCCGCTGGCCGGCTTCTATTCGACCGTGTTGGCGGGGATGTCGATCAAGGCCCGCGACGGCACCAGCCGCGCCGAGATGCACGCCATCATCGACCACGCCATGGCGGCGTGGGACGCGATGACGGCGGCTACGCCGGCGGCCGCTGCCAGCGCCGGCTGATGCGGTAGACCGCGGCCGGCGGCACATTCGCCACCGCCCGGCCGATCCGCACCGCCTTCAGCCCGAGCCGGTCGAGGATGGCGCGCGGGATCGGGCAGCGCGGGCCGTAGGTGAACTGGTAGAAGGCGCCGTCCGGGCGCAGGTGGTGGAAGGCGCCGTCGAGGATGGCGATCACCGCCCGCGGCGGCATCGACAGCACCGGCAGGCCGCTGACCACCGCGCCGGCCTTCTCGCCGCCGAACGGATCGGCGGCTGACAGCCGGGTGGCGTTCATGCACAGCACCTGCGCCTCGGGGAACCGCTCCTGCAGCAGCTTGGCGAAGTCCGGCCCGGCCTCGACCAGGGCCAGCCGCGATTCCGGCACGCCGCGGGCCAGCAGCGCCCGGGTGAAGGCGCCGGTGCCGGGCCCCAGCTCGATCACCGGGGCGGTGTCCGGAACGATCTCGGCGGTGATCGCGGCGGCCAGCGCCCGGCCGGACGGCACCACCGCGGCCACCCGCAGCGGCGCCTTCAGCCAGGCCCGAAAGAAGGCGAAGTCATCCGCCGCATCCTGGCGGCGCGAAGCCACCATCGGCGGCAGGGTCGCCGGCGATGCCCCGGCGGTCGAGGCGGCGAGGCCGACGGCCTGACGCCGCCGGGAGAAGTTGCGCCAGATCATGGTGCCCAGAAGCTCCAGCAACAGCAATGCGACCAGCGCCTTCAGCGCGGTCGCGGTGGCATTCGGATTGGGTTGGACCAGCGTCGCCGCGGCATAGCCGGTGCCGATGAACAGCCCGTTCCACAGGCCGATCCCGAGGGCGGTCGCGGTGAAGAACATCAGCGGCCGGGCGCGCAGCAGCCCGGCGATGCCGGGCACCACCAGCCGCACGGTCGGCACCAGCTGGGCGAACAGCGCGAACACTGCCCCGCGGTCGCGGAGCCAGGCGATGCAGCCGTCGATCCGCGCCGGCGCCATGCCGAAGAACCCGGCGGAGCGCCGCAGCAGCGCCCCGGCGCGGGCCTCGCCCAACCCCCAGCCCAGCCCGTAGAACAGCACGCTGCCGGCGAAGCTGCCGGCCACGGACAGCGCCAGGGCCATCGGCCACGACCAGTAGCCCTCGTTCACCGCTACCCCGACCGCCACCAGCAGGCCATAGGAGGGCAGCACCGGCAGCAGCCGTTCGAACAGGGTGATGCCGAGCAGGCCCGCGACACTGCAGGCGGCGATCCAGGGCATGAGGTCTCCAAGCGGATCCATGGACGACTCCGGATGCATCATAACAAGGAGATACAGGGAGATCGCGGGAAGATGATAGCGCCGCTTCGCTTCCACCAGAACCGAAGCGAGAGGCCGGGCCCGAAAGCGGCGTTCCGCCGCGGCAGCAACGTCCCCCTCCAGCACGATCAGTAGGACTCTATGCAGGCTCGATTTCCGGCGGCACCCCCGGCCTGTTCCTGTACTAACCCCAGCCGGGCCTAGGCCCTGCCCAAGCTGCCCGCCGTCGTGCAGTTCGCGCACGACACGCTGCGGCCGCACCCGATGCGGATTCTGGCGAAAGCCTGAAAAAATCTCGCGGCGATGTCGGAACCGGCGCCGCCGGACCGTCCTTGGGTCAGCAACCACGAGAGGAGGGCGGGATGTCCTATGTCGACGGATTCGTGCTGGCGGTGCCGAAGGCCAAGCTCGATGCCTACAAGGCGCTGGCGCGCAAGGCCGGCGCCGTGTGGAAGGAGCACGGGGCGCTGGCCTATGCCGAGTGCATCGGCGACGACGTGCCCTATGGCGAGCTGACCTCCTTCCCGCGCGCGGTGCAGGCGAAGGAGGACGAGGTCGTGGTGTTCTCCTGGGTCGTCTATGAATCGCGCGCGGCGCGCGATTCGATCATGGCCAAGGTGATGGCCGACCCACGGATCGAGATGGATCCGGCGTCGATGCCCTTCGACGGCAAGCGCATGATCTTTGGCGGGTTCGAGGCCTTCGTGGAGCTTTGAGCTCAGCTGATCGACCCGGCCGGCGCCCGTGAAGGGTGCCGGCCGGGACACCATCCGCGCAGGATAAGGTCCGAACGGCCGCGCAAACGTTGTCGATCGCTGCGCGAAAGGTTACGGTGCAGCTGCATATTCGAATGCTTTCGGGGACGTCGACGATGCAGGGCATCCGGTTTTCGTCCCAGGCGCTGCCGCATGGCCTCGACGAGCGGGCGCGGTTTTCGCTGTGGCGCGATCTCTACATCGCCAATATCGGGTCCCTGGACATCCGGATCTCGGAGGCGGCGCCGTTCCGGGCGGACCTCGACATGACGCTCTACGGCGCGGTCGGGCTCGCCAGCTTCAGCGGGACGGTGCAGACCGTCAAGCGGACCCCGCATGACCTGCACGCCGACAGCCAGGACGCCTATTTCCTGATGATCAACGATGGGCCCGACACGGTCGGCGGCCTGCATGTCGGGCGCGAAATGGCGCTGGCGCCCGGCGCGGCGGCGCTGATGTCGACCCAGGAATGCGGTTCGATCACCGGCGGGGCGGCGCCGCGCGGCGGGCATGTCTGGCGCAACTTGGTCGTGCCGGGCGAGCTGATGCGCGGCGCGCTCGGCGGGGTCGACGATCTGCTCGCCACCAGCCGGTCCGGCGCGTCGCTGGCCTTCCTGCGCAGCTATCTGACGCTGCTGAACGACACGCCGCCCAGCGACGACCCCGCGCTGGCCGCCCACATCTCCACCACCCTGATGGACCTGCTCACCCTCGTCCTCCGGGGCGCGGGGGATGCGGCCCGGCAGGCGGCGTCGCGGGGTCTGCGCGCGGCGCGGATCGACGCCGTCCTCGCCGGCATCCGCGACGGCTACACCGATCCCGGCTTCTCGGTGAAGTCGCTCGCCCGCCAGCTCGGCCTCTCCGTCCGCTACATCCACGACCTGCTGCAGGAGACCGGGACGGGCTTCGCCGAGCGGGTGCTGGAGCTGCGGCTGCAGCGCAGCGCGGTCCTGCTGGGCGACCGGAGGTCCGACGCCCTGCGCATCGCCGACCTCGCTTTGGCGGTCGGCTTCAGCGACGTGTCCTATTTCAACCGCTGCTTCCGCCGGCGCTTCGGCTGCACCCCGACCGCCATGCGTTGACCGCCAGACGCCGACTGCACCGCGAGTCAATTCCGGTGCCGTTCAGTCCAAGACACCCCGCCGCCGGCCATGCGATCAACCGCTCAGCGCTGCCACATCACCGGCACGCGCGCCGCAAGGCACCCCGTCTCCCGGCAGCGGGACATCGGCCGTCGGCCTTTGTCCCGCTGTTGGGCGTGCCGCGTCGCGGCGCCAACCGCAGCATCGATTTCGGAACGGAGAGATTTTTCATGCCGACCATCAACGGCGACGCCGGCAACAACACCATCACCGGCACCGCGGCCGGCGAGACGATCAACGGCCTTGCCGGAAACGACTATCTCTTCGGCGCAGGCGGCGATGACATCCTGAATGGCGGCGACGGGAACGACCTGCTGCAGGGCGATGCCGGGGTGGACACGTTCCACGGCGGCGCCGGCGTCGATGTGGTCGCCTATGACAGCACCGTGATCGGGGTGAACGTCACGATCGGCGGCTTCGGCTTCGGTGGCGAGGCCCAGGGCGACGTGATCGGCGCCGATATCGAGTGGCTCCACGGCACGAATGCCGGCGACACGCTGACCGGTGCGGCGACGGACAACATCCTGACCGGCGTCGGCGGCGACGATTTCCTCATCGGCATGGCCGGCGATGACACGCTGCAAGGCGATGAAGGCGACGACTTCCTGCGCGGCGGGGATGGGGCGGACATGTTGTCCGGCGGCAACGGCATCGACACGATCGACTACAACGGCGCCAGCGTCACCATCAACCTGTCGACACTGACGGCGGCCGGCGGCGAGGCCCAGGGCGACGTCATCGGCGCCGATATCGAGAACGTCCAGGGCACCGACAGCGATGACAGCCTGACCGGCTCGGCCGTGGCCAACCTGCTCGCCGGTTTCGCCGGCGACGACGTCCTCATGGGCCTGGCCGGCAACGACACGCTCAACGGCGGCAACGGCGACGATTTCCTGGATGGCGGGGCCGGGGCGGACACGCTGAACGGCGGCGCCGGCATCGACACCATCGACTACAACGGCCCGGCCGGAGTGACGGCGACGATCGGCGGCAACGGGCTGGGCGGCGACGCCCAGGGCGATGTGATCGGCAACGACATCGAGAACCTCCGGGGCACCGACGGGTTCGGCGACAGCCTGGCCGGTTCGGCCGGGGCCAACGCCCTGTCGGGCTTCGGTGGCGATGACCACCTCTTCGGCATGGATGGCGACGACGTGCTGGATGGCGGCAGCGGCAACGATGTCATGGAAGGCGGGGCCGGCGCGGATGTCCTGACCGGCGGCAGCGGCACCGACACGGTCGACTACAATGGCACGGCGGGCGTGATCGTGACGATCGGCGGCACCGGGTCGGGCGGCGACGCCGAGGGCGACACCATCGGCGCCGACATCGAGAACCTCCAGGGCACGTCCGGCTTCGGCGACACGCTGACCGGATCGGCCGGGGACAATGTCCTGCGCGGCTATGGCGGCGACGACCGCCTCTACGGCAAGGCCGGCAACGACACGCTCATCGGCGACGACGGGGCCGACTTCCTGCAGGGCGGGGCCGGGGCGGACACGCTCAGCGGTGGCGCCGGCATCGACACCATCGACTACAACGGCCCGGCCGGGGTGATGGTGAACCTGACCACGCTGGCCGCCTCCGGCGGCGAAGCCCAGGGCGACGTGATCGGCGCCGACATCGAGAACGTCCAGGGCACCAATGTCGACGACGCGCTGACCGGCGCAGCCACCGACAACGCCCTGTCCGGCTTCGGCGGCAGCGACACCCTGTCCGGGCTGGACGGCACTGACAAGCTGAACGGCGGCGACGGCAATGACGTGCTGCGCGGAGGCGCCGGGGCCGATGCGCTGGACGGCGGCATCGGGACCGATGCGGCGATGTACAGCGAGGGCAGCAACGGCGTGACGGTCGACCTGCTCGCCGGCACCGGCGTCGGCGGCAACGCCCAGGGCGACACCCTGGCCGGCATCGAGAACGTCTATGGCAGCCACGGCAACGACGCCATCACCGGCAACGACGCCAACAACGGCCTGGTCGGCAGCGACGGCAACGACACGCTCAGCGGCGGCAACGGCACCGACACGTTGCTCGGCGACACCGGCAACGATGTGCTGCGCGGGGGCGCCGGGGCCGACAGCCTGCAGGGCGGCGACGGCATCGACATCGCGATGTACAGTGAGAGCGCGGTCGGCATCACGGTCAATCTCGCCCTCGGCACCGGCCTCGGCGGCAACGCCCAGGGCGACACCCTGACCGCCATCGAGGGCGTCTATGGCGGCAGCGCCGGCGACACCCTGGTCGGCGATGCCGGGGTGAACACGCTGGTCGGCAACGCCGGCGACGACGTGCTGCGGGGCGCGGCCGGCAGGGATATCCTGGCCGGCGGCGCCGGCGCGGACCGCTTCGTCTATGCCGCGACCGCCGACAGCGCCGTCGGCAATGCGGCCGATGTGATCAGCGATTTCAGCCACGCCCAGGCCGACCGCATCGACCTGACGCAGATCGACGCCAACGCCGGCCTGGCCGGCGACCAGGCGTTCAGCTTCATCGGCGCCGGGGCCTTCACCCACCATGCCGGCGAACTGCGCGGAGTCGTCATCGGCAGCCAGACGGTGGTCACCGGCGACGTGAACGGCGACGGCGCCGCCGATTTCAGCATCACCCTGACCGGTGCCATCACGCTGGCGGCTGCCGACTTCCAGCTGTAGCCGGCGCCGGACCGACGGCCCGCCTCCTTCTGCGGAGAGGCCGTCGGTCCGGTCCTTACAGCACGAAATCCGCGGCTGTCAGGCTGTGGCCGGCGATGACGTTGATCGCGAAATCGAGCTGCCGGTCGCCATTGGTGTCGGCACAGACCAGTTGCACCGCGCCGATCAGCACCACCCGCAATTCCCCGGCCTGGCCGGTGAGCGGCCCGGTCGCGGTGCTGAAGTGGAAGGCGGTGTTGCCGTTGCCGGCATTGCCGTCGGCGTCGATCGCCGACAGGTCGATCCTGTCGCCGGTGGTGAAGTCGGCAATCACATCCTTGCCCGCCGCCGCCACCGTGCTGTCGCCGATCGCCAGATAGATGAAGCGGTCGTTGCCGGCGCCGCCGGTCAGCCGGTCGCCACCGGCGCCCCCCGTCAGCGCGTCATTGCCCGCCCCGCCCGACAACGCGTTGGCGCCGGCATTGCCGCCCAGCCCATCGTCGTGACCCGACCCGACGAGGTTCTCGATGAGCACGAGCGTGTCGCCCTCGGCGTCGCCATGGTGGCCGAGGCCATCCGCCAGGCTGACCGTCACGAAAGCAGCCGACCCTCCATAGGAGGCCGCGTCGATGTTGCCGCCCCCGTTGAGCACATCGGCCCCTGCCCCGCCATTCAGCACATCGTTCCCGGAGCTGCCATAGAGGCCGTCATTGCCGGCGCCGCCATCGAACCGGTTGTCGACGGCACTGCCGCCCATCACGTCGTCGAAGGCGGAGCCGACGAGGTTCTCGATGGCTACGAGCGTATCGTTTTCGGCATCGCCATAGTGGGCGACGCCATCCGCCAGAGTGATCCTCACGGCGGCGCCCGATCCGGCATAGGAGGCGGTGTCGACATTGCCGCCGCCGTCGAGCGTGTCGGCCCCTGCGCCACCCTCCAGTACGTCGTTCCCACTGCTGCCGTAGAGGTGGTCCTCACCCTTGCCGCCGAACAGTGTATCGGCACCGGCTTTGCCGATCAGATGGTCGTCACCCAGGCCGCCTTCGAGGTGGCTGCCTGCCACGGCACTGGCCAACCAGTCGTTGAAGTCCGAGCCGGCGACGCTTTCGATGCTGATCAGTTGATCGCCTGTGGCCTCGCCGCCGAAATACCGCCCGGCCCCGAGATCGACCTGCACCCTAAACTCGGAATAGCGATAGTTGGCGATGTCAAAGCCATCGCCGCCGTCGATGGTGTCGGCGCCTTCGCCGCCGAACAACGTATCGTCTCCGGCGCCGCCGAAGAGACTGTCAGCCCCGTCGTCGCCAAGCAGATAATCGTTGCCTGCCTGACCAGACAGATGGTCGTCGCCCGCACCGCCCGCGAGTTGGTTGCCGCCTGCGTCACCGGCCAGCCGGTCGTTGAAGTCGCCTCCGACGAGGGACTCGATACTGATCAGGGTGTCGCCCGCTGCACTCCCGCCAGACACAGTGCCGGCGGCAAGATCGACATTCACTTCGGCATCAGAGTCGCTGTAGTTCGCGGTATCATAGCCAATGCCGCCATCGAGAATGTCGTTGCCCAGGCCTCCATATAGGAAATCATTGCCACCATTTCCCGAGAGCCTGTCGTTGCCTTGCAGGCCACGGACGAAATTGTCCGCGGCATCTCCATTGAGGACGTCATCTCCCGGAGTGCCGATATAACCCGACAAGCTCGCGCTGGAGTGACCAAAAGATTCCAAGATCGGCTTGATCAGGTCCGAGAGCTCGTTTCTGTCGCCACTTTCCGAAAAAACAACAGCCATTTCTATCCCCATTCTCTGTCACACTTTGCTTTATTGTTATTTATAGGTCAAAATCTATATCGCTTATTCTCGAATTCTAAAGAATTACCATTTCCCAAGAGCGTAATATCTAAGATCATCGATGCAATTGATTAGATATATTTTTCAATTCGGCGAGATCGGTTGTTAGTGAATTTCGGAAAAGTTAGTACTGATTCCCAACCCCCCGGCAAGCCGAACAATTATGACGTTTCGGACTCATTTGCCGTGAACTCGCCGGAATTGCAGCGCTCACCGGTTGGATGGCCTCTCATCCCAGATCGTCACTCCGGCCGCCGCCCGGCCACCAGCAGCCCCTCCAGCAACGCGTCGAACGCCGCCACCGCCTTGCGCGCCGTGGCCTCCGGGTCCGGGGCGTTGGCGATCCACAAAGCGGCGTGCAGCATGGCGCCGTTGACCAGGCGCGCCGTTGCCTCCGGGTCGACCGCGACGATCACCCCGTCCGCCGCCAGCCGCCGCAGCGTGTCCGCCATCGAGCGGATGCATTCGCTCTGGCTGGGCCAGGTCGAGGGGTCGCCCAGCACCGAGGGGCCGTCGCGCAGCACGATGCGCTGGATCTCGGGCTCCAGCGCCATCTCCAGATAGGCGGTGCATTCCGCGACGAAGCCGCGCCACGGGGTGTCGGCGCGGCCCGAGACCTGGTGCAGCCGCGCGCCCATCTCGGCGTCGATCTCGGCCACCACCGCCTGCAGCAGCCCCTTCTTGTCGCCGAAATGATGGTACAGCGCGCCCCGGGTCAGGCCGGCGGCGGCGGTGAAGTCGTCCATCGCGGCGTCGGCATAGCCGACCGTGCCGAAGGCGTGGCGGCCGGCGCGCACCAGCTTGGCGCGGGTTTCGGCGATCATCTCGCTGCGGGGCTTGCGGGCCATGGCTCCTCTTTCACATACGCTTCGTATGCTAATTGACATACGCCGCGTATGCAACTATGTCATCTCACATACGCCGCGTATGTCAGCTATGATGGATTTCGAGGACCCCGTGATGCCCAACCCATACCGCGAGATCTTCCAGGCCCCCGGGGCCAAGGCGTTCTCCGCCACGGGGTTCGTCGCCCGGCTGCCGCAGGCCATGATCACGCTCGGCATCGTCACCATGCTGTCGCAGACCCGCGGCGAATACTGGCTGGCCGGCGGCGTGGCCGCCACCTTCGCCCTGGCCAATGCCCTGATCGCGCCGCGGGTCTCGCGGCTGGTCGACCGCTACGGCCAGGCCCGCGTGCTGCTGCCCGCCAGCGCCGTCAGCGTCGCGGCGCTGGCCGCGCTGATGCTGGCCGCCCGCACCGGCGCGCCGGACTGGACCCTGTTCCTGTTCGCCATGGTGGCCGGGGCGATGCCGGCCATATCGGCGATGGTGCGGGCACGCTGGACCAAGCTGTACCGCGACACGCCGCAGCTGCACGCCGCCTTCGCCTTCGAATCGGTGGTCGACGAGGTGATCTACATGACCGGGCCGGTCCTCGCGATCGGCCTCAGCGTCGCCCTGTTCCCGGAGGCCGGGCCGCTGGTCGCCGCGCTGCTGCTGGCCGCCGGCGCGCTGCTGTTCGCGGCGCAGCGGTCGACCGAACCGCCGGTGCATGCGGCCGAGGCCGGACGGGGCACCACCGTCATCCGCCTGGGGTCGCTGCGCATCATCGTGCTGACCCTGGCGGCGATCGGCGCGATCTTCGGCACCGCCGAGGTCACCGCCATCGCCTTTGCCGAGGCGCAGGGCCAGAAGGCCGCGGCCAGCCTGGTCCTGGCCAGTTATGCCGCCGGGTCGCTGATCGCCGGCCTGGTCTTCGGCACGCTGAAGCTGCGGGTGTCGCTGGCCGGGCAGTTCGTCCTGGCGATCGGCCTGGCGGCGCTGACCACGCTGCCCCTGCTGGTGGTCGACAGCATCCCGGTGCTGGCCGCGGTCCTGTTCCTGGCCGGCGCCGCGGTGTCGCCCACCATCATCACCGCGATGGGGCTGATCGAGCGGCTGGTGCCGCCATCGCAGCTGACCGAGGGCATCACCTGGGCGATGACCGGCATCGGCATCGGCGTGGCGTTCGGATCCTCGGTCTCGGGCTGGGTGATCGACACCTACGGCGCCCAGAGCGGCTTCCTGGTGTCGCTGGCCTCGGGCGCGCTGGCCCTGGCCATCGCCCTGTTCGGCCAGCGCTGGCTGCGCGGCGAGGCGCGGACCGCGGCGGCCCGGCAGGCGGTCGCCTGACCGCCGGCGACGTGGGCTGGGTTCGCTCTCGCGAACCCAGCGGTGGCCCGGACGGTGCGATGTTGGGTTCGCAGACCGCGAACCCAACCTACGCG
Organism: Inquilinus sp. 2KB_23; assembly: GCF_052115705.1. Lineage (NCBI taxonomy): Bacteria > Pseudomonadati > Pseudomonadota > Alphaproteobacteria > Rhodospirillales > Rhodospirillaceae > Inquilinus > Inquilinus sp. 2KB_23. The sequence goes on along the minus strand of NZ_JBFRHF010000001.1, from coordinate 367,914 downwards.
GTAATGCCGTTCCAGATTACAGATGCGGCCCCAGCAGGGAGAGGTCGGCTGCGCCCAGCCGGTCCTTGGCGGTGCGCAACTGGTGCCAGTAGGGGTACAGCACCGGCGGTGCGCTGACCTGGTCGAGGCGCTGCCGTTCCTCCGCCGTCAACACCAGCCCGGCGGCGCCGAGATTGTCCTTCAGCTGCGCCTCGGTGCGCCCGCCGATGATCACCGAGGTCACCGCCGCGCGGCCGAGCAGCCAGGCCAGCGCCACCTGGGCGCCGGAGACGCCGCGCGCCTCGGCGATCGCCACCAGCACGTCGACGATGGCCCACAGCCGGTCCTCGTCGCGGATCGGCGGCTCGCCCCAGCCGGCGAGCTGGCGGGTGCCTTCCGGCGACTGGCCGCGGCGGTGCTTGCCCGAGAGCAGGCCGCCGGCCAGCGGGCTCCACACCAGGATGCCGAGGCCCTGGTCGATCGACACCGGCAYCAGCTCGTACTCCGCCTCGCGCGCCTCCAGCGTGTAGTGGATCTGCTGGCTGACGAAGCGCTGGCGCAGGGTGCGGTCGCTGACGGCCAGCGCCTTCATCAGGTGCCAGCCGGAGAAGTTCGAGGCGCCGATGTAGCGGACCTTGCCCTGGCGCACGAGGCTGTCGAGCGCGTCGATCGTCTCCTCCAGCGGGGTCAGCCCGTCCCACTGATGGACCTGGTAGAGGTCGATCACGTCGGTCTTCAGCCGCTTCAGGCTGGCCTCGCAGGCCTCGATCAGGTGGTGGCGCGACAGGCCGCGGTCGTTCGGCCCGTCGCCCATCGGGAAGCGCGCCTTGGTGGCGATCAGCACGCCGGCCTTGCGCTTGCCGCCCAGGGCCTCGCCGATGATCTCCTCCGACGCGCCGGTGGAGTAGACGTCCGCCGTGTCGATCAGGTTGACGCCGGCATCGAGGCACAGGTCGATCTGGCGCCGCGCCTCGTCCAGGCCGACATTGCCGACCTTCGAGAAGTTGCCCTTCCCGCCCATGGTCATGGTGCCGAGGGTGATGGTGGAGATCTTCAGGCCGGAACGGCCGAGCTGCCGGTATTCCATGGCGACGCCTCTCGCTGTCGGGATGCCCCAGTCCTAGACCCGTCGGTTTCAGCGTTCCAACGGAAAGATGTGATCGCATTCAGCAGCGATGGCGCTGAATAGGCCGGTGTGGTTGCGCCGCCGGGTGCGGACGGCGCGGTTGCGCCGCCGGGTGCCGGACGGCGCGATTGCGCCGCCGGGGGCAAGCCGGCCACACTGGCGGCATCGGTCCCGCCCCAGCACCCGCCGCCATGCGCTCCACCATCGCCATCCCGGTCACCGTCCACGCCACGCCCGAGGCGCTGGGCCGCGCCATCGCCCAGCGAATCCTGGGCGGGATCGAGCGTGCGGCCGAGGAGAACCGGCCCTATCTGCTGGGCTGCCCCAGCGGCCGGTCGGCCAAGCCGGTCTATGCGGCGCTGGGCGCCCTGGCCGGCATGACCCGGTTCGACCTGTCGCGCCTGGTCGTGGTGATGATGGACGAATACATGGTCGACGGGCCCGACGGCCCGGTGCCCTGCGATCCCCGGGCGCATTTCAGCTGCCGCCGCTTCGCCGAGCAGGACATCCGGGCGGTGCTGAACGCGAAGCTGCCGGGGCCGCGACAGGTGCCCGCCGCCGCCATCTGGTTCCCCGACCCGAGGCGGCCGGAGGCCTATGACCGGCGCATCCAGGAGGCCGGCGGCATCGACCTGTTCCTGCTGGCCAGCGGCGCCAGCGACGGGCATGTCGCCTTCAACCCGCCAGGCAGCCCGGCCGAGGGCGGGTCCGGCATCGTCAGGCTGGCGGAAGAGACCCGCCGCGACAACATGGAGACCTTCCCCGATTTCGCCGCCATCGCCGAGGTGCCGCGCTGGGGCCTGACCGTCGGCCTGGGCACCATCGCCGGCCTGTCGCGCGCAGCGCTGATGATCCTCCATGGCAGCCACAAGCGGCAGGCGGTGCAGCGCCTGCTGGAAAGCCGGGACTTCGAGCCGGACTGGCCGGCCACCATCCTGCACCGATGCCGCCACCCCGAGATCCATCTCGACGCCGCCGCGGCGCAGGAGGCCTCATGACCGGCGCGTCCGACGCTGCCGAGCTGGCCCGGCTGCGGGCGCTGATCCTGGCGTCGCGCGCGGTGGCCTGCGGCATGGTGCATGAGTCGGTGCCGCGGGATGCGGCGGGACAGCCGCTGCCACATGCGGTCGAACCGGACGGCTATGCCCGCCCGGCGCTGTGTTCGGCCATGCGGCGCGGCACCCAGCTGGCCTGCAGCCACAGTGCCGCGCGGCTGCCGCTGCGCCAGGCCATTGAGGCGCTGCAGGCGCGCGATGGCGCCGACGCGGCGGCGCTGGAAACCCTGCTGGAGGATTGGATCCGGCTGGACGCGGCGCTGGGCACGCTGGACCACCGCCGCTATGCCGCGGAGACGCGGCTGGCCGATGCGGTTCGGACCGGGACGGCCGGGACCGTCGACGGTGAGCGGTCGATCGCGGCGCTGGTCCAGGAGCATCGCGACCTCGCCCGAGGCCTCGATGCCCTGAAGGACCGTGTGCTTGCCGCGATAGACCGATCAGGCTGCTAGTTGAACACCGCCTCGTAGAAGCGGATGTCCTTCGCCTGCGCGATGTCGGCGGCCGCCGGCACCACCGGGTTGATGAAGACGCCCTCCATCAACCCCTTCTCGGGATGCCGGATGTTGTAGACCTGCGGCCCGAGATCGGACGCCGCCGGCGCCGTGAACAGGATCGCGAACGGATGGCGCCGCAGCAGGCCGGGCGACGCATAGGGCGACAGCCGGGCGGCGACCAGCGTGGCCTCCACCCTGCCGCCCGTGCCTTCGACCACGAAGGTGCCGCCGCGATGATCCTTGAAGTCGTCGAAGCTGAGTTCGGCAAGCATCGGGGTCGCTCCTCAGTTGCGCGGCGGGAAGATGCCTTCGAGCGCGATGATCCAGTTGATCGCCAGGTAGGGCGGCAGGATCGAGAACGGCTGGTTGTTGCCGGCCAGGCCGGTCGCACCTGCGACCGGAGCCGGGATGCTGACGGTCGGGGTGGTGCCGCTCGGCGCGTAGCTGTTGACGTCCGTCGTGCCGCCGGTGTTCGGGTCGGGGAAGTTCGCCGAGCCGAGGATCGAGGTGGCGGTGGGCGCCGACTGGCTGGTGCCGCCCACGTTGCTCGTGGCGGTCAGCTGTGAAGCAAGTGTGCCGGCCGGGTGGTTGTGGGACGGCAGGTTGTTGTTGGTCAGCGTCGTGTTCTCGGTGCCGCCGACCTGGCCGAGGACATAGGTGCTGAGGCCTGGGCCCTGGCCAGCGCCGATCGGGAACCGGCTGGCCAGGTTGGGCAGCTGGAAGGTGGTCTGGCCGTTGCCGCCATAGGTGGTGCCGAGCAGGCTGAACAGGGCGGTGTTCTGGGCGATCGACAGGATCTGGCCCCAGCAGAACGCCCAGCCGCGCGGCGCGAAGTTCGGGGCCCAGCCCATGATGGTGGCGAGATAGGCTTCCATTTCAAATGCTCCATGAAAAATGCGGATCGAAAAAACGACAGTGCTGAGACCGGCTCCGACCGCCCGAAACCGGGCGGCGGATCGGCGATTACAAAGGCAACTCAAAGCGAAATATAATAATAAGCAGTCAGATACAAACGCTGCATTATGTCATGAAGCGGCGCCAAGCCAAGAGCAAAGTTCAGCGCGCCAGCCAGCCGCCGTCGACCGGCAGGATCGTGCCGGTGACGTAGCCGCTGTGGGGCGAGGCGAAGAACAGCGCCGCTGTCGCCAGATCCTGCGGCAGGCCCCAGCGCCCGACCGGGATGCGGTCGAGGATCTGCCGGGTCCGCACCGGGTCGGCGCGCAGCGCCTCGGTGTTGTCGGTGTCCATGTAGCCCGGTGCGATGGCGTTGACGGTGATGCCCTTGGGCGCCAGCTCGTTCGCCAGCGCCTTGGTCAGCCCGGCCAGGCCGTGCTTGGCCGCGGTGTAGGACGGCACCCGGATGCCGCCCTGGAAGGACAGCACCGAGGCGACCTGGATGATCCGGCCCTGGATCCCCTGCCCGACCATGTGGCGGGCCACCGCTTGGGTCAGGAAGAAGGCGCTCTTCAGGTTCACGGTCATCACCGCGTCCCAGTCGGCCTCGCTGAACTCCAGCAGGTCGGCGCGGCGGATGATGCCGGCGTTGTTGACCAGGATGTCGATGCGGCCGAGCCGGGCGACGATGTCGCCGACCACGGCGTCGAGCCCTGAGGAGTCTTCGAGATCGCGAACGATCTCGACAAACCGTCGGCCGGCGCCGGCCACCCGCTCCGCCGTCTCCGGCATCGGGCGGGAGCCGAGGCCGGCGATGTCGGCCCCGGCCTCTGCCAGGGCCAGAGCGAGGCCCTGGCCGAGGCCGGTGCGCGCACCGGTGACCAGCGCGACCTGGCCGGTGAGGTCGAACGGCTTCGCCGTCACAGCAGGTCGCCCATGGCGACGAAGTCCATGTCGGTGAAGGCCTGGTTGTCGCCGGCCATGCTCCAGATGAAGGCATAGGCCGAGGTGCCGGCGCCGCAATGGATCGACCAGGGCGGTGACAGCACCACCTGCTCGTTGCGGATCACCAGGTGGCGGGTCGCCTCCGGCCGGCCCATGAAATGCATCACCACTGCGTCGGCCGGCAGCTCGAAGTAGAAATACGCCTCCATCCGGCGGTCATGGGTGTGCGCCGGCATGGTGTTCCAGGCGCTGCCGGTGGCCAGGCGGGTCAGGCCCATCAGCAGCTGGCAGGTCGGCAGCACCTCGGGGTGCAGGTACTGGTACAAGGTGCGGCGGTTGCAGGTCTCGGGCGCCCCCAGCTCCTTGACGATCGCCTGGGCCTTGGTGATCAGCCGCGACGGGTGGACGGCATGGGCCGGCGACGAGTTGATGTAGAACTTCGCCGGATTGGCCGGATCGACGCTGGCGAAGGCCACCGAGGCGATGCCGCGGCCGAGATAGAGGGCATCCTGCGACCCGACCTCGAACGCCGTGCCGTCGGCCGTGACCCGGCCGGGACCGCCGACATTGATCAGGCCGAGCTCGCGACGCTCCAGCAGCGTGGCGCTGCCGACCAGCTTGGCCAGGTCCTCGCCGACCGTCAGCGGCGCGTCGGTCGGCACGGCGCCCATCACCAGCACCCGGTCGTAGTGGGTGTAAGTGGCCGTCAACTGGCCCGGCACCATCAGCTGCTCGATCAGGAAATGCCGGCGCAGATCCTCGCCGTCCAGCATCTCGGCCTGTTCGTAATGCACCGCCTGTCGGGTGGTCGGGGTGTTGCTTGCCGTCATCGCCTGTCCTTCTCGCGCATTCGTCTAGCGTGTCCGGCCCACAGCGGGGTCATCGAACAGTTCGGGGTGGTCGGCCTCGATCCGCGGCAGGGCGCGCAGGATCTCGGTCAGGTGGTGCCGCATCGCCCGCTCCGCCCCATCGGCGTCTCGGGCGTCGACCGCCGCCATGATGTCCCGGTGCTGGGCGACCAGCGGCGCCATGGCGTCGCCGCCCGGCAGTGTCAGGGTGCAGATGCGGTCCATGTGCGACTTCAGGTCGGCGACCGCCACCCAGGCCATGCCGCAGCCCGCGCCCTCGGCCAGGGCGATGTGGAACAGCTCGTCATAGCGCTGGAAGTCGTGGTGGCTGCCGCGCGCCGCCACCCGGTCCTGGGCGTCGAGCAGGTCGTCGATGCGCTCGCGGCTGGCGCGGTCGAAGCCGTCGCAGGCGCGCCGCACCACCGCGACCTCGACCGATTCGCGGACGAACCGCGCCTCCATCATCCGGCGCACCGACAGCTTCACCACCACGGTGCCGCGCTGGGGCTGGATCTCGACCAGACGGGACCGGGCCAGGGCGATCAACGCCTCGCGCACCGGCTGGCGCGACACGCCGTAGCGCTGCGCGATCTCCTGCTCCGACAGCCTTGCCCCGGGCGCCAGCTCCAGCGCCATGATGGCGCGGCGCAGTTCGCGCTCCAGCCGGTGTGCGGCGGATTCGAAGCTGTGGGCGGGGTCGAGATTCACGCGGGTTCCAGGACCTCAGGTTGTCCGCCTTGCATAGCAAGCCATACTACCATACACAAGAATCCAACGACCTGCCTGGGATGGAGCCGTCGATGAGTGCGCCCCGCGATCTGGCCATTGCCTTCACCGAGGCGCGCCGCGCCGGCCGCGCCCTGCCCGAATATCCCGGCACGCTGCCGCCCGACCTGCCGACCGCCTATGCGGTGCAGGAGGAGGCGATCGGACTGTGGCCCGACACCATCATCGGCTGGAAGGTGGCCGGCATCGCCGAGACCTGGCGGCCGCGCTACGACGCGCCGCGCCTGGCCGGGCCGATCTTCGCCCGCAACGTCCGCGACGCCCGCCACGGGCCGGTCGAGACCCCGGTGATCCCCGGCGGCTTCGGCGCGGTCGAAGCCGAATTCCTGCTGCGCATCGGCCGCGACCTGCCGGCGGAAGCTAGAGCCTGGAGCGCCGAGGAGCTGCGGCCCTTCGTCGACGCGGTCCATGTCGGGATGGAGATCGCGGGCAGCCCGCTGGCGATCCTGAACGACCTGGGGCCCGGCGCCGTGGCCAGCGATTTCGGCAACAACGCCGGCATGGTGATCGGGCCCGAGATCGCGGATTGGGACAGCAAGCCGCCCTCGGGCTGGACCGTGCGGATGCGGGTGGACGGCGCGGTGATCGGCGAGGGCAGCGCCGCCCGCGTCGCCGGCGGCCCCTTCGCCGCCCTCGCCTTCCTGGTCGAGCACCTCGCCCGGCGTGGCCGGTCGCTGCCGGTCGGCAGCTGGGTGTCGACCGGCATGACCACCGGCGTGCACGACGTGGTGCCGGGCGCCCGGGCCCACGCCGAGTTCGACGGCGTGGGCGTGGTCGAGACGCTGATGACCGCGGTCGGCGGCTGAGGCCGCCGGGACCCGAGAATCCCGGAAGACGACCTGCTGGGACGCGAAGACAGCGCGGCCGCCAGGATCCATACTGCGTCCCGATGATCCACCATGAGGACATCGGCGATGCTGCCCGATATCGCGGCCCCCCTGCCGACGGCACTGACGTCGAACGGCCATGACCTGGATTGCGGCCCGGCGCGGCTGGGTTGGCTGACGCCGAGCGACCCGGGCGACGACCTCGCAACCCTGCGGGCGCGCTACGAGGCCGACGGCTATCTCTGGCTCAAATCGCTGCTGCCGCGCCCGGCGGTGCTGGAATTCCGTCGCCACGTCTTCGCGCAGTTCGCCGAGTTCGGCCTGCTCGCCGCCGGCTCCGATCCGGTGGAAGGCCGCGCCTCCGACCGCCCATCCGACGCCGCCTCCCGCAGCCGGATGATGGAGCTGGTGCGGTCGGCCGCCTTCGAATCCTTCTGCCTGACGCCGGAGCTGTGGCGCTTCATCGACCGGCTGATCGGCGGCATGAGCACCCTGCACAAGCGCAAGATCCTGCGCTTCACCCGGCCAGGCGACCCGGCTGCCACCGGGGCGCATTACGACCTGATCTATCTGCGCGCCGGCACCGATCGGCTGGTCACGGCCTGGATCCCGATCGGCGACGTGCCGGTGCGGATGGGCGGGCTGCTCTACCTCGAAGGCTCGCACCGGCTGGGCCGCACCATGGAGGCGGAGTTCGCGCTGAAGAATGCGGAGCTGTCGCCGGAGGAGCGGATCAGCGCCTACAACCGCAACATGACCGAGACCGGCTGGATCTCGAAGAACCTGCCCGAGATGGCGGAGCGCTTCGCCACGCGCTGGCTGGCCGCCGACTACACTGCCGGCGACGTGGTGCTGCACAGCCCCTACATGATCCACGCCGCGACCCGCAACGACGACCCGGACGGAATCATGCGCCTGTCGGCCGACATCCGCTTCCAGGACGTGCGCGACGAGGCCGACCCGCGCTGGGGCCGGCACTGGGCCACCGATGACGGGCTGTGATCAGGCGCGGTCCCAGGGCGGGATGCCGCGGAAGGCCTCGGCCAGGAAGTCGACCATCACCCGGACTTTGGCGCTGAGGTGCCGGCGGCTGGGATAGACCGCAAGCACGTCGATGTCGGGCATGCGGTGGCCCGGCAGCAGCGGTATCAGCCGGCCCTGACGCAGGTCGTCGCCGATCAGGAAGGTCGGCTGCCAGATGACGCCGAGCCCCGCCAGCGCCGCGGCGCGGACGGTGTCGCCGTTGTTGCTGTGCATGACGCAGGGCACCTTCACCGCATGCGGCCGGCCGGAGCCGTCGACCAGGTGCCATTCGTCGGCCGTGGCGGCGCCGCTGTAGCCGACGCAGTCGTGGCCCAGGAGGTCGGCCGGGACCGCGGGCGCGCCGCGGCGGGCGATGTAGTCGGGCGAGGCGCAGACGATGTTGCGCGAGGCGGCGAGCTTGCGGCCCACCAGGGCCTGCGACCCGACCCGCGAAATCCGGACCGCCAAATCGTAGCCCTCGCCCACCAGGTCGACGACACGGTCGATCAGGTCGACATCCAGCTCGATCTCCGGGTAGCGCGCCAGGAAGCGCGGCCACAGCGGCGCCAGGTGCAGCATGCCGAAGCTGAGCGGCGCGTTGAGGCGCAGCCGGCCGCGCGGGCTGAGCGCGGCGGAGGAGGCGATCGCCTCCGTCTCCGCCACCTCGTCGAGAATCCCCCGGGCCCGTTCGACCAGCGCCTCGCCCGCCTCGGTCAGCGACAGCCGGCGCGAGCTGCGGTTGAGCAGGCGGGTGGCGAGATGCGCCTCCAGCTCGTTGACGTAGCGGGTGACATTGGCCGGCGAGGTGTCGAGCGTTTCGGCGGCACGGGTGAAGCTGCCCTTCGCCACCACCGCGACAAACACCTCATAGGCGCGCAGCCGGTCCATTCACGTTTCATCATTCAGGAAAGCTGAATGATGCTAGCATGATCCCTGCCTTCCTCCCAGGTTTCCTGTTGCATATGTTTCGGACGACAGCGAGCCGCGGGCCCGCCCTGACCACAGGAGATCCGGAAATGAATCGTCTCGAAACCAAGGTCGCGATCGTCACCGGCGCCAGCGCCGGCATCGGCCGCGCCACCGCCAGGCTGTTCGCCGCCGAAGGCGCCAAGGTCGTGGTCGGCGCCCGCCGCGACGCCGAGCTGGCGACCCTGGTCGCGGAGATCGCGGCCGCAGGCGGCCAGGCCGTGGCGCTGGCCGGCGACGTCCGCTCCGAAGACTACGCCAAGGCGCTGGTGGCGCTGGCGGTGGAGCGCTTCGGCCGACTCGACGTCGCCTTCAACAACGCCGGCACGCTGGGCGAGATGGGCGCCAGCACCGGCGTGTCCGAGGCCGGGTGGAGCGACACCGTCGCCATCAACCTGACCGGCGCCTTCCTGGGCGCCAAGCACCAGATCGCCGAGATGGTGAAGCGGGGCGGCGGGTCGGTGATCTTCACCTCGACCTTCGTCGGCCACACCTTCTCCTTCCCCGGCGTCGCCGCCTATGCCGCCAGCAAATCCGGGCTGATCGGCCTGACCCAGGCGCTGGCCGCCGAATTCGGCCCGCAGGCCGTGCGCGTCAACGCGGTGCTGCCCGGCGCGGTCGACACCGACATGTACCGCACGGCGAACGGCACGCCGGAGGCGCGCGAGCATCTGAGCAGCCTGCATGCCCTGAAGCGCGTCGGCACGCCGGAGGAGATCGCCCGGTCGGTGCTGTACTTGGCCTCCGACGATTCGTCCTTCGTCACCGGCACCGCGTCGCTGGTCGATGGCGGCATCTCGATCGCCCGGGGCTGAGCCGGAGGCGGCGGGGTGAGGGGCGGGACCGGCGTCCCGACCCTCACCCCGCCCCGCGATGGGTGATGCGGAACTGCCAGGGCGGCATCGCGAAGTGCCGGCTGAAGGCCTCGTAGAAGCGGGAGGCGGAGCCGAAGCCCGCCTCGAAGGCGATCGAGACGATGTCGGTGTCGGTCGAGAGCAGCAGCGCCTGGGCGACATAGAGGCGCTGGCGGGTGATGTAGCCGCCGATGGTCATGCCCAGGCTGTCGCGGAAGATCGCCATGGCGTAGTTCGGATGCAGGCAGACCGACGCCGCCACATCGGCCACCGCGATCGGCTCGGTCGCCCGCGCCGCGATGAAGCCCGCCATCGCCCAGACCTTCTCGTGCCGGCCGTCACCCCGGGCGCCGGCGTCGCTGGTGTCGGACAGCACCTGCCAGCCGCACAGGTCGCTGCGCCGCAGCCGCTGCTCGATCTCCTGGCGCACCAGCGCCGTGATCGCATCGTCGCCCCGGCGCAGCTCCGCGTGCCAGTGCTGGAACTGCGCCGCGTCGAAGGGCAGCGCCGCCTGGTCGCCGATCATGCCGCCGCCGAGCACGGCGCTCTTCAGCCGCGACCCCAGGGCCGCGCTCAGGAACATCTCGATCGGCAGGTACAGGCAGACGAAGCTGGCCGGGCTCGAGACCTCGATCGCCTGGTGCGGGATGGCGCCCCAGAAGAACACGAAATCGCCGGCCCCGATCGTCACCCGGCGGCCGTTGAACAGGTAGGTCATGGCGCCTTCGAGCATGTAGTTCAGCTCGATCTGGCTGTGCTGGTGGGCGTGGCGCATGACCAGGACCTGCCGCCGCGCGTCGGCGCTGACGATGCGTTCCGACAGGCCCGGAAGCCTGGGTATGCGTGCGGTCGCGGTTCGGCTCATCGGATGCCTTAGGATCCAGGAACAATCTGCCACTTATCCGGACGACATGCGGAAATATCGGATTCATACTCCCTGCGCAACATGGCGATAAGCCCCGCGGAGAGGGTTCGACCTTCCGCCCGCGGGCCCGTTCGTCCCAACGAGACACGAGGGAGGAGATCATGAGTGGCTTCGGCAGGATCGCCGGAATTCTCATCGGCACCGTCGCGCTGGGGCTGGCCGCGGCCGGGCCGGCGCTGGCGCAATCGGACCTGAAGGGCGAGATCACGGTCTGGAGCTGGAATGTCGCGGCGACGGCCCTGAAATCCGTGGTCCCCGACTTCAACAAGGCTTATCCGAACGTCAAGGTGACGGTCGAGGATCTGGGCAACCAGCCGGTCTACGACCGCGGCCTGGCCGGCTGCTCGGCCGGCGGCGTCAACATGCCGGACGTCTATTCGGTCGAGAACCATGAATCCTCGGTGTTCTGGGCCCGCTTCCCGGATTGCTTCGCAGACCTGAAGACGCTGGACCCGAAGGAGGCCGACCTCCTCGCCAAGTTCCCCAAGTTCAAGCTCACGGAGCTGACCGTCGGCGACAAGATCTACGCCATGCCCTGGGATTCCGGCCCGGCCGTGGTGTTCTACCGCCGCGACATGTACGAGGCCGCGGGCGTCGACCCGGCCAAGATCGCGACCTGGGACGATTTCATCGCCGCCGGCAAGGCGGTGCAGGCCAAGGCCGGCCCCGACGTGAAGTTCGTCTCGAACAACACCGATTCGATCAGCACGACCTGGTTCCGTATCCTGGCCAACCAGGCCGGCTGCGCCTATTTCGACGAGACCGGCGAGAATGTCACGGTCAATCAGGCCGGCTGCGTCCAGGCGCTGGAGACGGTGAAGAAGATCTCCGACGCCGACCTGTTCCTCAACGCCGGCTGGGACGGCAGCCTGCAGGCGATCAAGGCCAACCGGCTGGCCAGTTCGGTCTACGGCGCCTGGTACGAGGGCTCGGTCCGCGGCAACGCGCCGGAGCTGAGCGGCAAATGGGGCGTCTTCCAACTGCCCGCCTTCGCCGCCGGCGGCAACCGCGCCGCCAATATCGGCGGCTCGTCCCTCGCCATCCCGGCCTCCTCGAAGAACCCGCAGGCGGCCCTGGCCTTCATCAACTTCGCGCTCGGCCGGCCGGACAGCCAGATCACCCAGCTCAAGGCCTCGGGCCTGGTGCCGACCCTGCCGGAGGCGATCAACGATCCCTACATCCAGCAGCCCCAGCCCTACTGGGGCGGCCAGAAGGTCTGGGAGGTGGTGCTGGCCACCCTGTCGCAGATCAAGCCGGCGCGCGGCACCCAATATTTCGCCGAGGCCGACGGCATCGCCGACGGCATCCTGCTGGCCTACATGAAGGGCAACGGCAAATCGGCCAAGGAGACCCTGGACGAGGCGGCCGAGCAGATCTCCGCCGCGACCGGCCTTCCCGTCGCCGAGTGACGTGATGGGAACCGCCACCCGAGCCGGCATCCAGGCCCCGCGGACACCCGGGGCCTCAGCCGCCGTTCCATTGGATATCCGGGGCGGGTGGCGGCGCCGGCGGCACGCACTGGCGCCGTACTGGTTCCTGTTGCCCTATTTCCTGGTCTTCGCCGTGTTCTGGTGCTGGCCGATCATCGATTCGGCACTGCTGTCGCTGCAGAACACGCGGGTCAATCCCTGGGGCTGGAACCTCGCGGTCAACTGGCGGCGGTTGTGGGTCGACCGCGCCTTCCACGCGGCGCTGGGAAACACGCTGACCATCATGGCGATCCAGGTGCCGGTGATGCTGACACTCGCGACGTTGCTGGCCGTGGCCCTGAACTCGCCGCTGCTGAAGCTGCGGCCGATCTACCGCTTCGCCTTCTTCGCCCCGGTGGTGGTCAGCGACGCGGCCTATTCCGCGGTGTTCCGGGTGCTGTTCAACGGCCAGTTCGGCGCCGTCAACCACGCCTTCGCGGCGCTCGGCCTGCCCACCGTCGAATGGCTGCAGGACCCGAACGCGATGCTGTCCACCGTCATGGTGGCGATGACCTGGCGCTGGACCGGCTACAACGCCATCATCCTGCTGGCCGGGCTGCAGTCGATCCCGCGCGACCTGTACGAGGCGGCGGCGATCGACGGTGCCACCCCGTTCGACCGCTTCTTCCGCATCACCCTGCCGCTGCTGAAGCCGATCCTGATCTTCTGCCTGGTGCTGTCGGTGATCGGCACCACGCAGCTGTTCACCGAGCCCTGGCTGATCACCGACCGCGGCGGGCCGGGCGGCGGCGCCGAGACCCTCGGCACCTACCTGTACAAGCAGGGTTTCGTCAGCATGAACTTCGGCTATGCCGCGGCGATCGCCTACACCATCGCGGGCATGGCGGCGGTGCTGGCGGCGCTCAACCTGGTGCTCACCCGCGGCAAGCAGGCCTGAGGAGGCAACGATGATGCTCCGCACCATCGGATCGCGCCGGCGCTGGGGCAGCTGGCTGCTCACCGGCGGCCTGGCGCCCGTGGCCCTTCTGTGGCTGGCGCCGCTCTACCTGATGGGCGTGTTCGCCACCCTGCCGGACTACGCCATCTTCTCGCCGGATCTGCCGCTGACCCCCGGCGGCAACTTCCTCGAGAACTGGGCCTTCCTCGACGACACGGCCAATTTCGGCCGGGCGATGCTGAACTCGATCGGCATCGCCACCGTCTCGGCGGCGCTGTCGCTGCTCTTGACCAGCATGGCCGGCTACGCCTTCGCCCGGTTCAAATTCATCGGCAAGCAGGTGGCCTTCAGCCTGCTGGTCGCGACCCTGACCGTGCCCTATGCCGTGCTGATCGTGCCGCAATACGTGCTGGTGGCGCGCGACCTGGCGCTGTCCAACACCTGGATCGCGGTGATCGTGCCGCCGCTGTGCCATTCGATCGGCGTGCTGTTCATGCGCCAGACCTTCCTGTCGCTGCCGCAGGAGCTGCTGGACGCCGCCCGCATCGACGGCGCGCGCGAGGGCCGGATCTTCTTCTCCATCGCCCTGCCGCTGGTGCGGCCCAGCATGGCGGCGCTGGCGATCATCCTGTTCCTGGCCTCCTGGAACAACTATCTGTGGCCGTTGCTGGTCGCGACCGAGTCGGGGGCCCGCACCGCGCCGGTGGCGCTGGGCAGCCTGATCGGCCTCAACGTCGTGCCCTGGGGCGCCTTGATGGTCGGGGCCACGCTGCTGACCCTGCCGATGATCGTAGTCTTCATCTTCCTGCAGCGCTATTTCGTCGCCGGCATCACCGCCGGCGCGGTGAAGTAGCGCCCCACCCTTCGCTCCTGACGAGGCTGTGTCATGCTCGGCGTCTGCTACTACCCGGAACATTGGCCCGAAGACTGGTGGGCGGACGACGCCCGCCGCATGCGCGAGGTCGGCATCAGCTTCGTCCGCATCGCCGAATTCGCCTGGTCGCGGATCGAGCCGGAGCCGGGGCGGTTCGACTGGGGCTGGCTGGACCGGGCGATCGACACGCTGGGCGCCGCCGGGCTGAAGGTGGTGATGTGCACGCCGACGGCGACGCCGCCGAAATGGCTGGTCGACAAGCACCCGGACATCCTGCCGGTGGACGAGGACGGCCGGGTCCGCGGCTTCGGCTCGCGCCGCCACACCAGCTTCTCGAGCCGGACCTGGTTGCGCGAGAGCGCCCGCATCACCGAGGCGGTGGCGCGGCGTTACGGCGGCCATGACGCGGTCGCCGGCTGGCAGACCGACAACGAGTTCGGCTGCCACGACACCGTGCTGTCCTACGGGCCGGAGGACGTCGCCGCCTTCCGCGACTGGCTGCGCCGCCGCTACCAGACGCCGGACGCGCTGAACCAGGCCTGGGGCAACGTGTTCTGGTCGATGGAGGTGGCCGGCTTCGGCGAGATCGAGGCGCCGGTGGCGGCGGTGACCGAGACCAACCCGGCGGCGCGGCTGGACTACTGGCGCTTCGCCTCGGACCAGGTCGCCGCCTACAACCGGATGCAGGTCGAGATCATCCGCAAGCATTCGCCGGGGCGCTTCGTCACCCACAACTTCATGGGCTTCTTCCAGGATTTCGACCACTGGCCGCTGGGCGAGGACCTCGACGTCGCGTCCTGGGACAGCTACCCGCTGGGCACGCTGGAGAAGATCGCGGCCGACGACGACGAGCGGGCGCGCTGGGCCCGCACCTCGCATCCCGACTTGGCGCCGTTCAACCATGACCTGTACCGCGCGGTCGGCCGCGGCCGCTGGTGGGTGATGGAGCAGCAGCCCGGCCCGGTGAACTGGGCCGCCTGGAATCCGGTGCCCAAGCCCGGCATGGTCCGGCTGTGGAGCTGGGAGGCGCTGGCCCATGGCGCCGAGGTCGTCAGCTATTTCCGCTGGCGGCAATGCCCCTACGCGCAGGAGCAGATGCATGCCGGGCTGAACCGGCCCGACCGCAAGCTGTCGCCGGGCGGCGAGGAGGCGACGGAGGTCGGGGCGGAGCTGGCCCGCATCGGCGCCCTGCCCGCCTCGGCCGCGGCCCCGGTGGCGCTGGTGTTCGACTACGAGACCGCCTGGATCACCCGGATCCAGCCGCAGGGCCGCGACTTCCGCTACACCGACCTGGTGTTCCGCTGGTACGAGGCGATCCGGCGCCTGGGCCTGGATGTCGACATCGTCCGCCCCGGCGCTTCGCTGGCCGGCTACAAGGCGGTGGTGGTGCCGTCGCTGGCGCATGTGTCGGAGGCGGCGCGCCATGCCTTCGCCGCGACCGACGCCGTCACCCTGTTCGGTCCGCGCAGCGGCGCCAAGACCCGCGACTTCCGCATCCCCGACGAGCTGCCGCCGGGGCCGCTGCAGGAGTTGCTGGCGCTGAAGGTCACCCAGGTCGCGTCGCTGCGCCCGAACCTGGCCGAGCCGGTCGAGGGCGCCGGCCTGTCGGGCCATGTCCGGCGCTGGCGCGAATGGCTGGAGACCGACCTGCCGGTGCTGGCCCGCTACGCCGACGGCGAACCGGCCCTGGTCGGCGACGGCAGGCGCTTCTACCTCGCCGGCTGGCCGGACGCGGAGCTGCTGCACGGCGCGATGGCCGACCTGCTGCACCGCGCCGGGCTTGAGGTGGTGGAGCTGCCGGAGGGGGTGCGCCTGCGCCGCCGCGGCGGCCTGACCTTCGGCTTCAACTACGGCGATGCCGACTGGGCGGCGCCGGTGCAGGATGCCGGGCGCTACCTGCTGGGCGGACCGGTGGTGCCGCCGCAGGGCGTGGCCTGCTGGCGGGCCGAGTGAGAGGCCAGGGGGAAACAGGATGATCTACGGCACGATCCCCGGCGTCGCGACGCCGGTGGCCCGGATGGTGATGGGCGTCGACAACCAGGACGACCTGACCCGGGCGGCGCCCCTGTTCGACGACTACATCGAGCGCGGCGGCAACTGCTTCGACACCGCCCGGGTCTACATGCGCGGCGGCTGCGAGACGCTGTTCGGCGAGTACCTCACGAAAAGCGGTGTGCGCGACCGCATCGTCCTGATCGGCAAGGGTGCGCACACTCCGAACTGCACGCCGGAGGCCGCGCGGAGCCAGCTGGAGCAGAGCCTCGAGGCGCTGCGCACCGACCGCGTCGACATCTACTTCCTGCACCGCGACAACCTCGAGGTGCCGGTCGGCGAGTTCGTCGACGTGCTCGACGCGCTGCACCGCGAGGGACGGATCGGCGTGTTCGGCGGCTCGAACTGGAGCCTGGAGCGTTTCCGGGCGGCCAATGACTATGCGAAGCGCACCGGCAAGACCGGCTTCACGGTGCTGAGCAACAACCTGGCCCTGGCCCGCATGGTCGAACCGGTCTGGGCCGGCTGCGTCTCGGCCCGCGACCCGGAGTGGCTGCGCCATCTGGAGGACAGCGGCACGGCGCTGTTCGCCTGGTCCTCGACCGCGCGCGGCTTCTTCACCGAGCGCGGCGACCCCGGCCTGCGCGACGATGCCGAGATGGTGCGGGCCTGGCACGCCGAGGACAATTTCGAGCGCCGCCGCCGCGCCATCGCCCTGGCCGCGGCCAAGGGCACCAACCCGGTGCAGATCGCCATGGCCTGGGTGCTGTCGCAGCCCTTCGCCACCTTCGCCCTGTCCGGCCCGCGCTCGATCGAGGAGAGCCGGCGCAACATCGAAGGCCTGTCCGCCGATCTGACCGAGGCCGAGCGCGACTGGCTGGATTTGCGCCGGGACACGCTGTAGGGCCAAGCCGACCTTCCTCATCTGTCATTGCCCGGCTTGACCGGGCAATCCAGGGGCCACCAAGAGCCGCTCTGGCCGCCCCTGGATGCCACGGTCAAGCCGTGGCATGACATTTGGGGGGATACGCGATGCGTAGGTTGGGTTCGCGGCACGCGAACCCAACCTACGCACCTGCGCGACCACCCAGGAAACCATTTGCAAATTGGTTCCCTTTGCGCTTGGCTGTCGGCAACGACCAGCGGCGCCGTGCGCAAGGATCGGTCCTCAGGACCGGCCGGCCGGCGCCTTAAGCATCAACAGGGGAACGGCGCATGGCCCGGAATCGGGACGGCGGATGCAGCCATTGGGAGACCAATGGCTGACTTGGTTTCACCCAGCTCGATCGACCCCAACCCCGCGCCGCGGGGCGTGTCGAACTCCAGCGTCGCGCTGGAGCGGCTGCGCGCCCTGCTGGACGCCGAGGGCGACCGCGCCGAATGGCAGCTGCCGACCGAGCGCGACCTGGCTGCCAAGATCGGGGTCGGCCGCCGCGCGGTGCGCCGGGCGCTGGAGGTGCTGGAGGCCGAGGGCAGCATCTGGCGCCATCAGGGCAAGGGCACCTTCGCCGGCCGTCGCCCCGCGGTGCAGCCGCATCTGATCGCGTCGCTGGCCGACCGCACCAGCCCGCTGGAGGTGATGGAGGCGCGGCTGCAGATCGAGCCGGCGCTCGCCCGGATGGCGGCAATGCGGTCCACCCCCGAAGCTGTCGC
Source organism: Inquilinus sp. 2KB_23 (assembly GCF_052115705.1). NCBI lineage: Bacteria > Pseudomonadati > Pseudomonadota > Alphaproteobacteria > Rhodospirillales > Rhodospirillaceae > Inquilinus > Inquilinus sp. 2KB_23. The sequence goes on along the minus strand of NZ_JBFRHF010000001.1, from coordinate 350,303 downwards.
CGCGCTGCAGCGGATCGAGCGCAAGACCGCGGCCACGGCGGATGGCGACGGGCACGAGCTGTGGGACAGCGCCTTCCACCGCCACATCGCCGAGACCGCCGGCAACGGCCTCTTGCTGGCCCTGTTCGACTGCATCGACCGGATCCGCCAGTCGCCGTCCTGGCGCCGGCTGCGCGAGGCGGCGCGCAACCGCATCCGGCTGCGCGCCTACACCAGCCAGCATGCCGATATCGTGGCCGCGATCGCGCGGCATGACGGCGCCGGCGCCGAGGCGGCGATGCGGCGCCATCTGCTGGCACTGCATGCCAATCTCGAGGCGGCGATGAATGGCGAACCGGCGCCGCACGACGCGGCCCAAGGCCGCACCGCCACTCATGCCGAAGCGACAGCCGTGGAGGCGGGCGATGGCCTCTGACATCGGTATCGCCCCGACCCCGATGGCCGCCACCCCCGATGCGGCACCGGCCCGCGAGGTGGTCCTGGCGGTCGAGAATTTCGGTCTGAGCCTGTCCGGCGTCTCCAGCGGCCGCAACCTGGTCGACGGCGTCTCCCTCTCGGTCGCCCGCGGCGAGACCCTGTGCATCGTCGGCGAATCCGGCTGCGGCAAGAGCATCACCGCGCTGGGGCTGATGGGCCTGCTGCCGCCGGTGGCGCAGATCACCTCCGGCACCGCCATGTTCGAGGGGCGCGACCTGTTCCGCCTGACCGACCGGCAGCGCGCCGACATCCGCGGCAGCCGCATGGCGATGATCTTCCAGGAGCCGATGACCAGCCTGAACCCGGCCTTCACCATCGGCAACCAGATCGCCGAAGGCATCCGCCGCCACCGGGCGATGGGCAAGGCCGAGGCGCGCAGCCTGGCGCTGGAGATGCTGCGCCGGGTGCGCATCCCGGCGCCGGAGAAGCGGCTGGACGCCTATCCGCACCAGCTGTCGGGCGGCATGCGCCAGCGCGCCATGATCGCGATGTCGCTGGCCAACGACCCGCAGCTGCTGATCGCCGACGAGCCGACCACCGCCCTTGATGTCACCATCCAGGCGCAGATCCTGGCGCTGGTGCGGCGGCTGCAGGACGAGACCGGCACCGCCATGATCCTGATCACCCACGACCTGGGCGTGGTGGCGGAGGTCGCCGACCAGGTGGCGGTGATGTATGCCGGCCGCATCGTCGAATCCGGCCCGGTCGACGCCATCTTCGCGGACCCGCAGCACCCCTACACCATCGGGCTGATGGGGTCGGTGCCCTCGCTGGGCCGGCGCGCCGGGCGGCTGGCCACCATCCCCGGCACGGTGCCGCCGGCCGACCGCATGCCGGCGGGCTGCCGCTTCGCCCCGCGCTGCCCCTTCGCAGCACCACGCTGCACCGCCGAGGCGCCGCCCGCCCAGCTGGTCGGGCCCGACCACCGCGCCGCCTGCTGGTTCGCCCCGCTGGAACTGCACGCCGGAGGCCCGGCATGAGCGACGCCATCACGACCGACGCGCCCCTCCTGGAAGCAAAGGCCCTGGTCAAGCGCTTCGGCGGCGGCCACAGCCTGCTGGGCGGGTCGCCGCTGGTGCATGCGGTCGACGGCGTGTCGCTGGCGATCCGGCCGGGCGAGACCTTCGCCGTGGTCGGCGAATCCGGCTGCGGCAAGTCCACCCTGGGCCGGCTGCTGCTGCGGCTGATCGAGCCGACCGCGGGCGACGTGGTCTATCGCGGCCGCAGCCTGATGGCGCTGTCGGCGACGGAGATGCGGGGGCTGCGGCGCGAGCTGCAGATCATCTTCCAGGACCCCTACGCCTCGCTCAACCCGCGCATGACCGTCGGCGACATCATCGGCGAGCCGATCTGGCTGCACCGCCTGGCCGGCCGGGCCGAGCGGCGCGAGCGGGTGGCGGAGCTGCTGCGCATCGTCGGCCTGCTGCCGGACCATGCCGGGCGCTATCCCCATGAATTCTCCGGCGGCCAGCGCCAGCGCATCGGCATCGCCCGGGCGCTGGCCGGGAAGCCGGTGCTGATCGTCGGCGACGAGCCGGTGTCGGCGCTGGACGTCTCGATCCAGGCCCAGGTGATCAACCTGCTGGAGGAGCTGAAGGAGCGCTTCGGCCTGACCCTGGTGATCGTGGCCCACGACTTGGCCGTGATCCGCCACATGAGCGACCGGGTGGCGGTGATGTATCTCGGCGAGATCGTCGAGCAGGCGCCGGTCGACGCGCTGTTCGACGCGCCGCTGCACCCCTACACCCAGGCGCTGATGAAGGCGATCCCGGTGCCCAGCCCGGCCGGGCGCCAGGCCAAGACGCTGCTGCAGGGCGACGTGCCCAGCCCGACCGCGCCACCGCCCGGCTGCCGCTTCCACACCCGCTGCCCGCATGCCAGGCCGCTGTGCTCCGAGGCCCGGCCGCCGGTGGAGGAGGCCGCGCCCGGCCGCACCGTCGCCTGCCATTTCTGGCGCGAGATCCAGGATGCCGGGTCCGGCGCCCTGGTCGCGCCGCCGACGCCGCCCAACCTGGCGGCCCGGCTGTCGCTCTATCGCGCCCGGCAGAAGGATGCCGCGGCGGTCCACCCATAAGAAACCCGAAAGGAGGCTCACTTCATGCGCGCACGCACTCTCCTGGCCATCGCCGCCGGCATTCTGCTGAGCGGCACGGCCTACGGCCAGACCACGCTGCGGATCGGGCTGAACGAGGACCCCGACGTGCTCGACCCGCACCGGGCGCGGACCTTCGTCGGCCGCATCGTCTTCGCCTCGCTCTGCGACAAGCTGCTCGACATCAACCCCGAGCTGGGCTTCGTGCCCAAGCTGGCGACGGCGTGGTCGTGGAGCGACGACAACCTGACCCTGACCTTCACCCTGCGCGACGGCATCACCTTCCAGGATGGCGACCCGATCGACGCCACCGCGGTGAAGGCCAATCTCGACCGCGCCCGCACCCTGCCGGACAGCCTGCGCAAGAGCGAGCTGGCTTCGGTCGCCGATGTCGTCGCGGTCGACCCCAAGACGGTGGCGATCAAGCTGTCGCGGCCCGACGCCACCCTGCTGGCCCAGCTGTCCGACCGCGCCGGCATGATGCTGTCGCCCAAGGCCTTCGCCGCCGGGGATTTCGGGCAGAAGCCGGTGTGCTCCGGCCCCTACAGCTTCGTCGAGCGGGTGCAGAACGACCGCATCGTGCTGCAGAAATACGCCGGCTACTGGGACGCCGCGAACTACAAGATCGACAAGGTGGTGTTCCAGCCGATCCCGGACACCACGGTGCGGCTGGCCAACCTGCAGGCCGGCGACCTGGACATGCTGGAACGGCTGGCCCCGTCCGACGTGGCGGCGGTGAAGGCCGACCCGAACCTGGTGTTCGCGCCGGTGACCGGCATCGGCTACCAGGGCATCACCATCAACACCGGCAACGGCGACCGCGCCAAGAACCCGCTGGGCCAGGACAAGCGGGTGCGCCAGGCGCTGGAGCTGGCGGTCGACCGCAACGTCATCAATCAGGTGGTCGGCGCCGGCCTGTACGCCCCGGCGCAGCAGCCCTTCCCCGAGGCCAGCCCCTATCTCAGCGACAAGTTCCCGGTGCGGCAGCGCGACGTCGAGAAGGCCAAGCAGCTGCTGAAGGAGGCCGGGCACGAGCGGGTGTCGTTCGAGCTGACCTTCGGCACCGGCACCACGGCGCAGCAGATCGCCGAGCTGACCCAGGCGATGGCGTCCGAGGCCGGCTTCGACATCAAGCTGCGCGCCACCGAATTCGCGGCGATGATGAAGGAAGCGGCGTCGGGCAATTTCGAGGCCGAGCAGGTCGGCTGGTCCGGCCGGGTCGACCCCGACGGCAACATCCACGCCTTCGTCACCTGCAAGGGCAACCTGAACGACGGCAAGTACTGCAACCCCGAGGTCGACAAGCTGCTGGACGCCGCCCGCCAGTCGCCGGACCAGGCCAAGCGCAAGGAGCTGTACGACCAGGCCCAGGCCATCCTCGAGGACGAGCTGCCGATCATCTACACCTACTACCAGCCCTGGCCCTTCGTGCTGTCGACCAAGGTGAAGGGCTTCACCGCCTACCCCGACGGCATGATCCGCCTGAAGGGCATGAGCATCGAGGGCTGAGGATGCTCGCGACGGAGCAAGCTGCCGATCGGCTCAACCTATTGCCTCTCCCGCTTGCGGGAGAGGTCGGAGACGCGCGGCGGCTCCGAGTGAGGGCGTTTGTCGAGGCCGGGACCAGCCCTCACCCGGTCTCGCTGCGCAAGCCCGGCCTCTTCCGCATCCGGCGGGAGAGGCAACGCGAACGTACCTCCGGGATCCACCGCCCATGATCCGCATCATCCTCCGCCGGTTCATGGTGGCGCTGCCGACGCTGGTGCTGGTGTCGATGCTGGTCTTCACCCTGCAGAAGATGCTGCCGGGCGACCCGGTGCTGGCCATGGCGGGGGAGGAGCGCGACCCCGCGGTGCTGTCCTACCTGCGCGACAAGTACCGGCTCGACGACCCGCTGCCGCTGCAGTACTTCGCCTGGATCGGCCAGGTGGTGCAGGGCGATTTCGGCATCTCGCTGCGCACCGACGCGCCGGTGACCGAGCTGATCGCCCAGAAGCTGCCGGTGACCATCCAGCTGGCCGCCATGGCCATGGTCTTCGCCCTGGTGATCGGCATCCCCGCCGGCATCCTGGCGGCGGTGTACAAGGGCACGGCGGTCGACTACGGCGCCAATGTCTTCGCCCTGTCCGGCCTGTCGATCCCGAACTTCTGGCTCGGCATCATGCTGATCCTGCTGGTCTCGGTGGAGTGGAAGCTGCTGCCGGCCTCGGGCTACGTGTCGCCGTCGCAGGACCTCTGGCTCAGCCTGAAGACCATGCTGATGCCGGCCTTCGTGCTGGGCAACGCCCTGGCGGCCACGCTGATGCGGCACACCCGATCGGCCATGCTCGGCGTGCTGCGCTCCGACTACATCCGCACCGCGCGGGCCAAGGGGCTGTTGAGCCCCGCCGTGGTGCTGAAGCACGCCTTCCGCAACGCGCTGGTGCCGATCGTCACCCTGGTGACGCTGCTGTTCGGCGAGCTGCTGGCCGGCGCTGTGCTGACCGAGCAGGTCTTCACCATCCCCGGCTTCGGCAAGCTGATCGTCGACGCCGTGTTCAACCGCGACTACGCGGTGGTGCAGGGCGTGGTGCTGTGCACCGCGATCGGCTTCATCGCCATGAACCTGCTGGCCGACATCCTGTACGTCCTGATCAACCCGCGGCTGAGGCACCCGTCATGACCGCGACCGCCCTGGCCCCGGAAGCGGCCGCGCCGAAGCGGCGCCACCGCGGCCTGGCCAAGTTCCTGCGCAACCGGGGCGCGGTGGTCGGCGCCGTGCTGGTGCTCGGCTTCGTCTTCCTCGCGGTCTTCGCCGCGGTGGTCAGCGGGCAGGACCCGCTGCAGACCAGCTTCCTGACCATCCGCAAGGCGCCGTCCGCCGCCCATTGGCTGGGCACCGACGACCTCGGCCGCGACATCTTCACCCGCCTGGCCTACGGCGCCCGCGCCTCGCTGTCGGCCGGGGTGATCTCGGTCGCCATCGCGATGGCGGTCGGCGTGCCCTTCGGCCTGATGGCCGGCTATTACGGCGGGCTGGTCGACGGCGCCATCTCGCGCGCCACCGAGGCGATGCTGGCGATCCCGTTCCTGATCCTGGCGATCGCCCTGGCCGCCTTCCTCGGCCCCAGCCTGTCCAACGCGATGATCGCGATCGGCCTGTCGGCGATGCCGCTGTTCATCCGCCTGACCCGCGGCCAGGTGCTAAGCATCAAGACCGAGGACTATGTCGAGGGTGCGCGGTCGATCGGCCTGCCCGACCGCTGGATCATCATCCGCTACATCCTGCCCAATGTGCTGCCGCCCCTGATCGTGCAGGCCACCCTGACCATCGCCACCGCGATCATCGCCGAGGCCAGCCTGTCTTTCCTCGGCCTCGGGCAGCAGCCGCCGAGCCCGTCCTGGGGCTCGATGCTGAACACCGCCAAGAACTTCATGAGCCAGGCGCCCTGGATGTCGATCTTCCCGGGCGGCGCGATCTTCCTGGTCGTGCTGGGCTTCAACCTGCTGGGCGACGGATTGCGCGACGCCCTCGACCCCCGCGAAAGCTGAGAGACATCCCATGTTCACCACCCGCCCCGAACTGCTCGGCACCTTCGGCATGGTCACCTCGACCCACTGGCTCGGCAGCGCCGCCGGCATGGCCATGCTGGAGCGCGGCGGCAACGCCTTCGATTCCTGCGTCGCCACCGCCTTCGTGCTGCAGGTGGTCGAGCCGCATCTGGTCGGCCCCGGCGGCGACGTGCCGATCGTGTTCCACTCGGCCAAGACTGGGAAGACCGAGGTGCTGTGCGGCCAGGGCCCGGCCCCGGCCGGCGCCACCATCGCCCATTACAAGAGCGAGGGGCTGGACCTGATCCCCGGCAACGGCCTGCTGGCCACCGTCATCCCCGGCGCCTTCGGCGCCTGGATGGTGCTGCTGCGCGACCATGGCACCCTGACCGTGCGCGACGTGCTGGAGCCGGCGATCCACTACGCCGAGGGCGGCCACCCGATGCTGCCGCGCGTGGCCGACACCATCGCCGGCCTCGCGACCTTCTTCGAGACGGAGTGGCCGACCTCGGCCGCGGTGTTCCTGCCCGGCGGCGTGGCGCCGCAGGCCAAGCGGCTGTTCCGCAACCCGGCTTTGGCCGAGACCTGGAAGCGGGTGCTGCGCGAGGCCGAGGCCGTCGGCGGCGACCGCGAGCGCCAGATCGAAGCGGCCCGCAACGCCTTCTACCGTGGCTTCGTGGCCGACGCGATCGACCGCTTCTCGCGCAACACCGAGGTGATGGACGAGAGCGGGCGGCGCCACCGCGGCGTCATCACCGGCGACGACATGGCGGGCTGGAGCCCGACCTACGACACGCCGCTGACCTACGACTATCACGGCCACACCGTGGCCAAGATCCGGCCCTGGGGCCAGGGGCCGGTGTTCCTGCAGACCCTCGCCCTGCTGAAGGACATCGACCTGGCCTCGATGGGCCCGGCCAGCGCCAATTTCGTCCACACTGTGACCGAGGCGATGAAGCTCGCCTTCGCCGACCGCGAGATCTATTACGGCGACCCGGACTTCGTCGACGTGCCGGTCGAGGCGCTGCTGTCCGACGCCTACAACGACGCCCGCCGCGGCCTGATCGGCGCCACCGCGTCGCGCGAGCTGCGGCCCGGCCGGGTGGCCGGCTATGAGGGCCAGGTCGACCGGGTGATGGCGGCGCTGGAGCGGCTGTCCAAGGTCAGCGGCGCCGGGGCCGCGAACAGCGAGCCGACCACGGCCGAGATGCTGTCGGCCCGGCGCGGCGACACCACCCACATCGATGCGGTCGACCGCTGGGGCAACATGGTGGCGGCGATGCCGTCGGGCGGCTGGCTGCAATCCTCGCCGGTGATCCCGGAGCTGGGCTTCATGCTGAACAGCCGCGCCCAGATGTTCTGGCTGGAGCCGGGGCTGCCGGCCAGCCTGGAGCCGGGCAAGCGGCCGCGCACCACCCTGACCCCGTCGCTGGCCCTGCGCGACGGCAAGCCCTACATGGCGTTCGGCTCGCCCGGCGGCGACCAGCAGGAGCAGTGGCAGCTGCAGCTGTTCCTGCGCCACGTCCATCACGGGCTGAACCTGCAGGAGGCGATCGAGCAGCCGGCGTTCCACACCGCGCATTTCCCCAGCTCGTTCTTCCCGCGCGAGCGCAAGCCCGGGCACCTGCTGGCCGAGGAGAATTTCGGTGCCGAGGTGCTGGAAGATCTGCGCCGCCGCGGCCACGCGCTGGAGACGGCGCCGGAATGGACGGTCGGCCGCCTGGTCGCCGCGTCCCGCGACCCCGACGGCCTGCTGCACGCCGCCGCCACCCCCCGGCTGATGCAGGCCTACGCCGCGGGGCGCTGAGGGACCGGACCCGACGGCTGGTGCGGATCGCCACCAGCCGTCTTCCGCCCGTCTCCGGTTCAGCCTAGTTTCGATGCGGCGATCTCCAGCTCGAGGACCGAAATGAGCCTGTCCGGCATTTTTGCTCAAGTCGTCGCGCTGATCGGCGCCGTGGCGATCCGTTTGCGGCACCGGCACGACGGCCCGCAGAAGCCGGCCTTCGGCAGCGCGCCGGCGATCCCGACGGCGAAGCCCCAGGGCAGCATCCCGACGCTGAAGATGCCGACCGCAAAGGGATGGGTTGCGGGGCAGACCCCGATCGCGGCGCCGGGGCTGCAGGTCAACGCCTTCGCCGCCGGCCTGGTACATCCGCGCTGGATCCATGCCCTGCCGAATGGCGACGTGCTGGTGGCCGAGGCGCTGAGCACGCCGGGGGGCATCAAGTCCGTCTTCGACTACGCCATGCACAGCACGATGAAGCGCGCGGCCGCGGTGGGGGTCAGCCCGAACCGCATCACGCTGCTGCGCGATGCCGATGGCGACGGCGTCGCCGAAACCCGCGAGGTGTATCTCGACGGGCTGAACCAGCCCTTCGGCATGGCACAGCTCGGCGACACGCTCTATGTCGGCAACACCGATGGCGTGGTGGCCTTCCCGTATGTGGCCGGGGCCACCCAGATCACAGCCGCGGGGCGGAAGCTGAACGACCTGAAGCCCGGCGGGCATTGGACGCGCAGCCTGCTGGCGAGCCCCGACGGGCGGAAGCTCTATATCGGCGTCGGCTCGCTCAGCAACATCGGGGACCACGGGTTGCAGGCAGAGGAGGGCCGCGCCGCCATCCACGAGCTGGACCTTGATACCGGCAAGACCCGCATCTTCGCCGGCGGCCTGCGCAATCCGGTCGGCATGGCGTGGGAACCAACGACCGGCGCGCTCTGGACGGTGGTCAACGAGCGCGACGGGCTGGGCGACGAGACACCCCCCGACTATCTGACCTCGGTGCGCGACGGCGGCTTCTACGGCTGGCCCTTCTGCTATTGGGACCGGATCGTGGACGATCGGGTGCCGCAGGACCCGGCGCTGGTCGCATCCGCCATCACCCCGGATTTCGCCTTGGGCGGGCACACGGCGTCGCTGGGCCTGTGCTGGCTGCCGGCCGGCACCCTGCCCGGCTTCCCCGAGGGCATGGCGATCGGCCAGCACGGCTCCTGGAACCGCAGCACGCTGGCCGGCTACAAGGTGGTCTTCGTGCCGTTCGTGAACGGGCGGCCCGCCGGGCCGGTGCGCGACATCCTGACCGGCTTCCTGTCACCGGACGAGCGCGCCTCCTACGGCCGGCCGGTGGGCGTGACCATCGGCCCCGACGGCTCGGTGCTGGTGGCGGACGATGTGGGCGACGTGATCTGGCGGGTCACCGGCGCGCCGGGGCACGGCTGAACCCGCAGGGACTGATGCCGGCCTACGCCGGTCCGGCTTCGGCTCGTTTCGGCGAGGCCGGCAAGAGGTCTGCGCCGTCTCCTTTTTGACCTGCTGCGGGCGGACACCAGCATCCGGATATCCATCGCACCACGGCATCCGAATCTGTCGCCCCACGATGATTTTGATTAACGAGATATGCAAAACGTCTGCTAAATCTTCTTCATTCTGAGACTGCCCGGCCAGCCGGGTGCATTTCACAGCCCGGCCGCTTTCCCTCAAAAAGCCAACGGCGGCGACGCAGGAGGAAGACCCGTGACCCAGACCCTCAACGGCACCGCTGGCAACGATATCCTCGCCGGCACCGATCCGGGCAATCCGGCCAACCCCGACGGCATCGACATCATCAGTGGCCTCGCCGGCAATGACACGCTCGCCGGCCTCGGCGGCAACGACATCATCGAGGGCGGCGCGGGCGCCGACCACATGAATGGCGGCGCCGGCATCGACACGCTCACCTATGCCCACTCCACCTCGGCCGTCAGTGTTGCCCTGAACGCCAACTCCGGCGGCGGCGACTCCACCGGCGACACCCAGAGCGCCTTCGAGAACCTGATCGGCAGCGCCTTCGACGACCAGCTCGCCGGCGACACCGGGGCCAACACGGTCGACGGCGGCAACGGCAACGACTACGTCCAGATCGGCGGCGGCGCCGACACGCTGATCGGCGGCGCCGGCGGCGACATCCTCGACGCCCGCGTCTTTGGCGCGGCCGTCAACCTCAACCTGGCCACCGGGGTCGGTAACGGAGGCGTCACCCTCTCCGGCTTCGAGACGGCGCTGGGCTCCAGGTTCAACGACACCCTGACCGGCAACCTGAACAGCAACACCACGCTGGTCGGGTACAACGGCGCCGACACGCTCAATGGCGGCAATGGTGCCGACACCCTGTTCGGCGACAGCTACGCCGGCATCAACGTTTCCGGCGGCGCCGATACGCTGAACGGCGGGGGCGGCAACGACATCCTCGAAGGCGGCCAGTTCGGCGACGTGCTGAACGGCGCCGGCGGCTTCGACACCGTCTCCTATGGTGGCTCCAATGTCGGGGTGACCGTCAACCTGGCCACCGGCGCCGCCAGCGGCGGCGACGCCGAGGGCGACACGCTGATCAGCGTCGAGAGCATCACCGGCTCGAACCTGGCCGACGTGCTGACCGGCGACGCCGGGGGCAACAGCCTCTTTGGCGGCGGGGGCGGCGACCTGCTCGACGGCGGCGCCGGGGCCGACACGCTGAACGGCAGCTTCAGCGTCGACACGGTGACCTACGCCGCGTCCACCGCGGCGGTGAGCGTCAACCTGACGGGGGGCACCGCCACCGGGGGCGACGCCCAGGGCGACGTGCTGACCAGCATCGAGAACCTCATCGGCTCGAATTTCGGCGACACGCTGATCGGCACCGCCGGTGCCAACACCCTCGACGCCGGCAACGGCAACGACACGCTCCAGGGCCGCGCCGGTGCCGACACGCTGCTGGGCGGCGCCGGCATCGACACGGCGGGCTATAGCGCCTCGGGGGCCGGGGTCGTGGTCACGGTCAACGGCGCCGCCTCGGGCGGCGACGCCGATGGCGACACCATGACCGGCATCGAGAACCTGACCGGCTCGGCCTTCAACGACACGCTGACCGGCGATGCCGGGGTCAATGTGCTCGACGGCGGCGGTGGCGATGACCTGCTCACCGGCCTCGGCGGCGCCGACACGCTGCAGGGTGGACTCGGCATCGACACCGCCTCCTACGCCGCCTCAGCGGCGGGCGTCACGGCCAACCTGCTGACCGGCCTGGGCTTCGGCGGCGACGCCGCGGGCGACACCCTGTCCGGCATCGAGAACCTGATCGGCTCGGCCCTCAACGACACGCTGACCGGCGATGCCGGGGCCAACACCCTGGCCGGGGGCAACGGCAACGACACGCTCCAGGGCCTCGGCGGCGCCGACGCACTGCAGGGCGGCGCCGGCATCGACACCGCGTCCTATGCCGCCTCCGCCGCGGGCATCGCGGTCAGCCTCTCGACCAACACCGCGTTGGGCGGCGACGCCCAGGGCGACAGCTTCAGCGGCATCGAGAACATCACCGGTTCGGCTTTGGCCGACACGATCAATGGCGATGCCGGGGTGAATGTCCTGGACGGCGGCGCCGGGGACGACCTGCTGGCAGGCCGCGGCGGCGCCGACACCCTGATAGGCGGAACCGGAACCGACACCGCCTCCTATGCCGCATCCGCCGCAGGCGTCAATCTCAGCCTCTCGTCCAACACCGCGACGGGCGGGGATGCCGAGGGCGACAGCTTCAACAGCATCGAGAACATCATCGGCTCGGCCCTCGCCGACAACATCAACGGCAGTGCCGGGGTGAACGTCCTGGATGGCGGTGCCGGCGACGACCAGCTGGCGGGCCGCGGCGGCGCGGACGTCCTCCAAGGCGGGGCCGGCAGCGACACCGCCTATTACATCGCGACCGGAAGCGTCACGATCAACCTGGCCACCAACACCGCCACGGGGGGCGATGCCGCCGGGGACACCTTCAACAGCATCGAGAATCTCTCCGGCTCGAACCAGGCCGACAGCCTGACCGGCGATGCCGGGGCCAACATCCTCGACGGCATCGATGGCAACGACCTGCTCGCCGGCGGCGCCGGGGCCGACACGCTGATCGGCGGCGCGGGCATCGACACCGCGTCCTATGCGGCCTCCGCCGCGGGCATCACGGTCAGCCTCTCGACCGGCACCGCGACGGGTGGCGACGCCCAGGGCGATACCTTGATCGGCATCGAGAACATCACCGGCTCGGCCTTGGCCGATGCGATCAGTGGCGATGCCGGGGTGAACGTCCTGAACGGCGGTGCCGGTGACGACGTGCTGTCGGGCCGCGGCGGCGCGGACTCCCTGATCGGCGGGACCGGCAACGACACGGCCGACTACATCGCATCCGCCGCGGGGGTCACGGTCAATCTGTTGACCGGCATCGCCACGGGCGGCGATGCCGCTGGCGACACCTTCAACGCCATCGAGAGCGTCAGCGGCTCGAACCTCGCCGACACTCTGACCGGCAGCAGCGGGGCCAACGCCCTCAGCGGCGCCGGCGGGGATGATCTGCTCGACGGCGGCGCCGGGGCCGACGCGCTGAATGGCGGCGCCGGCATCGACACGGCGACCTATGTCGCCTCGGTCGCGGGCGTCACGGTCAACCTGTTGACCGGCACCGGCACGGGCGGCGATGCCCAGGGCGACACGCTGGCGGCGATCGAGAATCTCATCGGCTCGGCCCTCGCCGACACCCTGACCGGCAGCGCCGCGGCCAATGTGCTGAACGGCGGCAACGGCAACGACGTGCTCCAGGGCGGCGCCGGGGCCGACACGCTGACCGGCGGCGCCGGCACCGACACGGCGAGCTATGCTGGCTCGGCCGCCGCGGTGGTGGTCACGGTCAATGGTGCCGCCTCCGGTGGCGACGCCGCGGGCGACACCATGACCGGCATCGAGAACCTGACCGGTTCGGCCCTCGCCGACACCCTGACCGGCGACGCCGGGGCCAACGCCCTCTCCGGCGCCGGCGGCGACGACACGCTCACTGGCGGCGCCGGGGCCGATGCGCTGGACGGCGGCGCGGGCATCGACACGGCGACCTATGCCGCCTCGGCCGCGGGCGTCACGGTCAACCTCCTGGCCGGCACCGGCACGGGCGGCGACGCCCAGGGCGACACGCTGACGGCCATCGAGAACCTCATCGGCTCGGCCTTCAACGACACGTTGATCGGCAGCGCCGCGGCCAATGCGCTGACCGGCGGCGACGGCAACGACACGCTCCGCGGCGGGGCCGGGGCCGATGCCCTCAACGGCGGCAACGGCACCGACACTGCCGACTACACGGGCTCGGCGGCGGCAGTCGTGGTTAATCTGCTGACCGGCGTGGGCACCGGCGGCGACGCCGCGGGCGACACGCTGACGGCGATCGAGAACGCCACCGGCTCTGCCTTCGCCGACGTGATCAACGGTAGTGCCGGGGCGAATGTCCTGGATGGCGGCGCCGGTGACGACGTGCTGGCGGGCCGCGCCGGTGCGGACACCCTGATCGGCGGGGCCGGCAGCGACACGGCCAACTACATCGCCTCCGCCGCGGGCGTCGGGATCAACCTTGCCAACACCGCCGTGAGCGGCGGCGATGCGACAGGCGACAGCTTCGACAGCATCGAGAATCTCTCCGGCTCGAACTTCGACGATGTCCTGATCGGCGACGCCGGGACCAACGCCCTCTCCGGTGCCGGCGGGGACGACACGCTCGCCGGCGGCGCCGGGGCGGACGCGCTGGATGGCGGCGCGGGCATCGACACCGCCAACTACGTCGCCTCGGCCGCGGGCGTCACGGTCAACCTCGCGGCCGGCACCGGCACGGGCGGCGACGCCCAGGGCGACACGCTGGCGGCCATCGAGAACCTCATCGGCTCGGACCTCAACGACACGCTGATCGGCAGCGCCGCGGCCAATGCGCTGACCGGCCGCGCCGGCGACGACGTGCTCCAGGGTGGCGCCGGGGCCGACATGCTGACCGGTGGCGCCGGCACCGACACGGCCAGCTACGCCGGGTCCAGCGCCGCGGTCGTGGTCACGGTCAACGGCGCCGCCTCGGGCGGCGACGCCGCGGGCGACACCATGACCGGCATCGAGAACCTGACCGGATCGGCCCTGAACGACACGCTGACCGGCGACGCCGGGGTGAATGTCCTGGCCGGGGGCGACGGCAACGACACGCTCCAGGGCCTCGGCGGCGCCGACGTGCTGCAGGGCGGCAACGGCAGCGACACCGCCTCCTACGCCGCCTCTGCGGCCGCGGTCGTGGTCAACCTGCTGACCGGGACCGGCGCGGGCGGCGACGCCCAGGGCGACACCCTGACCGGCATCGAGACCCTGGTCGGCTCGGCCTTCGCCGACACGCTGAGCGGCAGCGCCGCGACCAACTTCCTGACCGGCGGCGACGGCAACGACACGCTCCAGGGCCTCGGCGGCGCCGACGTGCTGCAGGGCGGCAACGGCACCGACACCGCCTCCTATGCCGCCTCGGCCGCCGCGGTCGTGGTCAACCTGCTGAACGGGACCGGCACGGGCGGCGACGCCCAGGGCGACGTGCTGACGGCCATCGAGAACCTCATCGGCTCGGCCTTCGCCGACACGCTGAGCGGCAGCGCCGCGACCAACATCCTGGCCGGCGGCGACGGCAACGACACCCTCCAGGGCCTCGGCGGCGCCGACGTGCTGCAGGGCGGCAACGGCAGCGACACCGCCTCCTATGCCGCCTCGGCCGCCGCGGTCTCGCTCAGCCTCACGACCGGCACCACCTCGGGCGGCGATGCCGCGGGCGACAGCTTCAGCAGCATCGAGAACGTCATCGGCTCAGCCTTCGCCGACACGATCAGCGGCGATGCAGGGGCGAATGCCCTGGACGGCGGCGCCGGCGACGACACGCTCTCGGGCCGTGCCGGCGCGGACTCCCTGCAGGGCGGAGCCGGCGTCGATACGGCCAACTATGTCGCTTCCGCCGCAGGCGTCACGGTCAACCTCGCAACCGGCACCGGCGCGGGCGGCGATGCCCAGGGCGACACGCTGGCCGGCATCGAGAACCTCACCGGCTCGAACCTCGCCGACGTCCTGACCGGCAATGCCGGGGCCAACACCCTCGACGGCGGCAACGGCGACGACGTGCTCCAGGGCGGCGCCGGGGCCGACGCGCTGATCGGCGGCGCTGGCAGCGACACCGCCTCCTACGCCGCCTCGGCCGCCGCGGTCGTGGTCACGGTCAACGGCGCCGGCTCGGGCGGCGATGCCGCGGGCGACACCCTGACCGGCATCGAGAACCTGATCGGCTCAGCCTTCGCCGACACGCTGACCGGCGACGCCGGGGTCAATGTCCTGGACGGCGGCGACGGCGACGACACGCTCCAGGGCCTCGGCGGCGCCGATGTGCTGCAGGGCGGCAACGGCAGCGACACCGCCTCCTACGCCGCCTCGGCGGCCGCGGTCGTGGTCACGGTCAACGGCGCCGCCTCGGGCGGCGATGCCGCGGGCGACATCCTGTCCGGGATCGAGAACCTGACCGGCTCGGCCCTCGCCGACACGCTGACCGGCGGCGCCGGGGCCAATGTCCTGGCCGGGGGCGACGGCAACGACACGCTCCAGGGTGGCGGCGGCGCCGACACGCTGCAGGGCGGCAACGGCACCGACACCGCCTCCTATGCCGCCTCCGCCGCGGGCGTCAGTCTCAGCCTCTCGTCCAACACCGCGACCGGCGGCGATGCCCAGGGCGACAGCTTCAACAGCATCGAGAACATCATCGGCTCGGCCTTCGCCGACACGATCAATGGCGAGGCCGGGGCGAATGTCCTGGATGGCGGCGCCGGCGACGACGTGCTGGCGGGCCGCGGCGGCGCGGACACCCTGATCGGCGGGCTCGGCAGCGACACGGCCGACTACATCGCGTCCGCGGCCGTCACGGTCAACCTCGCCACCAACACCGCCACGGGGGGCGATGCCCAGGGCGACACCTTCAACAGCATCGAGAATCTCTCCGGCTCGAACTTTGCCGACACCCTGACCGGCGATGCCGGGGCCAACATCCTCGCCGGCGCCGACGGCAACGACGTGCTCCGCGGCGGGGGCGGGGCCGACAGCCTCATCGGCGGCAACGGTACGGACACCGCCGACTACACGGGCTCGGCAAATGCGGTCACGGTCAACCTGCTGACCGGGACCGGCACGGGCGGTGACGCCGCGGGCGACACTCTGCAGAGCATCGAGAACCTGATCGGCTCCGCCCTCGCCGACACGCTGACCGGCAGCGCCGCGGCCAATGTGCTGAACGGCGGAGACGGCGACGACGTGTTCAACGGCGGGGCCGGGGCCGACAGCCTCATCGGCGGCAACGGCACGGACACCGCCGACTACACGGGCTCAGCGGCGGCGGTGTCGGTCAACCTGCTGACCGGGACCGGTTCCGGCGGCGACGCCGCGGGCGACACGCTTGCGACCATCGAGATCGTGATCGGCTCGGGCTTCGCCGACACGCTGACCGGCGACGCCGGGGCCAACACCCTCACCGGCGCGGACGGCGACGACGTGCTCAACGGCGGGGCCGGGGCTGACGCGCTGCAGGGCGGCAATGGCGTCGACACGGTGACCTATGCCCAATCCACGGCCGGGGTGGTGGTCACGGTCAACGGCGCCGCCTCGGGCGGCGATGCCGCGGGCGACATCCTGTCCGGCTTCGAGAACCTGACCGGCTCGGCCTTCGCCGACACGCTGACGGGCGACGCCGGGGCGAACGTGCTGGCCGGGGGCGATGGCGACGACACGCTCCAGGGCGGCGGCGGCGCCGACACGCTGGACGGCGGCATCGGCGTCGACATTGCCGACTACGCCGGGTCGTCTGCCGGGATCGTCATCGACCTCATCGCGGGAACCGGCACCGGCGGAGACGCCCAGGGCGACACGCTGATCGGCATCGAAGACATCGTCGGGTCGAGCTTCGCCGACCGGCTGTACGGCGACGGCGGCGTCAATGCGCTGAGCGGCGGCGGCGGCGACGACCAGCTTCGCGGCGGCGCGGGCGCCGACACCCTCGACGGCGGGGACGGGTCGGACATCGCCAACTACCAGGGCTCGACGGCCGCGGTCTCGGTCGACCTGCTGGCCCACACCGCCACAGGCGGCGACGCCCAGGGCGATGTGCTGACCAGCATCGAGAACCTTTACGGCTCCAGCAACGACGACCAGCTGACCGGCGACAATGGCGCCAACGTCCTCGGCGGCGAGAACGGCAACGACACCCTGGTCGGGAATGGCGGCGACGATGCCATGAACGGCGAGAACGGCAACGACATCCTCGATGGCGGCGACGGCGCCGACCGCCTCGTCGGCGGCGACGGCATCGACACCATCCATGGCGGCACCGGCAACGACTCGATCGATGCCGGCGCCGACAACGACATCGTCTTCGGCGATGCCGGCGATGACGGCCTCTATGGCGGCGCCGGCGACGACCAGATCGACGGCGGCGACGGCAACGATACGCTCGAAGGTGCGGCCGGGGCCGACGCCCTGACCGGCGGCGACGGCCTCGACACCGCCAGCTACGCCGGTTCGACGGTCGGGGTGACGGTCGACCTGGCCGCGAACACCGGCACGGGCGGCGATGCCCAGGGTGACACCTTCGCCGGGATCGAGAACCTGACCGGCTCGGCCCAGGCAGATCATCTGACCGGCGACGAGACTGCCAACATCCTGTCGGGCAGAGCCGGCGACGATGTGCTGACGGGAGGCATCGGCGCCGACCTGCTGCTGGGCGGGGCCGGCAACGACATCTTCGTCTACACCGGCACCGCCGACAGCACGGTGGCGTCGGCGGGTAAGGATGTGATCCTCGACTTCTCGACCGGCGACCATATCGACCTGTCGGCGATCGACGCGGACGGCAACAGCGGCAACGGCGACACCGCCTTCAGCTTCGGCACCGGGGCCTTCACCGGCCAGGCCGGGGAATTGCGGATCGTGACGGCCGGAGCGGTCCAGGTGGTCTATGCCGACACCAATGGCGATCGCACCGCCGATCTCGCCATCAACGTCCACGCCGACCAAGCCCTCACCGCGGCGGATTTCGTGCTGTAGCCCGGGCGGGCTCGGGCGCGTCTACGCCCGAGCCCTTCCCAGGTGCCGATGATCCGCTTTCGGGGCGGATAGATCACCAGGAGCGTCTGTCCGGATCGGCCCAGCTGGTGCGCCCGGCCATCCGGAAACGCGCCTGGGCAACGCCTCCACCGGAGGCGAACACAATTCTTATAGCCTTAGCTCGCGACTATGTTCATGATCTGTTCCATGAACAACGCGCCGATCGACGCCGCCCCTGCCGAGACCCCGCCGGTCGACCCCGACCGGGAGTGGACGGTGTGGGTGTGGGCACGCTGCGCGAGCTGGTCGACATCGACATGCGCGCTGCCGCCGGCTCGAAGGCCAGCACATCGTGGCCGGGAACCGGTTCGAGCCGCCGGTGATCGACTTCGCGCTGTCCCAGGCCCGCATCGCCCGTGCCGTCCGCCTGACCATCGCCATGACCGAACGCATCCGCGAGGCCTACCGGACCCGCAAGGACGCGGCGGAGAAAGCCGCCGTCGAGATCCAGGAGCGCCGGCAGCGGCGGCGGGCGCAGGTCGCCCGCGCCGTGGCCGAGGCGTTGGGGCCGGAGCGGCCGGCCGGGGATGGTTCCAAGGGCGCCGAGCGCCCGGTCGCCGAGCCGCGGGAGAGCCTGACCGAGACCGAGGTCCTGGACGTCGAGCTCGACACCCTGCCGATCGGGGAGATCGTGACGCGGATCTGTCGCCGGCACGGCCGCGAGCCCAGCCGCCTGCCGCAGGGCTGGGACGCCGCCGTTGCCGAGGACGAGGCGGCCGAACCGCTCGACGACCCGCCCCCCGAAGCGCCCGAGCCCATCGATGTCGCCGACCGGGATGAGGCCGGCCCGCCGACCCCGCCGGCCCGGAAGCCGTCGCCGGACAGCAGCTGAGCCGGCAGGATGGTTGCGCTCATTCCATCCGCTCGACCTCTATCCGCTCGACCGGCAGCACCTTCCTTGTCCCCCCTCCCCTTGCGGGAGGGGGTTAGGGGGAGGGGTCTGTGCGCGTCCGCACGCGAATGGGCCTTCAGGATCCGACTTGCGTCATGCCGGTACCGGCTCTGGCTGCGACACCCCCTCCCCCAACCCCCTCCCGCAAGGGGAGGGGGGACTCACATTGTTTCGTGCCTGCCCTCGGATCTGGAAAGGAGCCCTCGTCGTGATGGAGTGGAGGCTGCGCTGGCGCCGGACCGCCCCGCTACCGCAGCTTGCCGGCGATGCGGTCGGCGAGTTCGCCGAGGGCGTCGCTCATCGCCTGGACCTCGGCCGCGGTGCTCTGGTCCGCCGGGCGGCGGGTGATGCGGGCGGTCTCGGTCACCGGCTTGCCGCGCGC
Organism: Inquilinus sp. 2KB_23; assembly: GCF_052115705.1. Classification (NCBI taxonomy): domain Bacteria; kingdom Pseudomonadati; phylum Pseudomonadota; class Alphaproteobacteria; order Rhodospirillales; family Rhodospirillaceae; genus Inquilinus; species Inquilinus sp. 2KB_23. The sequence continues at coordinate 330,955 of NZ_JBFRHF010000001.1, read as the reverse complement.
CTTGTGGCGCAGGCGCCATTGCGCCTCGAGCACGATGGTGCCGTCGGCCTCAGGGTCGAAGCGGCTGAGCGCCAGCTCGACCGTCAGGTCCTCGTCGCCCGACAGGGTGCGGCTGGTGGTGATGACCGATCCCGCCGGCAGCCGCCGGGTCAGGTCGTCGGCCAGCACCCGCTGCACCATGTTGGCCAAGGGCTCGCCCCAGCGCTCGAATTCGGCGACGCCGAGCTCGACCGCGCCCGAGCGGGTGACGATCTGCGGCCGGTCGAGGTATTTCGGCACCTCGACCGCCGCCACCGACGCCGTCACCGGCCGCCCCGGGGCCGAGACGCCCGGCGCGGCCGCCAGGGTGTAGACCTTGGGCGGCGTCGAGGAACAGGCCGCCACCGCCGCCAGCAGGCAGGCGGCGAAGGCGCGGTGGGACAGCGGCAGAGCACGCATCAGTTCAACCCTTCGGTCTTGCCCCGGATCAGCGCCTCGGGGTGCTGCTCGAGATAGTCGGTGAGGACGCGGATCGAGCGCAGCGTGTCCTCGACCTGGCCCATCAGCCGGGTGAGGTCGCGCTTGAAGCCGGAATCGGCGCCGTAGCCGTCCGACCCCAGCGTGCCGCCGAGCCGCCGCACCGCCTGCTGCGCCGCGGCCAGCAGCGGCGGCAGCTGCTGCAGCGTCGGGCCGAGATTGGTGTTGGCCTGGCCCAGCAGCTGCTGGGTCGAGGACAGGGCCCCGGCCAGCGAGCGCAGCGACTCCGTGATCTCCGGCGAGGCCGCCAGGGACTGGAGGGTCTTCAGCGTGGCGTTGGTCTGGTCGACCAGCTGGTCGATCGGCAGCGCCGAGATCTTGTCGAGGATGGCGCTGGCCGAGCGCATGACGCTGTCGAACTGGCCCTGGACGGTCGGCAGGATCGGATAGCGGTCGCCCTCGCCGACGGTCTGCGGGTAGGTGTCGGGGAAGATGTCCAGCGTGACGATCAGCTGGCCGGTCAGCAGGTTGCCGTTCTTCAGCTGCGCCCGCAGGCCGCGGCCCACCAGGGCCTTCACCTGATCGGTGTATTCCTTCGGGCCGAGGCCGGGCTTGGCCCCGATCATCTCGATGCGCTGCGGCTCCAGCTCGACCAGCACCGGGATCCGCATCCGGTTCTGCGCCGCGTCGTATTGCAGCCGGACCTCGGACACCCGCCCGACCTTGATGCCGCGCCATTCGACATTGGCCCCCGGCTCCAGCCCGCCGACCGAGCCGTCGAAATACAGGAGGTAGGGCAGCCGGACGGTGTATTCGGCCTCCTCGACGCTGGCCTCGTCCTTGTACAGGGTGAAGGTCCTGCCGGACTTGGCCCGCCCGCCGGCGCGGGCGGCGTCGGGGGTGTCGAAGGCGATGCCCCCGGCCAGCACCGCCGTCAGCGATTCGAGCTGGATCTTCAGGCCCTGCGCCCCGGCGCCGATCGAGATGCCGGAGGCGTTCCAGAAATTCGTCCCGTCATGGACCTGGGCGTCGAACGGCGCGCGGACGAAGGCGTGGATGGTGACGCCGTTGGCCAGGTCGTCGGCGTCGAAGCCCATGATCTGGCCGACCTGGACGTCGCGGTAGAAGATCGGCGAGCCGGGGCCGACCGAGCCGATGCGGTCGGCCTTCAGCAGGAATTCGCTGCCCGGCACGTCCGCCCGCACCACCGGCGGATCCTCCAGCCCGGTGAAGGCCCGGCGGCTTTCGCCCTTGCCGGGGTCGAGCTCGATATAGGAGCCGGAGACGATGGTGGAGAAGCCGGTCAGCCCGCCGCTGGCCGACAGCCGCGGCCGCACCACCCAGAACCGGGTGTCCTGGTTCAGGTGCGGCGCCGCCGCCTGGGTCATCTCGGCGGTGACCTCGACATGGCTCAGATCCTCCGACAGGGCGATGGTCTTGACCGTGCCGAACACCACCTCCTTGTGCTTGATCAGGGTCTTGCCCGCCTCAAGCCCGTCCGCGGCCTGGAAGCTGATGGTGATGGTCGGCCCCTGGCTGGAGAAGGTGATCCAGCCGAGATAGCCGGCGATCAGCACCGCCACGATCGGGATCAGCCAGATCGGCGACAGCCGGCGCTTGCGGTCGATGCGGGGGGCGGCCGGCGGGAGGCCGCTGGTCTCAGTCATGGTCGGCACTGTTCTCTCCCGCCGCGTCCCACATCAGGCGCGGATCGAAACTCATGGCCGCGATCATGGTGATGATCACCACGGCGGCGAAGGACACGGCCCCGATGCCGGGCTCGATCGTCGCGATCTGCCCCAGCTGCACCAGCGCGACCAGGATCGAGATCATGAAGATGTCGATCATCGACCAGCGCCCCACCGCCTCGACGATGCGGTACAGCACCGTGCGGTCCTGCAGCCGCCGCCTTGTGCCGCGCCGGGTGGTGACCAGGAGGGTGATCAGCCCGGCCAGCTTCAGCACCGGCACGGTGATCGAGGCGAAGAACACCAGCGCCGCCAGCGGCCACATCCCGGAATCAGCCAGTTCGATCACCCCGCTCATGATCGTGTCCGGCGCCCCGCTGCCGAGCGAGATCACCGTCATGACAGGCAGGATGTTGGCGGGGATGTAGAGGATGATGGCGGTGATGACCAGCGCCCAGGTCCGGGTCAGGCTGTCGGGCTTGCGGCGGTGCAGCGCGGCGCCGCAGCGCGGACAACCGGCATGGGCGCCCGGCGTCACGTTCGAGACCAGGCCGCAGGCATGGCACAGCCGCGCCGGCCGGGCCGGGTCGGCCGCCGGCGGCGTCGGCACCAGCCCGCGCCGTTCGAACTCCCGCCACACCGTCTGGTTGTCGAGCGAGGTGCCGGCGGCGATGATCGCCAGCATCAGCGCCCCGACCGAATAGAGGCCGGGGCCGATGTCGACCGTGGCGAGGTCGATCAGCTTCACATAGGCGACGAAGACGCCCAGCAGGTAAACCTCCATCATCGCCCAGGGGCCAAGCAGTTCGGCCCAGCGATAGAGGCGCGGCAGCCAGCGCGGCGGCCGCTTCAGGCGCAAGCCGCCCAGCACCAGGGCCAGCGTGCCCAGCCGCAGCCCGGGGGCGACGAACATGGTCAGCGCCACCACCGCCGCCAGCTCCCACAATCCCTGCCGGTACAGGGTGACGACGCCGGTGACCAGGCTGGCCGCCTGGATCCGGCCCGAGATCTCCAGCGAGATGAAGGGCAGGAGATTCGCCATCAGGAAGAACACCAGCCCGGCGCAGGTGTAGGCGAAGGCGTGGTCGAGCGAGGTGGCGCGGAACTTATGCAGGGTGGCGCCGCAGCGGCTGCAGCGCGCGGCGGTGCCGTCCGGCAGCGCCGGCACGTCGTGCCGCAGCCCGCATTCATGGCATTCCATCAGCCGGCCGGCCCCGGGGTCGGTCGGCCCGGTCCGCGTCGCCGCGATATCGCTCAACGGTTCATCTCGATTGGCCTTGCCGGCGCCATCCCCTCCCGCAGCGGCAGGACGGCCCCGCGACTTTATGGGCTAAGACCCGCCGGGCGAAACACAAGATGATTGATTCCCGGTCTTTTTTGGCCGGGGCCGTCGCGACCGACGGCACGATCTTCACCCTCCATCGCCTGGCCTTTGGGCCGGGCCTCGCCATGAGCTGCTGGAACTGCGCGGCGAGGATCCTGACCAGGGTCAGGCCGGCTCCGCTCCGGCCACGGCCGAGAGGCCGACCATCTGGCGCATCACCCTCGTGCTATTCCCTGGCAGAGATGGCGTGCCTTTCTGATGTCAGAAACAAGACATCTGTTGCACACAAATCAGAAAGCTGACAGTCTTTACCAAACAGGGGGTTTCAGTGACCGGATCGGTGCGCCAGAGACTGACCGAAAGCCTGGAGGACGGGACGGCCGCGGGGCGCGCGATCGCCACCTACATGCTGGCCAATCTGAGCGAGCTGCCGTTCGAGACCTCGGCCACCATCGCCCGCAAGGTCGGCGTCAGCGAACTGACCGTCGGCCGCTTCTGCCGCTCGGTCGGCTACCAGCACTTCAAGGACCTGAAGGCCGACCTGAAATCCGACATCGGCGACAGCCCCTGGCTGATCGGCGACCGGCTGCGCGAGTTCCAGGCCCGCAGCCGGACCGGCGGCGGCGACCTGGCGCGCAGCCTGGATCTGGAGATCGCCGCCATCGTCCGGGTCTACGAGCTGGCCCAGACACCGCAATGGAAGACGGTGGTGCAGCGGCTGGCGACCGTGCCGCGGATCTTCGTCGCCGGCTTCCAGACCGAACGCGGCATCGCCGCGATCATGGTGCATCAGCTGCGCTACCTGCGCGACGGGGTGCATCTGGTCGACCTGTCCTCCGGCAACTTCGCCGAGGTGCTGCTGACCGACGCCGAAGGGGCCGCGCTGGTGCTGTTCGACGCCCGCCGCTATTCGCAGCAGGCGCCGCTGCTGGCGCGCCGGGCGCGGGATGCGGGCATGCCGGTCACGCTGGTCACCGACCAGTTCTGCGACTGGGGGCATGACTGCGCCACCGAGGTGTTCGCAGTGCCGACCGAGATCAACCTGTTCTGGGATTCGACGGCACCGATGGTGTCGCTGATCCAGCTGCTGCTGAACGGCATCTTCGCCGAGCTCGGGCCCGAGGTGGAGGAACGGCTGAACCGGATGGCCGAGCTTTACAACGACTTCATCGGCCATGTCGGCCGCATTCCCGACCGCTGACGCGGCCGGCCACGACAAAAGACCAAAACACGGAGGCAGAGATGACGGGACTGACGACAGGCGGAGTCCGCCTGGCCGGAGTGCTGGGCCTTGCTCTCGCGGCGATGCTGCCGCTGCGGCCGGCGGCGGCACAGGATGCGGTGATCGTGCTGAGCAGCGCCGAGGCCGGGGTGCCGAACTACGACCCCATCCGCGGCGCGATCCTGAACACCGGGGCGGCGCTGATCTATGACCGGCTGGTCGAGCAGGACGCCGACCAGTCCTTCCACCCCCACCTCGCCACGTCCTGGGAAAGCACCTCGGACGGCATGGCATGGACCTTCAAGCTGCGCCAGGGCGTCAAGTTCACCGATGGCGAGCCGTTCAACGCCCAGACCATCGTGTGGTGGATCCCGAAATACAAAGGCACCGAGAACGAATTCATGATCGACGCCATCGACCATGTCGAGGCGGTGGACGACTACACCGTGCGCTTCGTGATGAAGCGGCCGGAGCCGAACCTGATCTACAACCTGGCCAGCACCTTCATGAGCATCCCCAGCCCGAAGGCGTTCGACGCGGCCGGCGACAGCTATGGCGTGACCGAGGCGGTGGGCACCGGCCCCTACAAGCTGGAGAGCTTCACTGTCGGCCAGGAAACCGTGCTGGTCCGCAACGACGACTACGCCTGGGGCAGCGACCTCTCGGAGAACCAGGGCCCACCGCATATCGGGCGGCTGACGCTGCGCGAGATCCCGGACCAGTCGACCGCCTTCCTGGAGCTGAAGACCGGCGGCGTCGACATGCTGCTGGACCTGCCGACCGACTACCTGTCGCAGCTGAAATCCGAACCGGACATCGACTTCCGCACCCAGCCGGGCTTCGGCACCACCTACATGCCAATCAACACCCAGGCCGAGCCCTTCACCGACATCCGGGTGCGGCAGGCCACGGCGCTGGCCATCGACCAGGCCGCGATCCTGAAGACCGTCTACAACGGCATCGGCACCGAGGCGCACCAGTTCCTGATCGCGTCGCTGCCGGAATCCAAGGTCGATCCCAAGGTCGAGATCCGCTACGACGCGGCCAAGGCCAACCAGATCCTCGACGAGGCCGGCTGGGTGCGCGGCGACGACGGCATCCGGGTCAAGGACGGCAAGCCCCTGTCGGTCAAGCTGTGGACCCGGGCGGAGACCGAATACAAGCGCATCGCCGAGATCGTCCAGGCCCAGCTGAAGGCCATCGGCATGGACGCCGCGATCACCGTCTTCGACACCAGCACCATCCGCGACCAGTACAAGAAGGGCGAGCACCAGCTGGTGATCGCCACCTATGGCTGGAACAACGCCGACATCCTGGACTGGTGCTTCAGCGGCAAGCGCCTGTTCTACCCGAATGTGGCGATGTGGAACGACCCGAAGTCGGAGGAGCTGAACGAGGTCGCCATGCACCAGTCCCGCACCGGGGCGGAGCGGGAGGCCAATTTCCGCAAGTACCACGAGTACCTGCTGAGCCAGTTCGTGTTTGCCCCGATCTACGAGCCGGCCCAGAACGTCGCCTTCAACAAGGCGCGGCTGCAGGTGCCCGGCGTGATCCGCGGCCCGCAGCTGAGCCAGCAGACCATCGTCGACCTCAAGGTCGCCGAGTAGCTTCGGCAGGGCGGGAGACCGACATGATCGCCTTCGTGCTGCGGCGGCTGGTGCTGATGGTGCCGGTCTTCCTGGTGGTGTCGCTGGTGGTGTTCCTGATCATCCACCTGGTCCCGGGCGACCCGATCGACAACCTGATGCGGGTCGGGTCGACCCCGGCGCAGCGGGCCCAGATCGAGGCAAAGTACGGCCTCGACCGCAGCCTGGCCGAGCAGTACCTGGTGTGGATGGGGCGGCTGCTGACCGGCGACCTGGGCACCGCCATCATCCAGCGCCGGCCGGTCGCGGAGCTGATCGGCCAGAACCTGCCCTACAGCCTGGCCCTGGGCGGGCTGGCGCTGGCCTTCTCGACCCTGGTCGGCGTGGCCGCCGGGGCGCTGGCGGCCAGCTTCCACCGCAGCTGGCTGGACGACGGCGTCACCGGCCTTATCCTGCTGGGGTCCACCGTCCCCGGCTTCTGGCTGGGGCTGCTGCTGATCCTGGTCTTCGCCGTGTCGCTGGGCTGGGTGCCGGTGTCCGGCGCCCGCGGCTGGAGCTCGCTGATCCTGCCGGTGATCGCCGCCGGCGCCGGCGGCATCGCCCTGGTGGCGCGGGTGACCCGGGTGGCGATGATCGAGGCGTCGCGCCAGGATTTCGTGCTGCTGCTGCACGCCAAGGGCGTGCCGCCCTGGACCATCCAGCTGCGCCATGTGCTGCGCCACGCCATGCTGCCGGTGGTGACGGTGCTGGGGCTGCGCATCGGCTGGATCCTGGGCGGCGCGGTCGCCATCGAATACGTCTTCGCCCGGCCCGGCCTGGGGTCGCTGCTGATCCGCGCCCTGAACCAGCGCGACTATCCCCTGGTGCAGGGCTGCCTGCTGATGCTGGCGATGGCGGTGATCCTGGGCACGCTCTTGGGTGACATCGTCCAGGCGGCGATGGATCCGCGCCAGCGCGAGGGGCGGCCGTCATGACCCGGCGCCCTGCCCTCCTCTCCGCCCTGTCGACCGTCAAGGGCGGCATCGCCGGGCTGTACCTGATGCTGCTGGTGGCCGGCGCCGTGTTCGCCCCCTGGCTGGCGCCCTATCCCTACGACCAGCAGGAGCTGTCGATCGTCAACCAACCGCCCTCAGCCGAACACCTGCTGGGCACCGACGAGCTGGGCCGGGACGTGCTGTCGCGCATCCTGAATGGCGCCCGCACCTCGCTGTCGGTCAGCGTCACCGCGATCGGCGTCTCGGTGCTGCTGGGCCTGGTGCTGGGCGCCGCCTGCGGCTATTTCGGCGGCGCCTTCGACCGCGCGGTGATGGTGGCGGTCGACCTGACCTGGTCGTTCCCGGAGATCCTGATCGCCCTGATCCTGGTGGCGATCATCGGGCCAGGGCTGCAGGGCGTGCTGCTGGCCATCGCCATCGCCTACCTCGCCCAGTTCACCCGGCTGACCCGGACCCAGGTGCTGTCGCTGAAAAGCGAGACCTATGTCGAGGCCACGGTCAATCTCGGCGCCGGCCACGCCCATGTGCTGTTCGCCCATCTGCTGCCCAACGCCCTGGCGCCGGTGCTGGTGGCGGCGATGCTGGCCACCGGCGACGCCATCATCCTGGAGGCGACGCTGGGCTTCTTCGGCCTCGGCGCCCAGCCGCCGACGCCGAGCTGGGGCGCGATGATGTCCGCCGGGTCGGCCCAGCTGTTCATCGCGCCCTGGGTGATCCTGCTGCCCGGCCTGGCCGTGGCCCTGACTGTGGTGTTCCTCAACCTGTTTGGCGACGCCCTGATCGCGGCGCTGGACATCCGCACCCGGCTGCGGGAGGCCTGAGATGCTGCTGACCGTGGAGGGCTTGCGCATCGGCATCGGCACCCTGGCCCCGGTGGACGATGTCGGCTTCGGCGTCGACCGCGGCCAGATCCTGGGCGTGGTCGGCGAGTCCGGGTCCGGCAAGTCGCTGACCGCGCTGGCGGTGATGGGGCTGCTGCCCCGGATCGGCGGCCGCATCGAGGCCGGGCATATCCGCTTCGACGGGCAGGAGCTGGTGGGCCTGCCGGAGCGGCGGCTGCGCCGGCTGCGCGGCGGCCGCATGGCGCTGATCACCCAGAACCCGATGACCTCGCTGGACCCGATGATGCGGGTCGGGCCGCAGATCGACCAGTCGGCCCGGCTGCATCTCGGGCTGGACCGGCGCGCCGCCCGCGCCCGCAGCCTGGAACTTCTGGCCGATCTGCGCATCCCCGACCCGGCGGCGGTGTACGCGCTGTACCCGCACCAGCTGTCGGGCGGCATGAAGCAGCGCATCGTCATCGCCATGGCCCTGGCCGGCGACCCCGAGCTGCTGGTGGCGGACGAGCCGACCACCGCGCTGGACGTCACGGTGCAGGCCCAGATCGTGCAGATCCTGGTCGAGCTGGTGCGCGACCGCGGCCTGGCGCTGGTGCTGATCACCCATGACATGGGCGTGGTGGCCCAGACCTGCGACCGGGTGGCGGTGATGTATTGCGGCCGGGTGGTCGAGCGCGCTCCGGTCGACGCCATCTTCGGCCAGCCCCGCCACCCCTACACCCAGGCGCTGATCCGCTGCATCCCGCGCGCGGACACGCCGCGCGGCAGCCTGAGCGGCATTCCCGGCATCGTGCCCGGCGCCGCCGACCACCCGCCCGGCTGCCGCTTCCACCCGCGCTGCCCCCGCGCCTCCGACCGCTGCCGCGAAGACATGCCGCTGCTGGGCGGCGCGCTCGACGGCCACGGCGCGGCCTGCCACCTGGCGGAGGCGGCATGAGCGCACTCCTGACCGTCACCGGCCTGGGCCGGCGCTTCGCCGGCGGCGGGCTGTTCCGCCGGCGCCGCGTGTTCCATGCCGTCAGCGACGTCTCGTTCTCGGTGCCGCACGGCGGCGTGGTCGGCATCGTCGGCGAATCCGGCTGCGGCAAGTCCACCCTGGCGCGGCTGGTGCTGCGGCTGATCCCGCCAAGCGAGGGCAGCATCCGCTTCGATGGCCAGGACATCCGCGGCCTGAAGCGGGGCGAGCTGCGGCGGCTGCGGCGCCGGATGCAGCTGGTGTTCCAGGACCCGTATTCGTCGATCGACCCGCGCTATTCCGTGCGCGACGCGCTGCTGGAGCCGTTCCGCGTCCAGCGCCTCCCGCCGGCGGAGGGTGACGCCACCGTCGCCGGCCTGCTGGAGATGGTGGGGCTGAGCCCGGCCCTGGCCCGCGCCTATCCGCACCAGCTGTCCGGCGGGCAGAAGCAGCGGGTGGGCATCGCCCGCGCCCTGGCGCTGCGGCCGTCGCTGGTGGTGCTGGACGAACCGACCGCGTCGCTGGACGTGTCGGTGCAGGCCCAGATCATCGGCCTGTTGGACCGGCTGCGGCGCGAGCTGGGGCTGACCTATCTGTTCATCTCGCACGACCTCGGCCTGGTCCGCTATTTCTGCGACCGGATCCTGGTGATGTATCTCGGCCGCATCGTCGAGATGCTGCCGAGCGGGGCGGAGCCGGCGCATCCCTACACCCGGGCGCTGCTGGACAGCACCTTCGAGCCCGATCCGCGCCGCCGCCGACACATCACCCGGCTGTCGGGCGAGATCCCGAGCGGCTGGGACCCGCCGCCGGGCTGCGCCTTCGCCGCCCGCTGCCCCCGCGCCACCGATCTGTGCCGTCACACCCTGCCCGCGCTGGCCCCTGTCTCCGGCGACACCGCCAGCGGACAGCAGGCGGCCTGCCATCACCCCCTGATCTGAAGGGAGCAACCATGACCTTCCGCGTCCTGACCGCCGAATTCGCGCATGAGACCAACACCTTCAACGTCCACCCGACCGACTACGACGCCTTCGCCCGGCGCGAGTTGTATTTCGGCGAGGACGCCATCCGCGCCCTGGGCGACGCCAACACCGGCATCGCCGGCTTCCGCGACGTTGCCCGCCAGCATGGCTGGACCCTGCGGCATGTGCTGAGCGCCGCGGCCGAGCCGGCCGGCCCCGTGACCCGCGATGCCTTCGACCGGCTGGGCGGCGCCATCGTGCGCGCGGCGGCCGAGGCGAAGGGGGCGCTGGACGGGATCCTGCTGGCCCTGCACGGCGCCATGGTCACCGACTTCTCGCCGGACGGCGAGGGCGAGCTGCTGGAACGGCTGCGCGACGTCATCGGCCCCGGCCTGCCGATCGCGATCACCCTGGATCCGCACGCCAATGTCACGGCGAAGATGTGCCGGCACGCCGACATCATCATCTCCTACAAGACCTATCCCCACATCGACATGCGCGAGATCGCGCGACATGCCGGCGAGGTGCTGCAGCGGACCATGGCCGGCGAGATCCGGCCGAAGACCCTGCTGGTCCGCCGGCCGATGCTGGAGGAGATCAATGCCGGCCGCACCGATGTCGGGCCGATGGTCGGCTGGATCGCCGAGGCCCGGGCCTATGAAGGCCAGGGCGACGCCTTCGCCGTCAGCATCAACGGCGCCTTCCCCAACGCCGACATCCCCGAGGTCGGGCCGACCGTGCTGGTGACCTATCAGGGGGATGAGGCGCCGCACCGCGCCTTCGCCGAAGGCATCGCCGACAAGATCTGGGACGCCCGCTTCGACGTGCTGAACACCTATCACACGGTGGCCAAGGCGGCGGCGATCGCCCGCGGCTGGCATGACGACAAGCCGCTGATCGTCGCCGACTACGCCGACAACCCCGGCGCCGGCGGCTATGGCGACGCCACCACCCTGCTGGGCGCCCTGCTGCAGGCCGGCATTGACAAGGCCTGCTTCGGCCCGATCGTCGACCCCGAGACGGTGCAGCAGTTGCACGGGGCCAAGGCCGGCGAAACGCTGCAGCTGCGCCTGGGCGGCAAGACCGACCCGCGCTTCGGCGGCGGCCCGCTGGCGGTGGCGGCGACGCTGCTGTGGACCAGCGACGGCAAGCTGGTCGGCGATGGCCCGATGCTGGGCGGCCTCGAATTCAGCTTCGGCCCGACCGCGGTGGTCCAGGTCGACGGCATCACCGTGCTGGTGGTCAGCGAACCGTCGCAGATGCTGGACCTGCAGCAGTTCCGCGCCTTCGGCATCGACCCTGCGGCGCACCGCGTGGTCGGGCTGAAGTCGATGCAGCATTTCCGGGCGGCGTTCGAGCCGATCGCCGGCAAGGTCATCGTCTGCGACAGCGGCGCCCTGTGCACCCTGGACTACGAGAAGATGCCCTATCACAACGTGCCGCGGCCGATCTATCCGCTGGACCGCGACATGGCCCTGTGACCCGGGCCGCATCATGATCGACTCTCAGTTGGTGTCGCCGCGCGTCGGCGCGGCGGCCGGGCACCTGACGCTGGACGGCCACGACCTGGTCGCCCTGGCCCGGGCGCATGGCACGCCGCTCTTCGTCTTCTCCGAGGCGCGGCTGCGCGGCAACGCCCGGCGGTTCCGGCAGGCGGCGGAGGCGGGCCATCCCCGCGCCCTGGTCTGCTACGCCAGCAAGGCCTGCTCGAACCTGGCGGTGCTGGCAGCGGTGCGCGACGAAGGGCTGGGCGTCGAGGTCAATTCCGGCGGCGAGCTGTACAAAGCGCTGGCCGCCGGCGTGGTGCCGGACCGCATCGTGTTCAACGGCGTGGCCAAGACCGTGGCGGAGATCGGCGAGGCGATCGGCCGGGGGATCAAGGCGATCAATGTCGATTCCCCGTTCGAGCTGCGGCGGATCGGCGAGACGGCGCGGGCGATGGGCCGGCGGGCCGAGGTGGCGCTGCGCCTGGTGCCGGGGGTCGAGGGCGGCGCCACGCCCGGCATCCGCACCGGCGGCAGCGACAGCAAGTTCGGCATGATGCCGGAGGACCTGCCAGAAGCACGAGCGATCGCCGCGGAGTTCGCCGACGCGGTCGAGGTCATCGGCCTGCATTGCCATATCGGCTCGCAGGTCGCCGACGCGGGCGCCTTCCGCGACGGCACCCGGTTCATGGCCCGGCAGGCGCGGGAGATCGGCGCCTGGCTGGGGCGGCCGTTGCGCCATGTCAATCTCGGCGGCGGCTATCCGGTGCGCTACGTCCATGGCGACGCCGCGGGACTGGGGGCGTTCGACGCGGCCGAGGATGCGGCGGCGATGGTCGGGCGGGTGGCGGCCGAGGCGGCGCAGGAACTGGGGCCGGATGTCGAGCTGCTGTTCGAGCCCGGCCGCGCCATCGTCGGCGATGCGGCGGTGCTGCTGACCACGGTCGAGAACATCAAGCACCGCGGCGCGCAGCCCTGGCTGTTCCTGGATGCCGGCTACCACACCCTGATCGATTCCGCGGCGGTGCGCTGGTACTTCCACATGGTCACCGCCAACCGGGTCGGCCAGGCCGAGGCGCCATTCCGCGTGGTCGGCCCGCTGTGCGATTCCGCCGACTGCTTCTTCGATGTCGAGGGCGAGCATCTCTACGACGCGCTCCGACAGTCGCGGCCCGACGATGACGGGCTGGAGGCCGCGGTGGTCCGGCTGCCCCGGCACCGCGGCCTGGCCGCCGCCACCGCGCCGGGCGACATCGTCGCGCTGCTGGATGTCGGCGCCTATGCGCTGGAGCAGATGTTCCCCTATTGCGGCCGGCGCCGGGCCGGGGCGGTGATGCTGCGCCGCGCCGGCGACGTCGCCTGGATCCGGCGGCCGGACACGGTCGAGGATTTGGTCCGCGACGACGTGCCGGCCGCCTGACGATGCGTAGGTTGGGTTCGCCCCGGGGCGAACCCAACATGCCGAAGCCAGAGCGAGTGTTAGGTTCGCAAGCGCGAACCCAACCTACGGGCTTATCCCAGGCGCGGCAGCCGCAGCCGCTGGGTGCGGTCATTGTTGATGACGATCGCATCCGGCAGTATCCGCACGGCGCAGAGCCAGGACGGGACCTCCGGCTCGGGTCCGTCTGCCTCTGTCGCTGGGCGGGCCAGCAACAGGCCGGGCGCCACTGGCCGCAGCACCGCGTCCAGCACGGCGAAGGAGGAACGGAGGCGCAGCCGGGCCGTCTCTCCCTCCAGCACGATCTCGGCCTCCAGCGCGATGGCGGGATCGCCATAGCGGCCGGCGGCATCGGCGGGCAGGGCCGGGGCCATGCCGGGCAGACGGCGATAGTGCCGCCGGCGGCCGAACCAGTCGGCATCGATGTCGCCGTCCGGCCGCAGGCCGAGGCGCAGCGGGATGATGCCGCGTTCGGGCTGGAACACCCCCGGCTCGACCTCCTCGACCTGCGCCTTGCCGCCATTGCCGCCGAGCACCGGCACGCCGTCCTTCAGCGCGATGGCGAAGACGTCGTCGGTCGCCTCGTCATGATACAGGCCGGCGGCTGCGGCCAGGTGCGCGCCGGCCTCGGCCGAATGCGGCGGCCCCGGCGGCCGACCGAGCACCGCGTCGACGATGCGGCGGGCCAGCGAGAACGGCGCGATGTCGTCGGTATTCGCCAGGATGACGATGTCGAGGCCGAGATCGGGGAACCGCACCCCTTCCGACCGGGCCCCGGCCATCGCCCCGCCATGGCCGATGCTGCGGTGGCCGCGATACTCTGTCGTGACCAGCCCGAGGCCGTAAGGGCTGGGCCGGCCGTTGATGGTGGCGCCCGGCCGGGCCATCCGCGCCAGCTCCGCGCCGCCGACCTTCGGGTCGTTCAGATTGGCCAGCCAGATCAGCATGTCGTCGACCGAGGAGACGATGCCGCCATCGCCATTGGCCTCCTCGCCGGCCCAGGCGCGGCGCCAGGCCCCGTCCGGCCCCTTGGTGTGATGGTCGGCGAGATGGGGCACGATCTCGTCATCCTGCTTCAGCAGCAGGGTCTGGCTCATGCCGAGCGGGCCGGTGATCCGGTCGCGCAGCAGCTCGTTGAAGCTGCGGCCGGCGACCTGCTCGATCACCTCGTACAGCAGCAGAAAGCCGGCATTGCAGTAGATCAGGTCGTCGCCGGCCGGGAAGTTCACCCCGCCGTGCTCGCGGATGACCCGGCGCAGCATCGCGCGCGGCGCCGGCGACAGCGGCGACTGGCCGCCCAGCTCCATGATCTCGACATAGTCCCGCAGGCCAGAGACGTTGGCGGCGAGGTGCTGCAGCGTGACTTTGCGCGGGAATTCCGGCAGCCAGGGCAGATGGCGCCGGACGTCGTCCTGCAGCGACAGCTTGCCCTCGGTCTCCAGCATCAGCGCCAGCAGCACGGTGAACTGCTTGGTCTGCGAGGCGATGCGCATGACGCTGCGGCCGGACAGCGGGATGCGGTGCGGCAGCTGGGCCAGGCCGTAGCAGCCGCGATGGATCTCGCGCCCGTGGCGCCGCACCACCACCACCGCGCCGGGAGACTTCGGCTTCGCCCAGGGCGCAAACAGCGCATCGATCCGGGCGGAGAGATCGGCGGGCGAACCACCGGTGTCGTCGGGTGCCATGATACCTCCCATCCTGCGGGCTTGTTGGACGAGAGAATGGCAGTTTTCTGATTTAGTGGCAAACAGAGACGGTTTTCTGACACCATCCGGATCAAAGCATTCGAGGCCGCTTCCTGGAAGCGGCCTCGAAGCACTTTTCCGGAGTATCCCCCGCGCTTAGAGCACGAAGTCGCCGGCGGTGAGGGTGATGGCACCGGTCAGGGCGATGCTGAAATCCGCCGTGCCGTTGCCGTCGATGTCGCCGCTGACGGTGGTGATGCCCCCGGCCACGGTCGCCCGCAATTCGCCGGCATGGCTGGTGAAGGCGCCGGCCCCGATGAAGCTGAAGGCCTGGTCGCCGGCCAGCGCCGGGTTGGCGTCCATCAGGTGCAGGTCGATGCGATCGGTCTGGGCATGGCTGAAATCGGTGATGCGGTCGGCCGCGGCGACCGTGCTGTCGCTGGCCGCGGTGTAGACGAAGCGGTCCGCACCGTCGCCGCCGATCAGGGTGTCCTGGCCGCCCATACCGAACAGCTGGTCGCTGCCGGCGCCGCCGACCATGCCATTGGCGCCGGCGCTGCCGAGCATCGTATCGGCAAAGCCCGTGCCGTAGACGTTCTCGATCGAGACCAGGACGTCGCCCTGGGCGCTGCCGCCGGTGCCGATGCCGGTGGCCAGGTTGACCACGATGCCGGCCGTGCCGTCGCTGTACAGCACGGCATCGGTGCCGTCGCCGCCTTCGAGCCGATCGGCGCCGAGGCCGCCCCGGAGCACATCGTTGCCCGCCAGCCCCTGCAGCAGGTTGGCGCCGGCGTCGCCGGTCAGGGTGTCGCCGGCCAGACCACCGGTCAGGTTCTCGATGCCGACATAGATGTCCCCCAGGGCCTCGCCCGTTCCGATCCCGGTGGCGAGGTTCGCCGTCACCGCGAAGGTGTTGGCGGCATAGCTGGCGGTGTCGATCCCGATGCCCCCGTCCAGCACATCCGCGCCCAGGCCGCCATCGAGCACGTCGTTGCCGCCGCCGCCGTAGAGCGCGTCGGCGCCGCCCAGGCCGCTCAGGCCGTTGGCGCCCGCATCACCCGTCAGCACATCCGCGTAGCCGTAGCTGCCTATGACGTTCTCGATCGAGGAGAACACGTCGCGCTGGGCGTCGCCGCCGACGGCCAAACCGGATGAGAGATCGACCCGCACGCCGGTGGGGGTGAAGCTGGTGCCGTAGTTGAGGGTGTCGATGCCGGCGCCGCCGTCCAGCACATCGGCGCCGGTGCCGCCGATCAGCAGGTCGTCCCCGTCGCCGCCGAGCAGGACGTCCTGGCCGTCCTGGCCGTCGAGGGTATCGTTACCGCCCAGGCCGACAAGGCGGTTGGCGTTGGAATCGCCGGTCAGCGCGTCGCCGAAGCCGGCCGAGCCGATGACGTCCTCGAAGCCGGAGACGAAATCGCCTGTCGCGTCGCCGCCCGTCGTGACGAACGTCGTCATATTGATGGTGACGCCGGCGGTGCTGTCGAAATAGGTGACGGTGTCGATGCCGTCGCCGCCGTACAGGGTGTCGCCTCCGGTGCCGCCATGCACGAAGTCGTCGCCGGCATCGCCGGAAATGGCGTCGAGGTCTCCGCCTCCATCGAGAATATCATTGCCACCATCGCCTTCAATGGCGTCGTTGCCGGCGCCGCCGGTCATGTCGTCGTCGCCGCTGCCGCCGATGAGGACGTCGGCGCCGCCGAGGCCGGAGAGGATGTCGTTGCCGCCCGAGCCATCCAGCTGGTTGTCCGCGGCCGATCCGGTCAGGACGTCGTCGAAGGCATTGGTGCCGGCAATGTTCTCGATATCGGCGCCGATCACGTCGCCCTGCGCCTCGCCGCCGGAGGCGACCGCGCCGATCGTCACCGTCACACCGCCGGCGAAGGTCGTGGCGTAGGTGACGCTGTCAACACCGGCCCCGCCATTGAGGATGTCGGCGCCGGCGCCGCCCTCGAGAGTGTCGAGGCCGTCGCCGCCGTTCAGCGTGTCGGCGCCGTCGCTGCCCTGCAGCGTATCATTGCCGGCATCGCCGTTCAGGGTGTCGTCGCCGCCGTCGCCGCCGATGAAGTCGTTGTCGGCACCGCCATTGACCAGGTCGTTGCCGTTGCCGGCAAAGACGAAGTCGTTGCCCGCATCGCCGAAGATCTGGTCGTTGCCGCCGTTGCCGGAGATCGAATCCCCTTCGGTCGTGCCGTTGAGCACGTTGTCGTTGTCGTCGCCGTTGATGGTGGCCATGAGTTTCCCCCTGAATGAGCTGGCCACCCCATGCGGCGGCCCAAGGGGAAACTAGGCCCGGCCGGTATCCGGCGGATGTCGCCGGGCGGGTGAATGTGTATCGTCTGTATCGCCCCGGCGGTCAGGAATGGCCGGCGATGTCCGACTGGACCCGCCGGATCTCCGCCTCGACGCGCTGCGCCGGTCCGGCCAGGTCGGGCGCATCCGCAGCCGCGGCACTCTCCAGCGCCTCGGCGGCATCGCCCAGAACCGCCGCGCCGACGATGCGGGCCGCGCCCTTCAGCCGGTGCGCCTCGGCCACGACATCCGGGCGCCACCCGCCGGCGACCGCCCGGGCGATCGCCGCCGCGGACGCCTCGGCGGAGACGAGGAAGTCGGCCAGCATGGCGGCGATCGTCGCCGTATCGTCCCCGAACAGCCCGGACAGCGCGGCCGGGTCGATCGCCCTGCCCCGGCCGGGATCCTCGGACGGGAACCAACGCTGCAGCACCTCCTGCAGCCGGGCGAGCTGGACCGGCTTGCCGACATAGTCGTCCATTCCCGCGGCGCGGCAGCGCTCGGCCTCGCCGGCCAGCACATTGGCCGTGACCGCCACGATTGGAATCCGCCGCCGGCCGGCCCGCTCCGCCTCACGGATCCGCCGCGTCAGCTCGAAGCCATCCAAGGACGGCATGTGGCAGTCGGTCAGGACCAGGGCGTAGGGGCCCGCAGCCCAGGCCGCCAGCGCCTCCACCCCGTCCGCCGCCGTGTCGGCGGCGTAGCCGAGAAGCTGCAGCTGCCGGACCAGCACCTGCCGGTTCACCGGATGGTCGTCGACCACCAGGACCAGCCGGCCGTCCCGGCGCGCCTGGTCGATGTCGGTCGCGGCCGGCAGAGTGGCGGCGCGGGCGGGCGCGATCTCCGCATCCTCCGCCTGTGCCACGGCGAGGTCGAGCGTGAGCCGGAAGGTCGCGCCCCGGCCGGGCACGCTGTCCACCGTGATGTCGCCGCCCATCATGGTCGCCAGCCGCCGCGCGATCGACAGGCCCAAGCCGGTGCCGCCGAAGCGGCGCGTGGTCGAGGCATCCGCCTGCGAGAAGGGCTGGAACAGGCGCTCCTGCTCGATCGCGCTGATGCCGATGCCGGTGTCGATGACGGCAATCGAGATCCGGGCGCGTCCGGCCTCGTGCCGGGCCAGCGCGGCCTCGATGCGGACGCTGCCGCGTTCGGTGAACTTGATCGCGTTGCCGGCGAGGTTCAGCAGGATCTGGCGCAGCCTGACCGGGTCGGCCAGCACCGGATCCGGAATCGTCGGGTCGGTCGCGGCGGTCAGGACCAGCCCCTTGTCGCGCGCCTGCGGGGCCAGCATGTCGACCAGGCCGGCGATCGCGGTGCGGATCGAGACCGGCATCCATTCGAGGTCCAGCCGACCGGCCTCGATCTTCGAGAAGTCGAGGATGTCGTTGACGATGCGCAGCAGCGACCGCGCGGATTCGCGGATGAGCTGCAGCGACTGGCGCTGGCCCTCGTCGAGCCGCGACTGCTCCATCACCTCCAGCATGCCCAGCACGCCGTTCATCGGCGTGCGGATCTCATGGCTCATCACCGCGAGGAATTCGGATTTGGCCCGGGCCGAGGCCTCCGCCGCCTGGCGCGCTTCGGCCATCACCTGTTCGGCGAGGCGGCGTTCGGTGATATCGTAGGTCCAGGCGATGGTGCCGGACTGGCCCTCGAAGGCGATACGCTCGAGCGACAGCAGCCCCCAGAAGCGGCCGCCTTCCCCGGTGCGGAACTCGACCTCGGCATCATGCACCAGCCCGTCCTGGCGCAGCGTCGCCTCCAGCCGGGCAGCGTCGCCGGGATCGGCGTAGAGGCCGCGCGGATTCCGCCGTGCCATGGTCTGCCCGGCCAGGCCGAACAGGTCGACATGGCGCTGGTTCGCGAACAGGAAGTTCCCGTCGCGGCCATAGATGGCGATGCTGATCGGGCTGCGGTCGAGGATGTCGCGCAGCAGCCGCTCGCTCTCGCGCAGCTCCGCAGTGCGTTCGGCGACGGCGTGCTCCAGCACGTCATTGGCCTGGGCCAGCGTCTTGCGGCCGTCCTCGATGGTGCGGATCTGCTCATAGGACCGCAGTGCGGCGACCAGGGTGGTGAACAGCCGGGTCTGCGTCAGTTCGGTCTTCGCCTTGTAGTCGTTGATGTCATAGGCGACGATCACCTCCTGCTCCGGCGCCTGGCCCGGCTGCCCGGTCCGCAGCACGATGCGCACCATGCTGTTGCCGAGCACGCCGCGGATCCAGCGGGCGAATCGCAGCCCGGCGTCGTCCGTCTCCATCACCACGTCCAGCAGGACCAGCGCCACGTTCTCGGTCCGGCGCAGGATGTCCATCGCCTCGGCCGCGGAATAGGCGTCGATCAACGCCACGCCGCGGCCGGAGAAGCTGAAGCCGTCGAGGATCAGCCGGGTGATCTGGTGCACCTCGGGGTCGTCGTCGACGATCAGCACGCGCCACGGTTCGGCGCGGCCGGACGCCTCTTTGGGGATCTCCTCGGGCGCGTCGTCGTCGAGGATCAGGAAATCGTCCGGCTGCGCCTTCGCCGTCATGGTATCCGCCCTTTCTCGGCCATCGCGCGACCGGGCTCAGTATCCCGGATCCGGCGCGAACATGTACCCGGCGCCCCGCACGGTCCGGATCACCTCGGGCTTGGTGGGGTCCATCTCGATCTTGCGGCGGATCCGCGTGATCCGCAGGTCGATCGAGCGATCGAACGGCTCCATCTCCCGGTTGCTGGTCAGGTCCAGCAGGCGGTCCCGGCTGAGGACCTGGTTCGGATGCTGGGCGAACACCTTCAGCAGCGCGAACTCCGATGCCGCCAGGGCGACGCCGTCGCCCTCCAGCGTCGTCAACCGGCGGGCCGCCAGGTCGAGGATGCAGCGCCCGAAGCGCAGGCATCCGTCCGGGGCCGTATTGGCGCGCCCACCGGACCGGCGCAGCACACTCTTGATCCGCGCCACCAGCTCGCGAGGCTCATAGGGCTTGGTGACGTAGTCGTCGGCGCCGGTCTCCAGCCCGACCACGCGGTCGACCGTGTCGGTGGCGGCCGTCACCATGATGATCGCGACATTGCCGCGTTCCCGCAGAAAGCGGGCCACCGCGAAGCCGTCCTCACCCGGCATGTGGACATCGAGCAGGACGAGGTCCAGCGGATTGCGTCGGGCCAGCAGCTTGCGCAGTTCGGCCCCGCCCTCGACCCCGGTCACGCGATAGCCCTGCCGCGTCAGATATTCCTCGAGCACCCGCCGCTGGAAGGCATCGTCGTCGACGACCGCGATATGGGGCTGACTCATCCGCTCGATCTCTGGCAGGGCGCGGCCAAGAGCCATTCCGGACGGGCCCAGCATTGCCCAGTATGCCATGTCTCGCGGCGCCGCACAGCGCCGAGGCGCTGTGCGGGATAGCAATTCGGCGATCACCGGCCATCGCCTACTTGATGCGGGTCCAGATCTCGCCGCCCAGCTTCGTGCCATTCTCCATGTCGGCCCAGATGCCTTCGAGATTGGCGCCCTTCGGCGACATGGCGAAGACGAAGCCGCCCTTGCCGAGGATGCCGCCGACCGCCAGGGTGGTGCCGAGGAAGACGCCGCGGCCGACCGAGGTGTCGCCGGCCACCGTCCAGGTCACGACATAGGTGTCCCCGGTCGCTTCGACCACGGCGGTGCCGGCATAGTGGCTGCCGGTCGGGTTGGTGCCGGCGACGCTGTAGGTCCCGGTCACCGCGCCCTGGGCCATCGCGAGGTGCGGGGACGCCAGGATCGCGCCCAGCAGGATCGTGACGGCCAGGGCCATGCTGGTGAAGATGTTGCGAAACATGAGGATGCTCCCTGTTTGATCGGCACCGGACCGACCGGCCGATGACGAGATGATCTGCCACCCCGGTATCAGGCTCATGTCGCGGCGCCGGGTTTTTGGTATCGTCTGTATCGCGTCAGGGGGGCGGATCGCCCCGCGGCCATAATCGTGTCGCCCCGATCGGATCGACGGCGCGGGCGGAGGGATGGGAACAAGCTTGACCGCGGCCAGCCGATCGGGAACACAGGCGCCGAACCCCGCCCTGGATCCGGTGCTCGATGCCATTGCCGCCGTGCTCGGCGCCGGCATCTGCGTGCTCGATGCCGAGGACCGCCTCCTGGCCTGGAACGACACCTATCTGACGCTGTTTCCCGAGGAAGCCGATCTGCTGCGCCCGGGCCTGCCCTTGAAGGAGACGGTGCGCCGCTTCTTCGAGACCCATCTGGAGCCGGCCGAACGCCCCTTCATCGACCGCCACGTCGCCGCCGCGCTGGAGCGCCACCGCAACCCGCCTAGCTCTTACACCCGGCAGTGCAAGGATGGGCGGTGGCTGTCGCTCGAGGTCAGGCGCCTGGCCGACGGCCGGCTGCTCAAGATCTTCACCGACGTGACGTCGCGCCATGACAGCGGCGCGATGAAAGAGGCGATCACCGCGGTCGATGTCGGCCTGATCCGCTATGCCGGCGACGGCACGTTCCAGACCGCCAATCGCGCCGCCAGCGTGCTGTTCCCGGCGCTGGTGGGGCAGTTCCGGTCCGGCAGCACCCGGGGCGACCACATCCGGCTGCTGGCCGATTCCGTCCTGGCCCCGGGGGAGGCGGCGCGGGCCGAGCGGCTGCTGGCCATGCCCCAGCCGGACGCGGCCCCGCGCGAACCGGCGGTGCTGCGCGACCGTGACGGGCGCTGGCTGCAATACGAGGAGCGGCGCCAGGACGATGGCGGCGTGGTGATGATCTGGCAGGACGTGACCGTCCGCATCGATGCCCAGGCCGAGCTGGACGGGCTGCGCCTGCGGATGACCGACGCCATCGAGTCGATCCATGACGGCTTCGTGCTGTTCGACGCCGAGGACCGGCTGGTGCTGTCGAACAGCGCCTATCGCCGGCTGTACGGGATCGGCGACGGCGAGATCGCGGCCGGCACCGCCTTCCGCACGCTGGTCGAGACCGCCATCGCCCGCGGCCTCTATGCCGATGCGGACAACGTGGTCGACTGGATGCGGCGGCGGCTGCGGCACCATCGCGGCGACTCGGCGCCGCTGGACCTGCCACTGGCGGATGGCCGCTGGGTGCGCATGACCGAGCGCCCGACCCATGAGGGCGGCATCGTCGGCATCCATGTCGACATCACCGACATCAAGCGGCGCGAGGCGGCGCTGGGCGACAGCGAGAGGCGGCTGGCCGCGACGCTGGCGGACGACGCCCGCCGCACCGCCATGCTGGACGCGATCGGCTATGCCGCGACCCAGATCATCGGGCGCAGCACCTGGCGCGCCGGCATCCAGGAGATGCTGGCCCGGCTGGGCCGCGCCACCGGCACCGACCGGACCTATATCTTCGAGGTCCAGGACCTGCCGGGCGGTCGCCTGACCAGCCGCTACAGCTATGAATGGGTGGCCGAGGGCGTGCCGGCGCTGATCGACGACCCGCAGATGCATGACCATCCGCTGCCCGACGACCCAGCTGTGCTGCAGGCGCTGATCGACGAGCGCATGACCGGCATGGCCGCGCTGAGCGGCTGGAATCTCGGCAGCGAGCTGGAGCAGAGGGAGCTGCGGCGCCAGGGCGTGCGTTCGAACCTCAAGGTGCCGATCCTGTTCGGCGGGCGCTGGTGGGGCACCATGGGGTTCGACGACATCCGCGAGGAAGAGCGGTCGTGGCGCGCCGATGAGATCGACGTGCTGAAATCGGCGGCCAGCCTGATCGGCGCCGCGATCGAGCGTGGCCGGATGGATGAGGAGCTGCGGCGCAGCGCCGCCGACCTGGAGCGCCGGGTCGAGGACCGGACGGCGCAGTACGCCCGGGTCGCCGAGGAGCTGCAGGGCACCGTCGCCGACCTGCGCCGGACCCAGGCCGACCTGGTGCAGGCCGAGAAGATGGCGTCGCTGGCGCAGCTGGTGGCCGGCGTGGCCCATGAGATCAACACGCCGGTGGGGACCGCCCTGAGCGCGGCGTCGCATCTTGAGGAACGGGCCCGCGCCTTCGCCGAGATCGTGGCCGGTGGCCAGATCCGGCGCTCGGAGCTGGAGCGCTTCGTCGACCGCGCCGGCGAGGTGTCGCGACTGCTGCTGTCGAACCTGGAGCGCGCGGCCGCCCTGATTCGCGAGTTCAAGCAGGTCGCGGTCGACCAGACCAGCGCCGAGCGCCGGACCTTCGACCTCGCGACCTATCTCGAAGGCGTGATCACGAGCCTGGCCCCGAACTACCGGCGCACGCCGCACCGGGTGACGCTGCGCAGCCCGGCCGGCATCACCATGGACAGCTTCCCGGGCGCCCTCTCGCAGATCGTCACCAACCTGGTGATCAACGCCCTGGCCCATGCCTTCCCGACCGGCGCGCCGGGCACCGTGGCGCTGACTGTGGCGCCGGGGCCGGAGCCGGGCCAGGTGATCCTGGGCTTCGCCGATGACGGGGCCGGCATCCCGCCCGAGACCATCGGCCGGATCTTCGACCCGTTCTTCACCACCAAGCGGGGGGCGGAGGGCAGCGGCCTGGGCCTGCACATCGTCTACAACCTGGTGACCGCGAGCCTGGGCGGGCAGATCACGGTCGACTCCACACCCGGCCACGGCACCCGCTTCACCGTGATCCTGCCCCTGGTCGCGCCCGGCGCAGCCGAAGGCCGGGCTGACTGAAGCGGCGCCAAGCTTCTCCAGAGCCAACGGGCCCGCTTTCGCCCGTTCGTGCCCATCCTGGCCGGCGCCACGCTGCAGGAGCGGATCCCCGGCGTCGACCGCCGGGGATCCGCCGCCGACATCAGGCGATGTCGAACCGGTCGAGGTTCATCACCTTGGTCCAGGCCGCGACGAAGTCCTTCGCGAACTGCGCCTGCGCGTCGGAGCCGCCATAGACCTCGGCCAGCGCCCGCAGCTGCGAATGCGACCCGAAGATCAGGTCGACGCGCGTCGCCGTCCACTTGGGCTCTTCCGTCTTCCGGTCCCGGCCCTGGAACACGCCGTGCTCGTCCGCGGACGGGTGCCACTTCGTGCCCATGTCGAGCAGGTTGACGAAGAAGTCGTTGGTCAGCACCCCCGGCCGCTTGGTGAAGACGCCATGCGGGGAGTTTCCGGCATTGGCGCCCAGCACGCGTAGACCGCCGACGAGGACGGTCAGCTCGGGCGCCGTCAGCGTCAGCAGCTGCGCCCGGTCGACCAGCAGCTCCTCGGGCGGCAGGCCCTGCGCATTGCCGAGATAGTTGCGGAACCCATCGGCCTTCGGCTCGAGCGGCGCGAAGGAGGCGGCGTCGGTGTGCTCCTCCGTCGCGTCGGTACGGCCCGGGGTGAAGGGCACCTGCACGTCCTGCCCGGCATCCTTCGCCGCCTTCTCGACCGCCGCGCCACCAGCGAGGACGATCAGGTCGGCCAGCGAGATCTTCTTGCCGCCGGGGGCCGAGGCGTTGAACGCCGCCTGGATCTCCCCCAGCTTGGCGAGCACCGTCGCCAGCTGCTGCGGCTGGTTGACCGCCCAGTCCTTCTGCGGCGCCAGGCGGATGCGCGCGCCATTGGCGCCGCCGCGCTTGTCGGAACCGCGGAAGGTCGAGGCCGACGCCCAGGCCGTCGAGACCAGCTGGGGCACGGTGAGGCCGGAGGCGAGCACCTTCGCCTTCAGTGCCGCGATGTCCGACGCGTCGACCAGCGGATGGTCGACCGCCGGCACCGGGTCCTGCCAGGGCAGGATCTCCTGCGGCACCAGCGGGCCGAGATACCGGGCGCGCGGGCCCATGTCGCGATGGGTCAGCTTGAACCAGGCGCGGGCGAAGGCGTCGGCAAACTGCTCCGGATGCTCGTAGAAGCGCCGCGAGATCTTCTCATAGGCGGGGTCGAAGCGCAGCGACAGGTCGGTGGTCAGCATGCCCGGCGCATGGCGCTTCGACGGGTCGTGGGCGTCCGGGACCGTGCCGGCGCCGGCGCCGTTCTTCGGCGTCCACTGATGGGCGCCGGCCGGGCTCTTGGTCAGCTCCCATTCATATTCGAACAGGTTCTTGAAGAACTCGTGGCTCCACCGGGTCGGCGTCGAGGTCCAGGTCACCTCCAGGCCGCTGGTGATCGCATCGCCGGCGATGCCGCTGCCATGGCTGCTCATCCAGCCCAGGCCCTGGTTGACGATGTCGGAGCCTTCCGGCTCCTTGCCGACATGGGCGGCGTCGCCGGCGCCATGGGTCTTGCCGAAGCTGTGGCCGCCGGCGATCAGGGCGACCGTCTCCTCGTCGTTCATCGCCATGCGGGCGAAGGTCTCGCGGATGTCACGGGCCGCGGCCACCGGGTCCGGGTTGCCGTTCGGGCCTTCCGGATTGACGTAGATCAGGCCCATCTGCACGGCGCCGAGATGGCCCTGCAGCTCGCGGTCGCCGCTGTAGCGCTCATCGCCCAGCCACTTGCCCTCGGGGCCCCAGAAGATGTCCTGGTCGGGCTCCCAGGTGTCGGGACGGCCGCCGGCGAAGCCGAAGGTCTTGAAGCCCATCGACTCGAGCGCGACGTTGCCGGTCAGGATCAGCAGGTCGGCCCAGGAGAGCTTGCGGCCGTATTTCTGCTTGACCGGCCACAGCAGCCGGCGCGCCTTGTCGAGATTGCCGTTGTCCGGCCAGCTGTTCAACGGCGCGAAGCGCTGCTGACCCCGCCCGCCGCCGCCGCGGCCGTCGCCGATGCGGTAGGTGCCGGCGCTGTGCCAGGCCATGCGGATGAACAGGCCGCCGTAATGGCCGAAATCGGCCGGCCACCATTCCTGCGAATCGGTCATCACGGCCTTCAGGTCGTTGATCACCGCGTTCAGGTCTAGGGTCTTGAATTCCTTGGCGTAATCGAAGGATTCGCCCATCGGGTCGGACAGGGCGGAGTGCAGGTGGAGCACCGAAAGGTTCAACTGGTCCGGCCACCAGTCACGATTGGTGTGCCCGCGGGTCCCGCCCGCAACCGGGCATTTGCTTTCGCTGGCCATGTTCCCTCCGTTGGCGTTGCTCAGTTTTGAGTCGTTCTAAACTATACGACCCTTTGCCCGCGGGGGAATAGAGGTCGGCATAGCGACGCTTTGGCACGCGGCGGACATCCTGTGGTCAGGGTCTCGACCGCCGCCGCCTCGAAATGGAATCGGCGGCCGAAGCCGCCGATTCCTCTTCAGTTGCGCGAGACGTTTCACCTCCCAAGGAGGATGAAGACGCCGCCCGGCTCGCTCAGGGCATGTGCTGCATATGCCCACCCTGGAGCTGGAGCGGCGACGCCCCCTCGGCCACGTCGGCGACATCCCCGTCCGGCAGCACGATCGCGACGTTCTGCATCATGCCGCCATCCTCATGATCGAGGATGTGGCAGTGCAGCACGAACTCGCCGATGTAACGCTGATAGCGGGTCCGGATCTTGATCGTATAGAGGCCCTTCGGGTCGCTCGGCAGCAGACTCTTGATCCAGAGCGTGTCCTTCCAGACGCCCTTCAAGCCAGGATACTGAGGATCGGCCACCCCCGGCTGGCCGCCGTTGTTGTCGATGGCCCCCGGGACGCTGACATCGACGCCCTTGGGATCGATGATCGAGACGACCTGGAACGGATTGACGTGGATGTGGAACGGGTGGCTGACGAAATGCGATTGCAGCGTCCACTCGTCCACCCCGCCCAGCTTGAGCGCCCGGTCCAGCCGCGTGGGGTCGTAGGGTTCGGCCTGCTTCTCGTCCAGGGTGTTGCTCACCTCGAACTTGGTGTCGTCGGTGCTGGTGTCGATGAAGAAGGTCAGCTCCTGCTGGCCGGTGACCTCGCTGTCCGCGATATCCGGATGAGGGACGAACTTGGACAGCTTGAGGCCGGCCTTGAGATCGGCGACCACCGTTGCCTTGACATCATCCGGCATCTTGGCGTCGGCCTGGGCCACCAGGGCGTCCCTGACATAGTTGGTGTAGTCCGCGGGCGGCGCCGTGCCCGGCTCGACATCGACGAAGCCGAGCAGCGACGGGTTGGGGCTGTCGCCGTTGACCGACCCCGCCGCCGGGGAGGAGGCGTCGATCAGGCAGTAGCGGCCCGCCTCCGGGAACATCACCACCTCATCCCAGCGGTAGCCGGGCTGGAAGACCGTGAGGTTCGAGGCCTGCGCCTGCGCCAGGGTCAGCCCGTCCGCCGCGACCCGATAATGGGTAATGCCCGCGTCGCTGCAGGATTCCTGGATGAAGGCCTGGGCCTGCGCCGCGCTGAATGTCGCGGCGAGCCGGGCCGTGGGCCTCATCTTCACGATCCGGAGGCTGATCGTGTCGCGCACGCCGCCGTGGATCATCCGCCAGCGCTCGAGCTGCCCCTGTGTGGCCTTGAAGGTCGGCAGGACCTCGCCGTTGATCGAGGTGTAGCGCCCCGATTCGGGCCATTGCCCCGGGGAGAACAGGTCGTAGTTTTCGATCTTGCCGACATCGCCGGGGTCGCAGCGATAGGTCTTGTCTTCCGGAGGATTGGTTCGCTTGATCGATCCATCCGGGTTGCGGCAGGCATACTGGATCTGCTGGAACACCAGCACCCGGTCCGTCAACCCATCCAGCAGCGTGTCGAGATCGCCAGTCTTCGTGGGAGTCGGCTGCCGGTTGCCGCGGATGATCAGCGCCCCGGCCATGCCGCTGGAGACCTGCAGCGCGGTCGAGCCGTGGCGGTGGGTGTGGTACCAGAACGTCCCCGCCGGATGGTCGCCCGGGATGTTGTATTCGTACTGGAACTTGACGCCGGGGTTGATCGACAGCAGCACGTTGTCGCCATTGCCCGCCGGGTTCACCCACAGCCCGTGGGTGTGCAGGTTGGTGCCGTTGAAGCAATGCGGCCCGTTATGACCGTGATCGTCGGCCGTGCAGCTCGGGTCGGCCGGCAACTGGTTGTCCAGGTTGACCCGGATCGTGTCGCCCGGCACGGCCTCGATCGTCGGCGAGACGTAGGGGGTGTCCGGATTGACATCCGTGCCGTTGTAGCTGCGCAGATACACCTCGTCTTCGCGGCCCGTCGCCGGGTTGTAGATCTTTCCCGGCGTGTAGACGATGTTGAGGTCCAGCACCCTTTCATGCGGCAGCGCCCGCACCGTCGGCGTCAGGCTCTCCGGTGCGATCCCCGCGCCCAGCACCCGGGGGTTGCTGATCAGGCGCTCCGTGGTCTGTTGCGCCGAGGCCGGGATCGCGCCGAAGGCGGCCAGGGCCAGCCCGGCGAGCAGAAGACGTGCGATGGGGATCTTGGTCGTGACAGCCATATCATCCTCCGAAAATTGTTCGAATATCGAAATCTCAAAACATCCCGCCCCACGGGGCGCGCCGGCCGGTCAGGGGCCGATGCGCACCGTGACGCGCGGAACCTCCTGCTCGGTCGGAGCCCGCGCCGCCCCGCCGGTCTGGGTGATCGTCAGCCGGATGGTCACATGCCCATCCGCGATCGCCTCCGCCGGCAGGGGCAGCGCGTAGACCCCAGCGGTCTCACCGGCGCGCGGGCCGAAGGGCGAGATCACGCCGATGATCCGGCCCGCCGCCGTCGCAATGGTGACCTCCCGCCGGCCGACCGGGCCGACCTCCAGCTCGATCCAGGCAGTCTCGCCCGGCCGGAACGACGGCGGCAGGGGCAGCGTCCGCTCCTGCGCCGCCGCGTGCCCGCCGCCGAGCACCAGGATCGCGAGCAGGGCCGCGGCGGCGGAGCGCGGCATCGCCCTACCGCACGGACAGCGAGACGGCCTTGAGCACGACGGCCCGCTTGTCTTCGCCATGGGACGGCACCACCCGGATCTGCAGCTTTGCATCCGCCCCCGCGGCGAGGGCGGTGAAGGCCTGCAGCCTCCGCGGCAGCGGCACCGAGAAGGTCAGGTCCCCATGCATGTGCATGCCCGGCATCGGCGCGCCGAACAGGGCGAAGGTGCCAGCATAATAGGGGCTGTCGGCCGAGACATGGGTGACGCCCTCGGGCGCGTTGACCAGCACGTCGAACTCGCGCGGCCCGGCCAGCTCCATCGGCCGGCTCATCGTCACCGCCGCGACCAGCAGCCGGGCCTGGCCGGCGGCCAGATGGCCCTGGACCGCCGCGCGCGGCACGGTGAGCGTCGCGATGTTGGCGGCCACGGCGCTGCGGATCAGTGGCAGCGGTTCGGCGTTCGCCACGCTCGTCTGCGGGATGATCTGTTCCCCCGACCCCGGCTCGTAGTCGTAGTCGAACACGGCCTTGTCGAAATAATCCTCGGCCTTGCCGGCGACGATCGGATCGCCCTTGCCGTCGATGAAGAACAGGAACGGCTCGCCGAAATAGTCCGTCTTGTCCGCATCCGACGGGTTGGGCGACAGGCCCATCGCCACCTGCTTCCGCGTCCAGACGTCCCACAGCCGGTCCATGTTGGCGTGATGCAGGAAGAAGATCGGGTCGACCGGCGACAGGTTGTTGGTCATGTTGCCGAAGGGACCCGGCTGCAGATCCGAATCCGGAAGGGAGCCGTAGCCGCCGATGTAGTTGTGGACCTTGTTGTGCGGAAAGCCCTCGAGCGTGGAGAACACGGTCCTGCCGGGCGGCGGGACGTGATGCGACTTCGTGTGCGAGCTGGTGAAGCTGTTGACGGCGTCGGTGTCGCCGTTCTGCTCGGTGACGTTGAACCCCTCGGGCGACAGCCCCCCGAGGATCTTGTCGATCTCGACATTGGCGGCGGTCTTGTCGTCCAGCTTCGGGTTGTCGCGCGTCAGGTAGCGCGCGCCGCCGGTGATGACGAATGCCTGGTTCTGGGAGATCGGCACCGGATTGCCATCGCACATGGCATAGCCGAGGATGTCGCTCCAGACATCGTCGAGTTTCTTGTAGCCCCGCTTGGCCTGTTGCGCGAGTTGGGCGGGCGAGAAGCCGCTCCAGTACGTCGTCAGGGCCGGCTTCATGAAGTTGGTGAACGCCGTCACGCTGCCGGTATAGGGCAGGAAGGGGGCGCTCGACGGCGTCAGGCAGTCGTCGAACATCCCGTCCGGAATCTGCGGCAGCTGGGTCCAGTCCCAATAGGGCAGAACGAAGCTGTCCTCCTTGGTCACGGTGCGGATGGTCTGCTCGAAATATCCGATGTAGCCGCGGTGCCAGACATAGAACCACCAGTTGCCGTGCGGGCAGTCCATCATGTGCACGAAGGCGTTGCGGAACCAGTTGTGCGGATGGTCCGCCGGCAGCTTCAGCATCGCCTCCACGCCTTTGGCGTAGATGGCCAGCATCTTCTGGCCGGCCTCGCTGGTGACATTGGGGCGGGTGAATTTCGCGGCGGCCCGCGATGGCCTGAGCGGAATGGCCGCTGCACCGGCCGTCACGGCGGCGGCCACCAGAACGTCACGACGCGACAAATGGAATCCCGAGTTATCCATATCGATCCCCCAATAATCTGAAATTGAGAAGAGGCAATCCGAATTTATCGACCATCTGACCGGGCATATTCAAAATCTGAATCGCCGATTCTTCGAATACTGTAATACGAGATGGTGAAACTGCACCACCTCATCTATAACGTTTGATGTTATCTACTTTACATTCCTTTTATTAATTGCTTTTGAAATAAACTATATCTGCAATAACTCTTTTACTGCAAAAATCTATATATTAAAATATCCAGCAATCATCTGAAAGATCTGCTTAACATCAGATTA
Organism: Inquilinus sp. 2KB_23; assembly: GCF_052115705.1. Lineage (NCBI taxonomy): Bacteria > Pseudomonadati > Pseudomonadota > Alphaproteobacteria > Rhodospirillales > Rhodospirillaceae > Inquilinus > Inquilinus sp. 2KB_23. The sequence goes on along the minus strand of NZ_JBFRHF010000001.1, from coordinate 300,445 downwards.
GGAGCCGTATCTCCGCGAGGAAAATATCGGGTCTCACGAAACGACGCACTCTGAGAGACACTATTCCCAATTCTGTCCAGAATTGCAATTCCTATTGCGCATCCGAATATAAAGATAAAATTTCACTAATTATCACGAAATTCCTTCTTATCACCGAAGCGCGACAAAGGAGACCTTCTCTCGTTTTAAGGATCCGGTCTTGACCTCATGCGCTCGAGACCAGCTTGAGCCCGATGACGCCGGCCAGAATGAGGGCGATGCAGAGCACCCGCATCGGCGCAACCGAGTCGCCCAGCAGCGCCATGCCCAGAATCACGGTGCCGGCCGCGCCGATGCCGGTCCAGACCGCGTAGCCGGTGCCGACCGGCAGCGTGCGGAGCGAGAGTGAAAGCAGAAAGACGCTCGACACGCCGGTGGCGACCGTCAGCAGCCCCGGTATCCATCGCGTGAAGCCTTCGGACGACTTCATGCTGAGGGCGAATGCGATTTCGAGAAGGCCGGCGATGCTCAGGAGTATCCATGCCATTGTGACAGATCCGTTCAAGGACTCGCCGGGCCTTGCGGCCGGGCGAGCTGTTGGGGGGTGGGAGCCATGTCAGGCGAGGGAACCGCAGCCGGTTCGATCCGCTGACGCGAATGTCAGCCGGGAAGGCTTCAGACCCGGCCGCCACATGGGGAGGCGAGCGCCTGCGACGGGACGTCGTCCTGCGCTGAGCGCCCGCCAATGGGGTGTTTCAAGCTTTGGCAGCGGCAGCTGGGGTGGAACGGAACGCGATCCCGAAGCGATTGAAGGCGTTCATCAGGCTGATCGCATAGGTCAGGTCGGCGAGTTCCTTGTCGTTGAACTCGGCAGCCGCCGCCTCGTAGTCGGCATCGGGAACGCCGGTTTCGGACACGCGGGTCACGGTTTCCGCCCAGGCCAGCGCGGCCCGTTCGCGGCGATTGAAGACTTCGCCCGCGTCGTGCCACACCGGCACCAGCACGAGCTTTTCCACCGCTAGGCCGGATTTGAGCAGGTCGCGCGAATGCATATCGATGCAGAACGCACAGCCATTGATCAGCGAAACCCGGAGATAGACGAGGTTGACCAGCTCTTTCGGCAGGCCGCTTCTCTGAACGGTGACGTACACCCCGCCGAAAGCCTTGTAACCCTCGGGCGAAGCCTTGGCGTAGTCGATGCGATTGCTCACGATGATCCTCATCTCTAACTGATTGAAGGATCCCAAACGTGATGCGTCTTGGCCTATTCGAGAAGGGCCATAAACCGGCTTCAGCACTAGGCCATGATCACCCCTGGGAGGGCCGCAGCCGCGGTCAAAGCAGCGCCAGGATGCGCCGTCCGAAGGCCTCGGCGGTGCCCCGGGAGTCGATGTTCGTGAAGTTGAGAAGCAAGGCCGACGGGCCATCGCCGCCCGCCGTCCAATCGGTCAGGGCTTCCCCGTACAGGCCATCTTCCCGCATGCGCGCGACCAGCCCGCGGTCCGACTGCCGGCCCTGCAGCCGCAGGATCAGGTGCATGCCCCCCGGCTGGGAATCGATCGGCATGTGCTTCCCCAGCACGCTTTCCAGCCCCGCTGCGGTCGCGTCCCGACGCTCGGCATAGAGCTTCCGCATCCGCTGGATATGGCGCGCGAAATGCCCTTCCTTGATGAAGGCGGCGACGATGGTCTGCGTCAGCTCGGGGCTGCCCCCGGCAAAGGCCTGGGTGATCTGCTCGAACCGCTCGACCTGCGAGTCCGGCACCACGAGATAGGCCAGCCGGATGCTCGGCAGCAGCACCTTGCTGAAGGTGCCGGCATAGAGCACGCGCCCGTCGCGATCCAGGCTCTTCAACGCCGGCAGGGGGCGGCTGACATAGCGGTATTCGCCGTCGTAATCGTCCTCGATGATCCAGGCGTCGGTCCGCGCCGCCCAGTCCAGCAGCGCCAGCCGCCGCGGCAAGGACAGGGACACGCAGAGCGGGCTCTGATGCGCCGGCGTGACCACGGCCGCACGCGCCCGCGGCGCCCGCTTGATCCCGTCGGAAACCACCATGCCGTCCCGGTCCACCGGCACCGAGACGCCCGCGATCCGCATATGGCCCAGCAGCTCCCGCGTCGGCGGGTATCCCGGATCTTCGAGCCAGACGCGATCCCCTGCCTTCAGCAGGGCATGGGCGATCAGCTCGATGGTGTTGCGGTACCCCGAGGTCACGAAGATCTGGGAGGGCGAGCAGCTGATCCCGCGCGACAGCTGGAGATAGGCGGCGATCTCGGCGCGCAGGGCCGGCAGGCCGTGGACGGGGGGATGGACCATGCCGGAGGGCTGCAGGGCGCGGACGCATCGCGCGCCCAGGCGGGCCCAGATCTTGCGGGGAAACGCATCCAGCGCCGGCAAGCCCATCTGGAACGGCAGGATCGAATCCGGACGGAAGCTGGTCACGGCGCTGCCGCGGTCGGATGGCAGCACCGTGCTGGCGACAGCCGCCCCTGGTTCGAGGCCCGGCGTCACGATGGTGCCCGCCTGGCCACGGGCCTGGATGTAGCCCTCCGCGGCCAGCAGGGAATAGGCCGTCTCGATCGTGCCCCGCGCCAGGCCCAGTTCCTTGGTCAGCGCCCTGGCTGAGGGGATGCGGTCGCCCGGCTTCAACACCCCGCTGGTGATGGCGCCGCGGAACCGATCGTAGATCTGCCGGTAGAACGGTGCGGTCGCGGCGGGATCCAATGGCGGGATGCTGCTGGGCTTCAGGGCGGCCATGGACCAGTCAACTTTGTGGATGGGCCAAAGCCGACTGTACCATGCGCGACTGGGCGATGGCCATCATGGACCAGTTTCAATGTCGGTTCATGGATCTGGGGCATGGGCCATCCAGCCCGTAGATTGAGGACTTCTCGCGTGGCGGCCGGCCGGCGACATCAGGAAACCCGGCGAGAACGGCGGCATTCGGCAAGAATTCGGAGATCGGACGATGAAGAAGATCCTGCGCGTCAGCTGCAGCCCCCGCGGCCAGGACACCGAAAGCCATCGGCTGTCGCAGAAGATCGTCGGTCTTCTGCAGCAGGAAGACCCGACCGCGATCCTGGTGGAACGGGTGATCGGCGATGGTTCCATCCCGCATGTCGATGCGGATTACGCGACATCCCAGGGGTCGTCCGTGGACATCCTTCACGGGGCGTCCATCGCCCTGTCGGACAAGCTCATCCAGGAGCTGGAGAGTGCCGATGTCCTGGTCATCGGAACCCCGATGCACAACTTCACCGTGCCCTCGATGCTGAAGGCATGGATCGACCATGTCGTCCGGGCCCGCCGGACCTTCAACGTGACCCCGGCGGGCAAGGTGGGCCTGCTGCGCGACCGCCCGGTCTTCGTCGCCATCGCCTCGGGCGGACGGTTTTCCGGGGAGCGCGCGCGCCAGCCGGATTTCCTGACCCCCTATCTGAAGGCCGTCCTGGGCATCACCGGGCTGCATGACCTGACGTTCTTCTCCGTCCAGGGAACCGGCTCGGCCCCGGAGGCCGTGGCCGAGACCCGGATCCAGACGGATCAGGCGCTACAGGACTATTTCTCCTCGCCCGCCCGCAGCGGACCGGACGCGTCGCCTACTGCAGCGACAGCCCCGGCGCCGCGCGCATGAAGTGGTTCGGGCCGACGGTGACGATGCTGTCCGTCGCCTGCCGGCTGGCGGTGCGGATTGCCTCGGCCCTGGCCTGGAAGGCGCCGCTGCCGGTGCCGCGCAGCTTGACGTCGGGGTCGGGCACTGCCGAGAGCAGCAGCTGGGTGTAGGGGTGGCGCGGCGCGCCGGTCACCGCCGCGGTGTCGCCCCACTCCACCATCTGGCCGGCGAACATCACCACGATCTCCTCCGCCACATGCGCCGCCGTGGCGATGTCATGGGTGATGTACAGCATGGCCAGGCCGCGCGCCGCCTTGGTCTCGGCCAGCAGCTTCAAGATGTCGAGCCGGATCGAGACATCGAGCATCGAGGTCGGCTCGTCCGCCACCAGGATCTCCGGCTCCACCGCCAAAGCGCGGGCGATGTTGACCCGCTGGCGCTGGCCGCCGCTGAGCTGGTGCGGAAACTTGATCGCGGCGATGTCGGGGTCGAGCCCGACCCAGCGCAGCAGCTCCGCCACCCGGGCCTCGACCGCCTTGGCCGTGGCGGCATGCCCGTGCAGCCGGATCGGCCGGGACAGGTGGTGCGAGACGTTGAACACCGGGTTCAGCGAGGCGAAGGGATCCTGGAAGATCATCTGCACCGCGCGGCGATAGGCCAACTCCCCCGCCCGCCCGGCCTGGGCCGTCACATCGGTGCCGCGGAACCGGACCTGGCCCTCGGTCGGCCGGTACAGGCCCGCTATCAGCCGGGCGCAGGTGGTCTTGCCGCAGCCGGATTCGCCGACCAGCGCGATGGCGCGGCCGGGCTGCAGCCGGAAGGTGACGTCGCGCAGCGCGGTGACCGCATGGTCGCCGGCGCCGAAGCGCATGCCGACGCCCTGCAGTTCGAGAAGGGCGGCTTCGGTCATGACAGGGTCCGCTCCCGCAACGCATCCGCCGGCGCGCCCGTCCCACCCTCCACGGCCGCCGCCGCCGGCAGGCGCGGGATCGCGTCCCACAGCCGGCGGGTGTAGTCGTGCTGCGGCGCCCGGGTGATCTGGTCGACCGGCCCCTGCTCGACGATCCGCCCGGTCAGCATCACCGCGATGCGGTCGCAGAACTGCGACATCAGGTGCAGGTCGTGGGTGATGAACAGGACGGAGAAGCCGAGCCGCGCCTGCAGGTCGCAGATCTGCTGCAGGATCTCGCGCTGGACCACGACGTCGAGCGCTGTGGTCGGCTCGTCCATGATGATCAGGTCGGGTTCCAGCGCCAGGCAGATGGCGATCACCAGCCGCTGGCGCATGCCGCCGGAGAACTGGTGGGGATAGTCGCCGACCCGCTTGGGGTCGATGCCCACCAACCGCAGCATCGCCTCGGCTTTCGCCCGCCCTTCCGCCCGGCTGCAGCCGGTGTGGCGGTACAGCACGTCGAAGAACTGGCGCTCGATCCGCAGCAGCGGATTGAGCGAGTTCATCGCGCTCTGGAACACCATGCCGATGCGGCGCCAGCGCAGTTTCTGCAGCGACGCCTCGTCGAGACGCAGCAGGTCGGTGCCGTCGAATCGGATCTCGCCCTGCCGCACCCAGGCCGGCGGCCGCGGCAGCTGGGTGATGGCATAGGCGATGGTGCTCTTGCCGCAGCCGGATTCGCCGGCCAGGCCGAAGATCTCGCCGCGCCCGATCTCGAAGGAGACGGTGTCGACCGCGACGAAGGATCCCTTGTCGAGCAGGTATTCGATCACGAGGTCGCGGACCTCCAGCAGCGGCGCGGTCATGCCGGCTTCCTCTCGCGGCGGCGCCGGTCGACCAGACGCAGCCAGCGGGTCAAGGCGGGGCCGGAGCGCAGCTGCGGGTTCGCCACCTCGTCCAGGGTGAAGTTGATCAGGGCCAGGCCGAGGCCGAGCAGGGCGATGGCGGCGCAGGGGGTCATGATGTCCCACCACGCCCCGACCGTGATCGCCGAGGCGTTCTGGGCATTGTACAGCATCCGGCCCCAGGAGACGCCGAGCGGGTCGCCGAAGCCGAGATATTCCAGCGTCACCTGGGCGACCACGGCGTAGATGATGCTGCCGACCAGGTTGATGCCGATGATCGAGGCCAGGTTGGGCAGGATCTCGACCCCGACGATGCGCCAGGTCGGCTCGCCCACCAGCCGCGCCGCCAGCACGAATTCGCGGTGGCGCAGCGCCAGGGTCTGGGCCCGCGTCACGCGCGCCCCCCAGGGCCAGGAGGTCAGCGCCACGATGGTGACGATGGCGCCGATCCCGGCATTGCCGAGGAAGGCGGCGAGCATGATCAGCAGCGGCAGATTCGGGATCACCAGCACCACGTTGGTGGCGAGGTCCAGCACCTCGTCCAGCCGCCCGCCGCGATAGCCGCCGATCAGCCCGACCGCGGTGCCGATCACGGTGATGACGATGCCGCCGGCGAAGCCGACCAGCAGCGAGGTGCGGGCGCCCCAGACCAGCTGGCTGAGCACGTCGCGCCCCACCCGGGTGGTGCCCAGCAGGTGCTCGGCGCTGGGCGCCTCATGCGGCCGCCCGACCCGCGCGGAGGGGTCGTAGGGCGCGATCAGCGGGGCGAAGACTGCGATCAGCACGAAGGCCAGGACGATGGCCAGGCCGATCGTCACCTTCTTCTGGCGCCACAGCCGTTGCATCAGGCCGGTCATGCCGGCTGGTCCCGGAGCCGGGGGTCGAGCCAGAGATAGGCGATGTCGACCGCGAGGTTGGCCGCCAGCGTCGCCAGGGTCATGATCAGCAGCTGGCCCTGGATCACCGGATAGTCGCGTGAGATCGCCGCCTGGAACAGGGTGAGGCCGAGGCCGGGATAGTTGAACACCACCTCGGTGACGATCGACCCGCCGAACACGCTGCCCAGCGCCAGCGCCAGGCTGGTCAGGTTCGGCAGCACCGCGTTGCGGGCGGCGTAGCTGAACATGACACTGGTCTCGCTGAGCCCCTTGGCCCGGGCCATGGTGATGTAGTCCTCGCCCAGCACCGAGATCATGTTGTTCCGCATCGTCGCCTGGAAGTCCCCGATCAGGAACAGCGACAGGGTGAAGACCGGCAGGATGGCGTGCCAGGCGACGCTGCCGAGGAAGGCGAAGGACAGGCCGGGGTCCAGCGCCGGGTCCCAGGCGTAGCCGAGCGGCAGCCAGCGCAGGCTGACCGCGAACAGGAACAGGGCGCAGATCGCGATCACCACCGGCGGCAGCGCCAGCAGCACCACGGCGACGGGCGAGACGATGCCGTCGAACTTGCTGCCGCGGCGCCAGGCGGAGACGGTGCCGAGCAGGCTGCCGAGGGCGAAGCTGAACACGATCGAGGTGGTGACCAGAAGCCCGGTCCAACCGATCGACCGGCCCAGCACCTCGACCACCGTCTGCGGGTAGTATTTGGTCGAGACGCCGAGATCGAGGCTGGCGATGCCCTTGAGGTAGACCCAGAACTGCTCCAGCAGTGTGGCGTCGCCCTGGCCGAAGCGCATCTTGATCGCCTCGATCATCGCCGGGGTGGCGCGCTTGCCGAACTGGGCGATCATCGCGTCGACCGGGCTGCCCGGCATCAGCCGCGGCAGCAGGAAGTTCATCACGATCGCGACCGCGAAGGCGATGGCGTAGATCAGCAGGCGTCGGTATGGAACGCGCATGCGGCCTCCCAGCCGGTCGGATCAAGGCTGTGCTGATGGGGTCGTCCTGTCACCCGCCGGCGTTCCACCCCCTCACCCTTCCGTCGCCGCTGGCGCCGGGCCTATCCCTCCCCCCGGAGGAAGGGCGTCGGGTGAGGGGGTGGCGCCGGCCTCCCCCCTCGCCGGACGGCCTACTGCACCGGGCGCAGGGCCAGCAGGTGCAGGATGCGGGTGTGCACGCCGTCATGGTTCTCCGGCACCGCGAAGGGGTTGTCCGGCGTCGCCCAGCCGGTGAACCGCTTCGTCGAGTACTGGTACCAGGTCGGGTTGTTGAACAACGGGATGACCGGCAGGTTGGCGGAGACGATGTCCTGCACCTTGCCCATCAGCTCATGCTGCCTGGCGCTGTCGGTGGTGTCGCGGAACGCCGCCAGGGCCGCGTCGAGGTCGGGGTTGGCGTAGCGAGCGGACCCACCCTCGACCCGGCCGCCGCTCTTCGAATTGTAGGTGTCGTTGTAGAACTTAAACGGCGTCGCCCCGTCCAGGGTCGAGCCGAGGCCGGCGTCGAACGAGCCCCCGATCATCGCGGTCGTCCGCTGCTCCAGCTCCGGCGTCTCGACGCCGGCGTCGATGCCGATGGCGCGCAGCCCCTCGATCGCGATCTGGCTGTCGTCGATCCAGTCGGTCCAGCCGTTCGGCACCAGGATCTTGAACGAGATCGCCTTGCCCGACGGGGTGGTGCGCATGCCGTCGGCCCCCGCCTTGTAGCCGGCGGCGTCGAGCAGCGCCTTCGCCTTCTCGACGTCGTAATGCATGAAGGCGTCCCACTGCGCCGGATCGGTCTTGCTGCGCCAGACCTCAAAGCGGGGCGGCAGGCCGCTGGCGTGGGCGTTGGCCGTGGGGTAGCCATAGCCGGCGACGTTGACCATCGAGTCCCGGTCCATCGCCAGGCTGACGGCCTGGCGGAAGGCCAGGTCGTTGAAGGCCTCGCGGTTGCCCTCGTTCTCCGCCTTCAGGTTGAACACGAGTGACACGGTCTCGGCCGGCGGCTGCCAGTAATGGTGGTTGGCCGGGTCCTTGGCGACGTAGGTCTTCTCGATGTCCGGCAGGAACGAGCCGAACCAGTCGAGGTCGCCGCTCTGCGCGATCGCCAGGGTCTGGTCGTTGCCGGCGATCTGCGGGAACTTCAGGCAGTCGATCTTCAGCGAGGCGGCATCCCAGTAGTTCGGATTGCGGCACTGCTCGTAGACCTGGGTGGTGAAACGCCGGATCTCGGTCATCGGGCCAGTGCCCACCGGGGTCTCGTTGGCGGTGGCGATCGGGTCCGGAATGGCCGACCAGACATGCTTCGGGACGATCGGCACGTCGCTGAAGGTCTCGGGGAAGGTCGAATCCACGGATTTCAGGTGGATCGTCACCGTGTGCGGGTCGACCACGTCGACCGACTCCACCGCATCGGCCATGCCGTAGGCGTCGACCGCCGGGTTGCCGCGCGCGAGATCGATCGAATACTTCACGTCGTCGGCGGTGAAGGGCTGGCCGTCAGACCATTTCACCCCGTCGCGCAGGGTGTAAGTGACCGCCTTCAGATCGTCGGAGAAGGTCAGGCCGGTGGCCAGGCGGTAATAGGGCTTGCCGCCCTCCATCGGGTTGAAGATCACCAGCGGCTCGTAGATCAGGTCGACCGTGCTGGCGCGGCGCGAACCGAGATTATACGGGTTGAAGTTGCGCACCCAGGCGCTCTGCTCCTCCATGTGGAGGGTCAGCACGGTTTCGGCGAGAGCCGCGGCTGGCGCCCCTAGCGTCAGGGCGGCGATGACGGTGGATTTCCAGAACTGCATGTTGCCCCCCGGCAAATGGTTGGACCGACCGTTTTATTCATTCATTTCGAATTAATCGTGACCCGGCCCCGAACCGCTTGTCAACACAAAGTGGACTAGACCACTGGATTCAACAGCGCCTGGAAGCGCGGGGCGTAGGTGCGGGCGATCGGCTCGGTGGCGGCGCCGATGGCGACGGCCCAGGGGCCGGCGGTGCCGATGATCAGGCGCGGGCGGGTCCGCCCCGGTCGGTGGCTGAGCGACGGCAGCAGCGGCGTCATCGCCGCCGCGATGCGCTCCAGGAACGGTTCCGACAGCTGGCCGCCGAGCAGGATCGTCTCGGGGTCGAACAGGGTCTCCAGCAGGTGGACGGCGACGCGCAGCCGGTCCGCGGCCATGGCGATCCAGTCCGCCAGCGCGGGGGATTCGCCCTTGCGGATGCCCTCCAGCCGGTCGTGGAGGTCGGCCATGTCGGGGTCGAGCCCGAGATGGCGGGCGACGGCCCACAGCGACACCAGCTCCTCCAGCGTCGCGAAGGGCATGTCGTCCGGCGGCGGGGTGCCGAACATCGCCGCCGGCAGCATGCCGATCTCGCCGGCGTTGCGGGCGGCGCCGCGCACCACCTCGCCCTCGACCACGATGGCGCAGCCGAGGCCCTGGCCGATAAACAGCTGGACGAAATTCTCCAGCCCCCGCGCCGCGCCGGCCATGCGCTCGCCGATCGCCGCCATGCGGGCATCGTTCTCGAGCGAGACCACCAGCCCGGTGCGCTCGGTCAGGGACTGCACGTAGTCGCCGGCCGATTCGATCCAGTCGGCGTGCCGCCCCGCCACCGATTTCAGCGGCAGGCCGAAGGGCCCGGGCATGGCCAGGCCGATGCCGAGCACGCGGCCCGGAGCCGCAGGATCGATCGCCGCCAGGTCGCGGCCGAGCTCGTCCGCCAGATCGGCCAGGGTCGAGACCCGGGTGGCGGGGTCGCCGGCATGCAGCCAGCGTTTGGCCCGGCCCACCGGCGCACCCGACAGGTCCACCACCACGCCGCGGACCTCGTGGTGGTCGAGATGCAGGCCGATGGCATGGCCGCCGCTGGGGCGGATGCGGTAGGGCGTCGGCGGCTGGCCGCGGCCGCCGGCCACCCGGGCGCCGGTCTCGACCAGCCCGGCGGCGGCGAAATCCTCGATGATGTTGGAGACGGTCTGCGACGACAGGCCGGTGCGGCGCGCCAGCTCCGCCCGCGACAGGGGCCCGGACAGGCGCAGCAGGTCGAACACCACCCGCCGGTTGTGCGCGCTCGCCCCTTCCAGATTGGCGCCCGCACGGCGCGCGAGGGCGGCCTCCTGCATGTTTGGCCTCGACAGTTGTCAAATCATTTAGATTTAATAGCCTGGATCTGACAAGCGCCCGATTCACACGAGGCCTGGAATGACGGACACAACCGCACCCTTGTTGATCTGGCAGGTGCTGGAGCGGCGGCCGGACGGCCGGGCGGTCAGCCAATTGCAGCTCGACCTCGGCGACACCCCGATTCCGGCGGGCGCGACCTGGGCGCTGTACTTCAATGTCTGGCACGTGCTGGCGGCGGACGGCCTCAAGGGCGACCTGGCGCTGGACCGGCTGAACGGCGACCTGCGGCGGCTGCGGCCCGCGGCGGGCGCCGCCGGGCAGCGGCGCTGGCACGCCCGGCTGGTCAGCGAATCCGCCCTGCCGCAGGTGACCCACCTGCCCGCCACCTGCTTCCTGGTGGTGACCGGCGCGGATGGGCGGGAGCAGCCGCCGCGGACCGGCACGGTGCGGCGGACCCTGCCGCGCGACCCCGCCGCCTGGAGCCGCGGCACCGAGGACTTGGTGCCGCCGGAGACGCCGGCGACGCTGTTCGCCGCCCATCGGGGCGTCGCGGCGCTGCCGGAGACGGCGCTGGCGCCGCTGACGCCGAAACCCTGGCGCAGCACGGTCGGCACGGGCCGGTTCCGGCTCGACCCCACGGCCGCGATCGCCGCGGCGCCGGGGCTGGAGCGCGAGGCCGCGGTGCTGGCGGCAGGCCTCGAAAAACTGGCCGGTCTGGCCCTTCCATCCGGCACAGATCCCGCGGCGATCCGGCTGGAACTGGGCCCGATTGCCGAGGTGGCGGAGGCGACCGACGAGGCCCACATCCTGGTCATCGACGCCGCCGGCATCCGCATCGCCGGCCGTGGCCCGGCCGGGGTGATGCGCGGGGTGCAGAGCCTGCTGCAGCTGGTGCCGCCCGGCAGCCGCGGGCCGGTCGAGCTGCCGCACCTGGCCGTCACCGACCGGCCGCGCTTCCCCTATCGCGGCCTGCATCTCGATGTCGGGCGCAACTTCCACGACGCGGCGACCGTGATCCGGCTGCTCGACGTCATGGCGCTGTACAAGCTGAACACCCTGCATTTCCACCTGACCGAGGATGAGGGCTGGCGGCTGGAGATCCCGGGCCTGCCGGAGCTGACCGAGATCGGCGCCCGCCGGGGCCACAGCCCTGATGAGGCCGACCGGCTGCAGCCGTCCTTCAACTCCGGCGCCGAGACCGAGCCGCCGGGCACCGGCCATTACAGCCGTGCCGATTTCCTGGCGATCCTGCGCCACGCCACCGACCGGCACATCGCCGTGATCCCGGAGATCGAGCTGCCCGGCCACGCCCGCGCCGCGATCCGGGCCATGGCGGTGCGGCACGACCGGCTGGCCGCGGCGGGGCAGCCGGAGGCGGCGGGCGAATTCCTGCTGACCGACCCGGACGACCGGTCCGACTACCGCTCGATCCAGGGCTGGGTCGACAATGTCGTCTGCGTCGGGATGACCTCGGTCGACCGCTTCTTCGCCCATGTGGTGGATTCGATCGCCGCGATGTATGCCGAGGCCGGTGCCGCCCTGACCCACATCCATGTCGGCGCCGACGAGGTGCCATCAGGCGTCTGGGCCGGGTCGCCCGCCTGCCGCCGCCACATGGACCAGCACGGGCTGGCCGACCTGCACGCCCTGGAGACCGACTTCTTCCGCCGGCTGCGCGCTATCCTGGCCGAGCGCGGCCTGGGCCTGGCCGGGTGGCAGGAGGCGGCGCTGCGCGGCCACGGCCGGGGGCCGGACCACGGCCAGGGACCGGACATCGTGGTCGACCCCGGCTTCGCCCGCGACGACTGCCTGATCTATGTCTGGGATTCGATCTGGGGCCGCGGCCGCGAGGACTGCGCCTTCCACCTGGCCAATGCCGGGGTGCCGGTGGTGCTGTGCTCGGCCGACCGGCTGTATCTCGATCTCGCCCATGCCAAGCACCCGGACGAGCCGGGGCAGGAATGGGCCGGCTACATCTCGACCCGCGCCGCCTTCGAATTCTGCCCGACCGACCCGTTCCTGGAGCCGGCGGGCGACCCGCTGGGCCGGCTGGCGACGCCGGAGCAGCTCGCCGCGAAGCTGCGGCCGACGGCAAACGGGCTGGAGCATATCCGCGGCCTGCAGGGCACGCTGTGGAGCGAGCACATCACCAGCCGCGACCGGCTGGACCATTTCGCCCTGCCCCGCGTGCTGGCCGTGGCCGAGCGCGCCTGGGTCGGCGACCCCGCCTGGGCCGCGGTGGCGGACCCGGCCGAGCGGCGCCGGCAGATGGATGCGGAATGGTCGGACTTCGCCAACCGGCTGGGGCAGCGCGAGCTCTGGCGCCTGTCCGCCCTGGGCTATGCCCCACGTGTCCCGCCGGTGGGCGGCGCCGTGGTCGACGGCACGCTGGTGCTGAGCACCGAGATGCCGGGCCTCGCCCTGCGCTACGAGCCCGGCCAGGCCGACCCGACGCCGCAGTCGCCGCTCTATGAGGGGCCGGTCCCGGCCGCGCCCGGCGCCCGCTTCCGCGTCGCCGCCTTCACCCCCGACGGCCGGCGCAGCCGGGTGGGGACAGTGGTCGCCTGAGCGGAACCGGCCCGTCGCCATCCAATCGGCGGAGAGGCGCAGCCGGCGCTGTCCGCCGCCCTCTCTCCAGGGCATGATGCAGCGAAGCGCGACGGCGCCGTCCAATGAAGGGGGGCCAGGAATGCCCATGCGTCTCAGTTTCCTGTCCGCTGCGGCCCTGGCCGTCACCCTGGCACCGTCGGCCGGCGCAGGTGCCGGCACCGTGACGCCGGAGGCGGTGACGGCGGCGCTGCCGCTGCTGGAACGGCAGGCGCAGGCGGCGGTCGACCGGGGCGACGTGCCCGGCCTGTCGATCGCGGTGGTCTATCGCGACGAGGTGGTGTTCCTGAAGGGCTTCGGCCGGCGCGAGGCGGGGCAGCCGGCCGCCGTCGATGCCGACACCGTGTTCCAGCTGGCCTCCTGCTCGAAGCCGATCGCCTCGACCGTGGTGGCGGCGCTGGTGAGTGCCGGCACCGTCACCTGGGACACCCGCATCGCCGACATCGATCCGGGCTTCGCCCTGGCCGAGGCCTATCCGACCCAGCAGCTGACCATCCGCGACCTGTTCGCCCATCGCAGCGGCCTGCCCGGCGAGGCCGGCAACGAGCTGGAGGCGCTGGGCTACGACCGCGACGAGATCCTGCACCGGCTGCGCCAGGTGGCGCCGGCCAGCAGCTTCCGCGCCGGCTATTCCTACAGCAATTTCGGCATCACCGAAGGCGCCGTCGCGGCGGCGAAGGCGGCGGGGATGGCCTGGGAGGACGCGGCGCAGCAGCTGGTCTATGCCCCGCTGGGCATGGCCTCGACCAGCTCGCGCCATGCCGATTTCCTGTCCCGCCCGGACCGCGCCGCGCTGCATGTCCGCGTCGGCGGCGACTGGCAGGCCAAGCTGACGCGCGACCCGGATGCGCAATCCCCCGCCGGCGGCGTCAGCTCGACCGCGCGCGACATGGCGCAGTGGCTGCGGCTGGAACTGGGCCGGGGGCGGTATGCCGGCCAGGACCTGATCCGCCGCGATGCGCTGGACCAGACCCACCAGCCGCTGATGGCCCGCGGCGCCAACCCGGTCACCGGCGCCGCCGCCTTCTACGGCCTGGGCTGGAACGTTGAGTATGGCCGCCACGGCCTGCAATGGGACCATGCCGGTGCCTTTAGCGTCGGCGCCCGCACCCTGGTCAGCCTGTATCCGGACGACGGCATCGGCATCGTGATCCTGGCCAACGCCTTCCCGACCGGCGTGCCCGAAGGCCTCGCCGACAGCTTCTTCGACCAGGTCTTCGATGGCCGGGTGACCCAGGACTGGCCCGCGAAATGGGGCCGGATCTTTGACGGGCTGTTCGGCCCGGCGGTGGCGGCGTCCCAGGCACGCTATGGCACCCCGCCGGCCTCGCCATCCCCCGCCCTGCCCGCCGCGGCCTATGCCGGCCGTTATGCCAACGCCTATCTCGGCACCGCCGCCGTGGTCGAGCGCCAGGGCACCCTGTGGCTCACCCTCGGCCCGCGGCAGCAGGCCGAATTCCCGCTCCGGCATTTCGACCGGGACCTGTTCGTCTATGCGCCGTCCGCGGAGACGCCGGACCTCCTGGCCGCCGTGACCTTCCGGATCGGCCCGGACCAGGTCGCGGACCAGGTGACGATCGAGGATCTCGACGACCTCGGCCTCGGCGTGCTGACGCGCGCGGCGCCGTGATGGCGGCTGAAGGCCGGGCCTAGCGGACCGGCCGCAGCACCCGTTTGGCGACATCGATCAGCGCCCGCAGCTTGGGCTGCGCCTGGGCCCGCTGCGGGAAGTACAGGAACAGCCCCGGCCCCTTCGGCAGAAGCGGAGCCAGCACCCGTTCGAGCAGGCCGGCGCGCAGTTCGGCGTCGACCGCGATATCGGCGACATAGCTGAGGCCGAGCCCGGCGCAGGCGAAGGAGACCAGGAGCGCGCCGTCATTGACGATGACGCCGCCGGGAGGATCGACCGAGACGCTGCGGCCTTCGCGCTCGAACTCCCAGCGATAGATCGCGCCCGAGGTCGGGAATCGGTAGCGGATGGCGTCGTGGCGGGCGAGGTCCTCGAGACTCTCCGGCCGACCATGCGCGGCCAGATAGGCAGGGCTGCCCACGAGGGCCCAGACGATGTCGCGGGTCAGGCGCACCGCGACCATGTCACGTTCGATGTACTCGCCGATGCGGATGCCGGCGTCGAAGCCGCGTTCGAGCAGATCCACCGCCGCATCCTCGACGGCAACCTCGACCGACAGCTTGGGGCAGGCGCGCCGCAAGGCCGGGACGACCGGATCGATCACCAGCGGCACTGCCATGCGCGGCGCCGTCAGACGCAGAAGGCCGGTGGGCTCCTGGCCCGCCGCGCCGACCGCATCGACCGCCGTCGCGATCTCCGCCGCCGCCGGCCGGATCCGCGCCAGCAGCGCCGCGCCGGCCTCGGTCAGGCGCACGCGCCGGGTGGTGCGGATGAACAGGGGCGCGCCGAGCCGGGCCTCCAGCGCCTTCACCGTCTGGCCCACGGCGGCCGGAGAAACGCCGAGCCGGGCCGCCGCCGCGGTAAAGCCCTCCGCCTCCGCCACGGCGAGGAAGGTGGAGAGACCGAAGAATGGATCGGCAGTGGAGCCCATCTCACGATTATAAAGGTTTCCTTTTAAATCCTGAAAGCCACATCCAATTTTTGCAGGCAGTTGCGCCCGGTAATGTTCGTCATGTTCCAACAAGGGAGACGACCATGACCGACACCAGCACGCATGGCGAAGCCACCCCCCTGCCCCGTCGCGGATTGCTGCTCGGCGCGATGGCCGCGGCGGGCGGGCTTGCCGCGGTGCCGGCGGGGGCGCAGGCCCCGGGCGCTCTCACCGGCAAGGTCGCGATCGTCACCGGCGGCACCTCGGGCATCGGCGCGGCCACTGTGGCGGCCCTCGCCGCAGCCGGCGCTGCGGTGGCCTTCAACGGCCGCCGCGAGGCGCTGGGGCAGCAGGTCGAAGCCGCCGCCCGCGCCGCCGGCGGAGAGGTCGTCTATCTCCGGTCCGACGTGCGCGACGCCGCCCAGATGGAGCGCTTCGTCGCGGCGGTGGTCGAACGCCACGGCCGGCTCGACATCGCCTTCAACAATGCCGGCATCGACCTGCCGCCGGCCCCGATCGCCGACACCGGCATCGACGGCTTCGACGACCAGATCGCGACCAATCTGCGCGGCGTGTTCCTGTCGATGAAGTACGAGCTGCCGCATCTGGCGCGGGCGAAGGGGGTGATGATCAACATGGCCTCGATCGGCGGCCGCCATGCGTTCCCCAACATCCTCGCTTATGGCGCCTCGAAGGCCGCGGTCATCCACATGACCCGCGCCGCGGCGCAGGAATACGGCCGCGACGTCCGCATCAACGCGATCGCCCCGGGGCCGATCGAAAGCCCGATGCTGGAGCGGGTGCGGCGCGACTGGAAGGTGACGACGGAACAGCTCGTCGCCCCCTACCCGATGCGGCGGACCGGCACGCCGGCGGAGGTCGCCGCCGTGGTGCTGTTCCTGGCCGGCGACGGCGGATCCTATGTCAACGGGCAGGTCCTGGGGGTCGACGGCGGCGACCTGCCATAGCTCCGGCGGCCCCCGCAGGGCTGCCGCCACCCATCAGTTCGCCGGGCCCTTGCACTGGGTGTCGAGATCGGCGAAGGCCTGGGCGAAGGCGTCCAGCTGGTATTCCTGGACCGCCCCGTCATAGCGCTCCAGCCGGAAGGGCCGGCCGAGCTTCGCCGAGTCGAACAGCTTCGCGGATTGCCGGGCGGGCAGGATGACGGAGTTGGGGGCATCACCCTTGGTCAGGGTGATGCGTTCGCGGTTCTGGTTGATGGTGAGGTATCCGACGGGCGCCACGACGTCGTCGCCGTCGCTGTCGCTGCGACCGAAGCCGAACACCACGGTGACCGACTGGTCGGCCAAGCTGCAGCGGAAGCTGACAGAATCCTTGTCGCCGTCGCGCCCGCTGATCGCCAGCGTCACGGATTGCCCCCCGGGGTCCTTGACGATCTCGCCGACATCGTCGGCCGTCTCATAGGGCTGGGCGAACCCGGCCAGGGGGCTCAGGGCCACGACGCCCAGGCAGACGAGCCCGGTCCATTTCATCCACGCCTCGCTGAAATTTCCAGCGGCAGCGTAGCACGGACCGCAGCGTCCTCCTTGTGTGGCGTAAGCGCTTCGGATCCGGTCAGGCCAGGCCCTCATGGCGCAGCGCCTGCTGCACCGCCGGCCGCGCCGCCATCCGTTCGACGAAGGCCGGCAGCGGCTCCGGCACCGGCAGCCCCAGCGCCCCGGCCCAGCGCAGCATCACGTAGAGATAGGCGTCGGCGACGCCGGCCTGGTCGCCGAACAGGTAGTCGCCCTGCATCTGGCCGGCGATGACGCCGAGCCGCAGCGCGATCACCTCGTCGACTGCCGCCTTCTCGGCGTCGCTGGTCGGAAAGATCGACCGGATCAGCAGCTTGTGCAGCTCGCTGCCGATGAAGGCGAGGGTCTCGACCAGCCGGATGCGGCCCAGCTCGCCGCCCGGCGCCAGCTGCGGCGCACGGTCCGCGATCCAGCTCAGGATCGCCACGTTCTCGGTCAGCACCGCGCCGTCGTCGAGCACCAGGGCCGGGACATAGCCCTTGGGGTTGATCTGGGTGAAGTCGTCGCCGCTCTCGGTCCGCCGGGTCGGGATGTCGACGCGGATGCGGTCGAAGTCAAAGCCGGCCTCATGCAGCGCGATGTGGTCGGCAAGGCTGCACGCGTTTGGGGTGAGGTACAGCTTCATGGCGTCGCTCCTCCACAGGGTCTGGTTGGGACCATCCTGCCAAATCCGGCGGATGATAGCAATCTGCAACCAGTTGCAGGCCAGAACACCATCCCTTGGGAGGGAAGCTCACTACCAAGGAGCAGCCCTGCCGACCCGGATTGCGCGGCAAGGACCGAGGTTCCGCCGCCGCGAAACCCCTTCAGTCTCCATCCCGACCGATGCCGCAGGACGGCATGGAATCGTATCATGAAGGGACCGCGACATGACCGCATTGGCCGGGAAGATCGCCATCATCGCCGGGGCCAGCTCCGGCATCGGGCGCGCCACCGCGCTGCTGTTCGCCCGCGAGGGCGCCAGCCTGGTGCTCGGCGCCCGCCGCCGCGAACCGCTTGACACCCTGGTCGGGGAGATCGCCGCGGCCGGCGGCCAGGCGGTCGCCCTGGCCGGGGACGTCACCCACGAAGGCTTCGCCCAGGGGCTGGTGGAGACGGCCGAGACCCGCTTCGGCGGCCTCGACATCGCCTTCAACAACGCCGGGATGGTCGGGCCGATGGCGCCGACCCCGGAGGTGACGCCGGAGGCATGGCGCGAGACGGTCGAGACCAACCTGACCAGCGCCTTCCTGGCCGTCCGCCACCAGATCCCGGCGATGCTGCGGCGCGGCGGCGGGTCGGTGATCTTCACCTCCAGCTTCGTCGGCCACACCGTGGGCTTTCCCGGCGTGGCCGCCTATGCCGCCAGCAAGTCCGGGCTGATCGGCCTGACCCAGGCGCTGGCGGTGGAATTCGGCGCCCAGGGCATCCGCGTCAACGCGCTGCTGCCGGGCGCGACCGAGACCCCGATGTACGAGGTCTTCGCAGGCACGCAGGAGGCGCGCGACTTCATCAAGGGCCTCTACCCGATGAAGCGCATCGCCAGCCCGGAGGAGATGGCGCGGTCGGTGCTGTACCTCGCCTCCGACGCCTCCAGCTTCACCACCGGGACGGCGCTGCTGGTCGATGGCGGGGTGTCGATCAGCCGGAGCTGAGGCCTGCCTCCTGGCGCGGCCTCTTCCCCCATCGTCATTGCGAGCGCAGCGAAGCAATCCATGCCAGGCGGCGCCATGGATTGCTTCGTCGGCTTCGCCTCCTCGCAATGACGATTGAGGGGGCGGGAGAGGCCATGCAACTTGCCTCAGGCGATGAGCCCCGCATGGTGCTCCACCGCCGCCAGCACCGTCTCCATCTGCACGGTGTGGCCGAGGGCGAAGCGGTCGCCGTAGATGGTTTCGTCGGGGTATTCGGTGATCAGGGTCAACGGCACCCGGCTGCACTCGTCCGGCCCGATCATGCAGGGGATGCCGTTGACCACGGTGAACGGCCCCGCCCCGGCATGGGCGCCGTAGGCGGCCAGCTGCATCCGGTTCAGCTCCAAGAGCGGCGCGATCCGCGCCAGCCGGCGGGTCACCGCCTGGATCAGCGCCATGCCCGGCTCCGCCCAGTCCGGATGGTGGCGCAGGATCAGGAAGAAGCCCTTCGGGATGGTCCACATCGCGAAGCCACGCGGCAGGTAGCCGGTGAAGGGCCGGGTCCATTCATGTGCGGGATAGCCGTGCAGGTTGACGTGCAGTTGCGCACCCGTCCGCTCCACCGCCTCCTGCCGCGCCGCGCGCTCGTACAGCCCCTCGCCGGTGCGGTACTCCAGATCGTCGCCCATCGCGGTGTAGCGCGCGGCATGGTGCATGTGCCGCGGATTGTCCCGGCACAGCCGTTCATGCAGGGCGTAGCCGTCGGGATTCTCCAGCGGGATCAGCGCCAGATGTACCGCCGGTTCCTGCAGCAGCCGCTGCGCGGCGCGCAGGGCGCCGACCGGGCCGGTGGTCTCGTTGGCGTGCTGGCCGCCGGTGACCAGCACCGCCGGGCGGGACCCCGGGCGGATGATCCCCGGCACCGCCCGCCCCTGGCGCGACCGGGCCAGGATCGGCTCGCCGCCCAGCGCCGCCAGCTCGCGATGCGCCTGCTCGATCGAGATCGGCGCCGCCGCGCCGTCCAGCGGCTGCGGCGCCCAGGCCCCGGCCTCATCGGCGAGATCGCCGAAGGGCACGGCCTCGACCCGCACCCGCGGCTCCCCGGCCGCCGCCCGGATCTCCGGCACGATCTGGCCGGGCTGCAGGCCGCGGTCGCCGACCGGGCGGCCGGACTGGCGCTGGAACAGCTCGAGCAGCGAGAAGTAGAGGTCCTCGTGCAGCGCCTCGTGCAGGCTGACCGCCTCCTCATGGAAGGGCAGTTCGCGTTCGAGCGCCGGCGTCTCGACCACGATCGACAGGCGCTCGAAATAGGGCTCCTGCGCCCCCCAGGGATGGGCCCGGACCATGTCGACCACCGCCCGGAACAGCGCCTCGACCTCGGTCTCGATGCGCTGGTCGAGGTCCGGCAGGCCGCCGGGCCGGCCGGTGACGCGCAGCCAGCCGGTCGGCGACAGCGTGGCGGTGTCGAGATGGTCCATCGCCAGGTGGTTGGGCGCGAAGATCGCTGTCTCCAAGGTGCGGCCGTCGCGGTAGGACAGCGTCGCGCGGTAGGACAGCTCGGCATCGCCAGGCTCGAAGCGCAGGTCGACGCCCTCCAGCAGCGGCGCCAGCGGATAGGCCTCCAGCGTGAAGCGGTCGGGCGCGGCCGCGGGATGCACCGGGTGGCGGATGGTCACCGCCGCCAGGCCCGAGGTGTCGATCTCCTCCAGGAAGGCATGCAGCAGCGGCTTGTAGGCGCTGCGCAGCCGGGCCGAGACGCCGGCAGCGGCCAGGGCGGTCTCGGCCTCGCGGCGCGCCGCCTCGCCCTCGAACAGCCAAGCCTCGACCAGGGCGCCGCGGTGATCCTGGGAGAGATCGCGGACGATGGCATCGAGGCTCCGCGGCACGGCACGGTCGAGCAGGACGGTCATGGTCAGATCTTTCCGGTCGGGTCGAGCACGTCGCGCAGCCAGTCGCCCAGCAGGTTGAGGCCCAGCACGGTGAGCATGATGGCGAGCCCGGGGAACACGCTGATCCACCAGGCGGTCTGCAGATAGGTGCGGCCGTCGGCCAGCATGCCGCCCCAGCTGGGGATCAGCGGGTCGACGCCGAGGCCGAGGAAGGTCAGGCTGCTTTCCAGCAGGATGTTGTTGGCCACGTTCAGCGTCATCAGAATGACGATCGGCCCCAGCACATTGGGCAGCAGGTGGTCGAGGATGATGCGGTGGTCGCGCACGCCGATCGCCGTCGCCGCCTGCACGAATTCGCGGTCGCGCAGCGACAGCACCGAGCCCCGGACGACCCGGGCGTACTGCACCCATTGCGAGATCACCATGAAGAAGATCAGGTTGCCCAGGCCGCTGCCGAGGATGGCGATGAAGGTGATGGCGATCAGGATGAAGGGCAGCGCCAGCTGGACGTCGGCGCAGCGCATCAGGATCAGGTCCCAGACGCCGCGGTAGTAGCCGGCGACGAGGCCGACGATGGTGCCGATCACCACCGCGCCGGCCACCGAGAGGAAGCCGACGGTCAGCGAGATGCCGCCGCCCGTCACCACCCGGGCCAGCACGTCGCGGCCGACCGGGTCGGTGCCCAGGGGATGGGCCCAGCTGTGGAACGGCGGCAGCAGGCGGGCGGTCAGGTCGAAGCCCTCGCCGCCGTCGGGGAACAAGAGGCCGGCGCACAGCACCGCCAGCACCATCACCCCGGTCAGCGCGGCGCCGAGGATGAACTCCAGGTTGCGCAGCCGCCGCGACCAGGGGCGGCGGTCCTCGATCACCGCCATCACGACACCCCGGCGCGGATGCGCGGGTCGACCAGCCCGTAGGCGATGTCGACCGCGAGATTGATCACGACGATCAGGATCGCCAGCACGGTGATCACCGCCTGCAGCACCGGATAGTCGCGGGCGGCGATGGCGTCGAAGGCCAGCGACCCCATGCCGGGCCAGGCGAAGACCTGTTCGACCACCACGATGCCGCCGACCAGCCCGCCGAATTGCAGCCCGATATAGGTGATCAGCGGGATGGCGCAGTTGCGCAGCGCATGCTTGTACAGCACCACCCGTTCGCGCAGGCCCTTGCTGCGGGCCACCATGATGTACTGCGCCGACAGCGTCTCCAGCATCGCGGTGCGCACCAGCCGGACATTGGTCGCGGTCAGGATCACCGCCATGGTCGCGGCCGGCATCACCAGGCTGGACGCGTCCTCCATCCCGCTCGGCGGCAGCCAGCCGAGGCCGATGGAGAACACCAGCACCATCATGATCGCCAGCCAGAAATTGGGGAAGGACAGCCCGACCAGCGACAGGATCCGGATCAGCTGGTCCACCGCTTTGCCCCTGTGCACGGCGGCGTGGATGCCGAGCGGGATCGACACCAGGATCGAGGCCGCCAGCGAGACGAAGGCCAGCAGCAGCGTCGCCGGCAGGGCCCGGCCGACCAGCAGCGACACCGGCGTGCCGCCGAGGAAGCTGCGGCCGAAATCGCCGGTCACCAGGCCCTTGAGGAAGCCGAGATACTGCACCAGGAACGGCCGGTCGAGGCCGAGGGCGATGCGGATGCGCTGCAGGTCCTCCTCGGTGACGCTGCCGGCGCCCTGGGCCAGCATGATGGCGGGGTCGCCGGTCAGCCGGATCGCCCAGGACACCAGCAGGGTGACCACCAGCACGACGAAGACGGCGAGCGCCACCCGCCGGGCGATGAAGACGATCATGGACGGCGGCCTTCGTGAGAAGGGATGGGCCAGCCCGATGGACCTGAGTCCCCCCTCCCCTCGCGGGAGGGGGTTAGGGGGAGGGGGTTCGCGTCGCCGAAACCGGCGAGGGATAAGAATTGACCGATCGATCGGTCAGGGATTGGTTGGCTTGGGTGC
Source organism: Inquilinus sp. 2KB_23 (assembly GCF_052115705.1). Classification (NCBI taxonomy): domain Bacteria; kingdom Pseudomonadati; phylum Pseudomonadota; class Alphaproteobacteria; order Rhodospirillales; family Rhodospirillaceae; genus Inquilinus; species Inquilinus sp. 2KB_23. Next base: position 277,908 of record NZ_JBFRHF010000001.1, on the reverse strand, counting down.
TTGTCATCGACAACCCCCTCCCCCTGCCCCCCTCCCGCAAGGGGAGGGGGGACTAGAGAAATAACGGCCCCGCCGGTCATTCGACGGTCGCGTCGACGAAGCGCAGGCGCTCGTCGGAGGGCAGCTGCACGTTCTGCACCCGGCGGTTGACGCCGTAGATGGTGTTGAGGTTGTAGAGCGGCAGCTCCATCGCCTTGTCGGCGACGTAGCCCGCGACCTGCTGCAGCGTCTTCTCGCGCTCGGCCGGGTCGTAGGTCTTGCGCTGCGCCTCCAGCATCGCGTCGAGCTCCGGGATGCTGTCGTAGGGATTCCACTTCTCGCCGGTGTGGTACATCAGGTAGGCGGTGTTGTCGTAGTCGAAGGTCCAGCCGCCCCAGCCTTCCTGGAACAGGTCCCCGGTCTTGCCGCCCGGCACGATGTCGTTGAGGAAGACGTTGACCTCGTACGGCTTCAGCGTGGCCTTGAAGCCGACGATCTGGAGGTAGCCGGCCACCGCCTGCAGCACCTCGCGCTGGGTGGCGTTGTTGCCCGGGAAGTCCAGCTGCAGCGGCGTGCCCGGCCGCACCCCCGCCTGGGCCAGCAGCGCCTTGGCCCCCGCCGGGTCGAAGGGCAGCGGCTTGAGGTCCGGGGGATAGCCGAAGGACAGCCGGCTCTGGAAGCTGACGATCGGCTCGGCCTGGCCGGCCAGCACGGTCTTGACGATGGTGTCGCGGTCGACCGCCATGATGATGGCCTTGCGCACCGCCTCCTGCGCCGTCGGGCCGGATTTGGTGTTGAAGCGCATGGCGAAGACGGTCGGGCCCGGCACGCTTTCGATCCGCAGCTTCGCATCCTGCTCGACCACCGGCACCTGCGAGACCTCGACCCGCATGGCGATGTCGATGCGGCCGGCCTGCAGCTCGGCGATCTGGGTCGAGGATTCGGTGATGAAGCGATAGACCAGCTTGTCGAGCTTCGGCGCGCCGCCCCAGTAGGCGGGGTTGGCCTCCAGGGTCAGGCTGACCTTCGGCTCATAGGCCACGACCTTGAATGGGCCGGTGCCGATCGGGCTGGCGTTGAAGACGTCGTCACCGTTCTCCGCGATGTATTTCGGCGGCACGATCATGGCGCCGTAGCCGGCCAGCTTGGTCAGCAGCACCGGGTCCGGCCGCTTCATCACGAAGTCGACGGTCGCGGCATCGACCACCGCGACATGGTCGATCGAGTTGTAGTTCGACTGCTGCGGCCCTTTGGCGCCCTCAGGCCCGAGCAGCCGGTCGAAGGTGAACTTCACCGCCGCCGCGTCGAAGACCTCGCCGTTCTGGAAGGTCACGCCCTGGCGTAGGTGGAAGCGGATGCGGCTGGAATTGTCCAGGAACTCCCAGCTCGTCGCCAGGCCGGGCACCAGCTTGAGGTCCGGCCCGCGCATCACCAGCCCGTCGAAGATCTGGCTGCCGACCGACCCCCAGGCCACCAGGAAGGTGTCGATCGGGTCCCAGCTGCCGGGGTCCTGCCGCAGGGAGACGGTCAGCGTTCCCGCCGCCTGGGCCTGGGACGCCGCGGCCGGCAGCAGCGCCGCCGCGAGCGCCAATCCGAGGGCATGTCTTCCGATGGATCCGTTGCGCATGTTCGCCTTCCCTGTCTGCTTGTTGTGTTTGCGGCTCAAGCTTCGATCGCCGCGAAATGGTCCGGGCCGACCGGCCGCAGCCGCAGGACCGGCGGCTCGTCGCCGACCGCGCGGGTCGAGCTGGGGATTTCGCCCTCCGGCACCGCGCGCGGCGCCGTCCGTTCGGGGTCGGCCACCGGCACCGCCGCCAGCAGCCGCTTGGTGTAGGGGTGCCGCGGCGTCTCGAACACCGCCCGGCGCGGCCCGATCTCGACGATCTGGCCGAGATACAGCACTGCGACGCGGTGGCTGATCTTCTCCACCACCGCCATGTCGTGGGTGATGAACAGGTAGGACAGGCGCTGCTGCGCCTGCAGCTCCATCAGCAGGTCGACGATCTGGGCCTGGATCGAGACGTCGAGGGCCGAGACCGATTCGTCGGCGATGATCAGCCGGGGGTCGCTGGCGAGCGCCCGGGCGATGCAGATGCGCTGGCGCTGGCCGCCGGAGAACTCGTGCGGGTAGCGCCCGGCCCGCGCCGCCGGCAGCCCGACCCGCTCCATCAGCTCGTGCACCCGCCGGGTCACCGCCGCGCGGTCCGTCGCCAGCCCATGGGTGACGATCGGCTCGGCGATCGAGAACCCGACCCGTTTGCGCGGATCGAGCGCGGCGAAGGGGTCCTGGAACACGTACTGGATCTTCTGGCGCAGCCGGCGCCGGTCCGCCGCCCCCATCGCCAGGATGTCCTGGCCTTCGAAGCGGATGGACCCGCTGGTCGGCGCCACCAGCTGCTGCAGGGTCTTGCCGATGGTCGACTTGCCGCTGCCGGATTCGCCGACCAGCGCCAGCGTCTCGCCGGGATAGACCTCGAAGCTGACCTGCTGCACCGCGTGGCAGCGATGGGTGGGCCGGCCGAACAGGTTCTTCTTCAGATCGAACCAGGTCGACAGCCGGTCGACCGACAGCAGCGGCGTCGCATAGTCGGCGGTGTCCTGGACCCGCGCCTCGCCGACGCCGCGGGGGGCGTCGCCCTCCATCACGATCAGCGGCACGCGCCGGGGCAGGGCTTCGCCGGTCATGCTGCCCAGCCGCGGCACCGCCGACAGCAGGGCGCGGGTGTAGGGGTGCTGCGGCGCCCGGAAGATCTCGCGCACCGGGGCCTGCTCGACCTTGCGCCCCTGCCACATCACCAGCACCTCGTCCGCCATCTCCGCCACCACCCCCATGTCGTGGGTGATGAACAGCACGGACATGCCGAGATCCTGCTGCAGCTCGCGGATCAGGGTCAGGATCTGGGCCTGGATGGTGACATCCAGCGCCGTGGTCGGCTCGTCGGCGATCAGCAGCTTCGGACGGCAGCACAGCGCCATGGCGATCATCACCCGCTGGCGCATGCCGCCCGACAGCTGGTGCGGATAGCGGTCCAGCATCGCCGCGGCGTCCGGCAGCCGCACCCGGCGCAGCAGCGCCTCCGCCGCCCGCCGCGCCTCGCGGACGCTCAGGCCCTGGTGCAGGATCAGCGCCTCGGCGATCTGGTTGCCGACGGTGAACACCGGGTTCAGCGACGTCATCGGCTCCTGGAAGATCATGGCGATGTCGTTGCCGCGGATCTGCCGCAGCCGGGCGTCGGAGGCCCGCGCCAGGTCGATCGGGACGCCATCGTCCGGCCGGAACCGGATCGACCCGCCTTCGATCCGGCCGTTGACGCTTTCGACCAGCCGCATGATCGACAGCGCGGTCACCGACTTGCCCGACCCCGATTCGCCGACGATGGCCAGCGTGCGGCCGGGCGCCAGGTCGAAGCCGAGCGACCGCACCGCGGTGAACGGCCCCTGCCCGGTCTCGAAGCTGACGGTGAGGTCGCGCACCGACAACAAGGCGCCGTCGGCACCAGCATTAGCCTGCGGCACGTCGAGGGTCCCGGCCAGGCCGGTCACAGCGTGGTCGCCGCGCGCGCGGCCTGCTCGTAATAGCCGGACAGGGCGCGCAGCTGGGCTCCCATCTGCGACAGCAGCTCCTCCGCCGGGCCGGTCGAGACGGTCGCGTTCACCAGCAGCCGCTCGCGGATCTCGGCGTAGCGGTCGCAGGCGGCGCGGCCGGCCTCGGTGATCCGGATCAGCTTCTCCTTGCCGGCGCGGCCGGTGGCGACCAGCCCGGCGGCCGCCAGCTTGCGGATGGCGTAGGTGGCGACATGGGTGTCCTGGATGTCGAGCACGAGGCAGAGATCGGCCAGGGTCTTGGCCCGGTCGCGATGCCGCACCGAATGCAGGATCATGACCTCGATCGCGGACAGGCCGGGCACTCCGGCCGCCGCCATGCAGCGCACCAGCCAGCGCGAGAAGGCGTGGGACGCCAGGATCAGCCCGAATTCCAGCTCGGACAGCGCCGGGGACGCACCCGCGGCGAGATGGGCGGAGGACACGACGGCGCCGACGCCGCGCGGCTTGCCCGCAGTGCCGGCGGGGCCACGCCCCGTCGTTCCGTTTCGCGCCATGCCGCCCCTGTCCGGAGATTTGTTAGATACAAATTGTCGACATAATGTCGATATGCTGTCAACCGGGGATGCGCGTCCTATCTCCGTCATTGCGAGCGCAGCGAAGCAATCCATGCCAGGCGGCGCCATGGATTGCTTCGTCGGCTTCGCCTTCTCCCAATCGCGATTGAAAGAAGCCGCGCGCCCCTACCCCCGCGGCGTCACCAGCGCGGTCCAGCCGGCCATGGCGCTGTCGACCACGGCGTGCAGCGCCGGGCAATCGGCGCCGTTGCGGGCCTGGATGGTCAGGCCGTTCAGCACGGTGGCGTAGAAATTGGCGACGGCCAGGGTGTCGGCCCCGGCCGGCACGTCGCCCTCGGCGATGCCGCGGTCTAGCCGCGCCTTCAGCCGCACCACCGATTGCCGCCCGGATTCCTGGAGATAGTCGCGGATCTCCGGGCTGGCCGGGACGCCGACGGCCGAGGCCAGCACGATCATGCAGCCCGGCGGCTTGCCCGGTGCCGTGTAGGCGGTGGCGTTGTCGCGCAGCATCGCCTCGACCGCCCGGCGCGCCGTCGGCTCGGTCTCCAGCGCCCGCGCCGCCACCCCGCCCTCGCCGGCCTCGTACAGCTCGAGCGCCTCGCGGAACAGCGCCTCCTTGCACCCGAAGGCGGCGTAGAGGCTGGGCGAAGCGATGCCCATCGCCGCGGTCAGGTCGGTCATTGCCGTGCCCTCATAGCCGCGCGCCCAGAACACCTCCATCGCCCGGCGCAGGGCGGCGGTCCGATCGAAGCGGCGGGGACGGCCCCGTTCGGCCATCGTCGGTTCCTTTCTGTGTCAACCAATACATAATTGGCTGGACAGCCGGCGGCAAGCGGGTTATCGATTTATGTATCATTCAACACATAAATGGAGATCCCCGATGTCCGGACTTGGCGGAAAGGTCGCCCTGGTCACCGGCGGCAGCCGCGGCATGGGCGCCGCGATCGCGGAGCGGCTGGCCCAGGACGGCGCCGATGTGGTGCTGACCTACAGCGCCTCGCCCGACAAGGCGCAGGCCGTGGCCGGGCGGATCGAGGCAGGGGGCCGGCGCGCCCTGGCGATCGCGGCCGACGCCAGCGACGGCAAGGCGGTGCAGGCGGCGGTGGAGCGGACGGTGGCGGAGTTCGGCCGCATCGACATCCTGGTCAACAATGCCGGCGTCTTCCCCTATGGCCCGATCGAGGAGGTCAGCGAGGCGGAGCTGGACCGCACCCTGGCGATCCATGTCCGGTCGGTCTTCCTGGCGTCGCAGGCGGCGGCGCGGCACCTGGGCAAGGGCGGGCGGATCATCTCGATCGGCTCCTGCCTCGCCGACTATGCCGGCGAGGCGAACATGACGCTCTACATCATGACCAAGGCGGCGGTGACCGGCCTGACCCGCGGCCTGGCGCGCGACCTGGGCCCGCGTGGCATCACCGCCAATGTGATCCATCCGGGGCCGACCGACACCGACATGAACCCGGCCGACGGCCCCGGCGCCGAGAGCCAGCGCCAGGGCATCGCGCTGGGCCATTACGGCGAGTCGTCCGACATCGCCGCCATGGTCGCCCATCTCGCCGGCGAGGGCGGGCGCTGGATCACCGGTGCGTCGATCGCGGTCGACGGCGGCACCAACGCCTGACGCGGCTGCGCCCCGGCTCGAAGCCGGGGCGCAGGTGCAGAAGCCGGTTACTCCGCCGGGACTTCGACCGGGCGACTCCGGCCCAGGGTCATCTGGGTCAGGACGAAGGCGATGACGGCGCAGCCGGCGATGCCCACCACCATCGGCAGCGAGGTGCCGTCGAAGAACGGGCCGACCGCGGCGATGACCAGGGCGCCGGTGACGAATTGCAGCGTGCCCATCAGGGCCGAGGCGGTGCCGGCGATGGCGCCGTGCTCCTCCATCGACAGCACCGCGGTGGTCGGGATCACCAGGCCGAGGAAGCCGTAGCCGACGAACAGCAGCGCGGCCAGCACGTCCAGCCGGTCGACCCCGGCAAGGGTGACGATCAGCAGCACCGCCATGGCGAAGGCATAGCCGCTGACCGCGACCCGGACGATGCGGTCGAGGCCGAAGCGCGAGGCCAGCCAGCCGGTGGTCTGCGACACGCCGATGAACGACACCGCGTTGATCGAGAAGAACACGCTGTAGAGCCGCGGCGACAGGCCGTAATGCTCGATCAGCACGAAGGAGGAGTTGGCGAGGTAGGCGAAGAAGCTGGCGATGCCGAAGGCGCCGATGAAGGTCAGGCCGAGGAACTTCCAATCGGTCAGCAGGGCGCCGTAGGCCGACAGCGCGCCGCCGATGCTGCTGTCCACCCGGTGCTCGCGCGGCCGGGTCTCGCCCAGGAACAGCGCCATCAGCAGGATGCCGAGCGCCGCCAGCACGGTCACCACCCAGAACACGCCGCGCCAGCCCGCCGCTTCGATCACGAAGCTGCCGGCCAGCGGCGCCAGGATCGGCGACACGCTGAACACCAGCATCAGCAGCGACATCAGCCGCGCCGCCTCGGTACCGGTGTGCAGGTCGCGCACCACGGCGCGCGGGATCACCATGCCGGCGCAGGCGCCCAGGCCCTGCAGGAAGCGGAAGGCGATCAGCGTGTCGATGTCCGGCGCGAAGGCGCAGCCGATGCTGCCAACCAGGAACACGGCCAGGCCGAAATACAGCGGCAGCTTGCGGCCGAGCATGTCGGACAGCGGCCCGTAGATCAGCTGGCCGGCGCCGAGCGAGATGAAGAACGCCATCAGGCTGGCCTGCACCATGCTGGTGTCGGCCGACAGGCTGCGCCCGATCTCGGGCAGCGCCGGCAGGTACATGTCGATCGCGAACGGGCCCATGGCCGTCAGCAGGCCGAGGACGATCGCGTTGCGAAGCAACTTGGAGGGCATGGCGGACGCTTCCGGAAATCGGGTTGCCGGCGGAGGGAGCTTCTTCCCGGGCGGGAGGATGACCATATGGGGAGCGCAAGCCGCCTCTGCGAGCGGCCGTTGCGACTCTCTGTCCAAAAGATTGGACAGTATTGTCCAATTCGTCAAGACCCCCTATCTTGGGGACATGCGGATCGCGGATGACATCGAGCGGCCGGCGTCCCCCCGGCGCGGCCAGTACGCCAAGCACAATTCGGTGCTGGACGCGGCGGCCATGGTGTTCTGCCGCGACGGCTTCACCGGCGCCAGCATCGACGTGATCGCGTCCGAGGCCGGAGTGTCGCGCCAGACCGTCTACAACCATCACGGCGACAAGGAAGCGCTGTTCGTCGCCGTGGTGCGGGAGATGACCGAGCGCTGCAACGCCGGCCTGTTCGCCACCCTCACCACCTTTCCCGACCAGCCCCGGGAGCTCGGGGCGGAGCTGACCGCCTTCGCCGGGCGGATGGTGCGCGACTGCCTGTACAACCGCGACGGCGCGGCATTGCGCAAGCTGATCCAGGGCGAAGGCGAGCGCTATCCGGCGCTGTTCACGGCCTGGCGCGAGCACGGGCCGGGCACCGCCTGGGCCGCGCTCGCCGCCCGCTTCGCCAAGCTGGCCCATGCCGGCCACCTGCAGGTCGAGGACCCGGACCTGGCGGCGCGCCAGTTCCTGGCCCTGATCCATGCCGATTTCCACATCTCCCACATGCTCGGGACCAAGCCGGCGGATGCCGAGATCGACGTCGGCGTCGCCAACGCCGTGCGCACCTTCCTGCGCGCCTTCGGCCCGCAGGGCCCGGCCTTGCAGGCAATGCCCAACTGAGCGGTCCGGTCGGACCTGCATTGCATCCGTAACAGGTGCGGACATAAAGATCTGACATATCATCCGGTGACGCCGCCGAAGGTCACCGCATCCCGTCCGCAACCGATCGAGCGCCCCTCATGACCGCCTCCGCGCTGTTCTCCCCGCTCGCCCTCGGCCCGGTGCCGCTGCCCAACCGGATCGTGGTGGCGCCGATGTGCCAGTATTCCGCCGATGACGGCAGCGCCACCGACTGGCACCTGCAGCATTGGATGACTCTCGCCATGTCCGGCGCCGCGCTGGTGGTGTTGGAGGCGACCGGCGTCGAGCGCCGGGGCCGCATCACCCATGGCTGCCTCGGCCTCTATTCCGATGCCAACGAACGCGCCATCGCCCGCGGCCTGGCCGCCGCCCGCGGCGTCGCCCTGCCCGGCACCCGCTTCGGCATCCAGCTCGGCCATGCCGGGCGCAAGGCGTCGTCGCAGCGCCCCTGGGAGGGCGGCCGCGCCCTGGGCCCCGCCGAGGATCCCTGGCCGACCGTCGGCCCCTCCGCCCTGCCCTTCAGCGAAGGCTGGCACACGCCGGAGGCGCTGGACGAGGCCGGGCTGGAGCGGGTCACCGCCGCCTTCGTCGCCGCCGCCCGCCGCGCCGTGCGGCTGGGCTTCGACGCCATCGAGCTGCACATGGCGCATGGCTATCTGCTGCACAGCTTCCTGTCGCCGCTGTCGAACCGGCGTGATGATCGCTGGGGCGGCGATGCCGAACGCCGACGCGCCTTCCCGCTGGCGGTGGCGCGTGCGGTTCGCGATGCGGTCCCCGCAGGCATCGCTCTGGGCGTCCGCGTCAGCGCCTCGGAATGGGTCGAGGGCGGCTTCGAGGTCGGGGATGCCGCGGTGCTGGCGGTCGAGTTGAAGGCCCTTGGTTTCGACTTCATCTGCGCCTCGTCGGGCGGCAATGCCTCGCATGCCCGCATCCCGGTCGCTCCCGGCTACCAGGTGCCGTTCGCACGCGAAATCCGGCAGAAGAGCGGCCTGGTGACCCGCGCGGTCGGGCTGATCGTCGACGCGCAGCAGGCCGAGGACATCATTGCCCGCGGCGACGCCGACCAGGTAGCGCTGGCCCGCGCCGTGCTGGACGATCCGCGCTGGGGCTGGCATGCCGCCGAGGCGCTGGGCGCCGAGCTGACCCTGCCGCCGCAGTACCGCCGGGCCGCAGCCGCCACCTGGCCCGGCCGCAAGCTGCTGGAAGCCGCTGAGTAGTCGAGGGGAGCCCGGGACGAATGACTGATCCGATCACCGTCCCGGGCCTCGCCGCCCCGGCCGAAATCCTGGTCGACCGCTGGGGCATCCCGCACCTGACCGCGGCCAGCCTGGACGACCTGTTCTTCCTGCAGGGCTTCAACGCCGCCCGCGACCGGCTGTGGCAGATCGACCTGTGGCGCAAGCGCGGCCTGGGCCTGCTGGCGGCGGATTTCGGCCCCGGCTACCTCGCCCAGGACATCGCCTGCCGGCATTTCCTCTACCGCGGCGACATGGTCGCGGAATGGGCCGCCTATGCCGAGGATGCGGAGGCGATCTGCACCCGCTTCGCCGCCGGCATCAACGCCTATGTCGCCCTGACCGAACGCGAGCCGGACCGGCTGCCGGAGGAGTTCCGGATCTTCGGCACAAAGCCGGCGCGCTGGCGGGCGGAGGATGTCGTCCGCATCCGCAGCCACGGCCTGACCCGCAACGCGCTGTCGGAGCTGGCCCGCGCCCATGTGCTGGCCGGCGCCGACGCCGCGACCGACCGGCTGCGCAAATCGATCGAGCCGCCGGTGGCGGTCGGGCCGGTGCCCGGCTTCGACCCCGTGGCGGTGCCGCCGGACGCGCTGCAGCTGTTCCGGCTGGCCATGGCGCCGGTGACCTTCCCGCCCGAACGGCTGGCGGCGACGCTGGATGAGGCCGGGCGGTGGCGCGAGGTCACCGATCTGGGCGAGGTGCTCCGGGCACCCGAAGCGGAAGGATCCTCCGACGGGTCGAACAACTGGGCCGTGCATGGCAGCCGCACCAGCACCGGCCGGCCGGTGCTGGCCACCGACCCGCACCGTGCCCATGCCGTGCCGTCGCTGCGCTACCTCGTCCACCTGACCGCGCCGGGCTTCGACGCGATCGGCGCCGGCGAACCCTGCGTGCCCGGCATCATGATGGGGCACAACGGCACCGCCGCCTTCAGCCTGACCATCTTCGGCGCCGACCAGGAGGATGTGTATCTCTACGAGACCCGGCCGGACGATCCCGACTCCTACCGCTACGGTGCGGGCTGGGAGCGGATGCGGGCGGTCGAGGAACGCTTTGCCGTCAAGGGTGCGGCGGAGCAGGCGCGGACCCTGCGCTTCACCCGGCACGGGCCGGTGGTCCATGCCGATACCAACAGGCGCAGCGCCGTGGCGGTGCGGTCGGTGTGGTTCGAGCCCGGATCGGCCGCCTATCTCGCCAGCCTGAGCGGCATGCGCGCCCAGGACATCGACGGCTTCCGCGCGGCGATGCGGCGCTGGGGCACGCCGTCGGTCAACCAGGTCTATGCCGACATTTCGGGCACCATCGCCTGGCTGCCGGCCGGCCATGTGCCGCGGCGGCCGAACTGGCACGGCCTGGCGCCGGTGCCGGGCGACGGCAGCCATGAATGGGACGGCATGATGGACCCGGCGCTGATGCCGGTGCGGATCGACCCGCCCGAGGGCTTCGTCGCCACCGCCAACGAGCTGAACCTGCCGGCCGACTGGCCGCATGACCAGCGCCCGGTCGGCTTCGAATGGCTGGAGGCCAGCCGCGCCGTGCGCATCCGCGAGGTGCTGGGCGGGCAGGACCGTCACAGCCTGGCGGATGCGCAGGACCTGCAGGCCGACACCCTGTCGGTGCCGGCGCGGCGGATGCTGCGGCTGCTGGCGCCGCTGGAGTCGGGGGACGCGGCCCTGGCCCTGCTGCGCGGCTGGGACGCGCGGCTGGAGGCGGATTCCGCTGCCGCCGCTCTGTTCGAGCTGTGGTGGACCAAGCACCTGAAGCCGGCGCTGTTCGCCCTGGTGGTGCCCGACCCCGCCATCCGCAAACTGCTGGCGCCGGGCGACGTCGCCGGCATCCTGGCGGCGCTGGAGGAACCGGACGGGCGCTTCGGCGCCGACCCCGCTGCGGTGCGCGACGCGCTGCTGCTGGAGACCCTGGCCGCGGCCTGGGCGGATGCGGCGCGGCGGCTGGGGCCGGATCCCGCCGCCTGGCGCTGGGGCGACCTGCATCACGGCTATTTCGGGCATCCGGCCAGCACCGTGGCGCCGGACCGGAAGGCCGAGCTGGATGTCGGCCCGCTGGCCAAGGGCGGCGGCGCCTCCACCGTCATGCACGCCGCCTATCGCCCGGACAGCTTCCAGGTCACCAACGGCGCCTCGGTCCGCATTGTCATGGATGTCGGCGACTGGGACCGCAGCACCTGCATCAACACCCCCGGCCAGTCCGGCGACCCGCGCTCGCCGCATTACCGCGACCTCGCGCCCCTGTGGGCCCGCGGCGAGCAGGTGCCGCTGCTGTACAGCCGCACAGCCGTGGAAGACGCGGCCGAGACCCGCATCGCGCTGGTGCCGCAGCCGTAGGTTGGGTTCGCGATTCCGCGAACCCAACATTCCGACCTCCCCCATAGGACGCCGTTCCCGCCTTGACAGGTCCGCTTGAGCGGATGAAGATCGTTTGTATACGAATGAAATGCCGGCCGGGTAACGACGGGCTCTTCGGAACAGGATCAGGCCAGGGAGATCCCTTCATGCATCTCCGGACAGGGCAGCTCCGGCCCAGCGGACCATGGGCGACCAGCCGCGCCGCGCCCTTCGGCGCCGGGCGCGCCGCCGCGGCCGCACAGCAGAATCGAGACTGACATGTCCCAGCCGACCGCCCCGGACAAGACTGCCGACGGCCGCATCCGCTGCGATGCCTGCCCGGTGATGTGCTACATCAAGCCCGGCGCCGCCGGGGCCTGCGACCGCTATGCCAACCATGACGGCACGCTGGTCCGGGTCGACCCGCATGTGGTGCTGGACCGCACCCTGGCGCAGGGCGGCAGCGTGGTGCCGTTCACCCGCACCAGCGACTGGGACGGCAAGCTGGTGCGCGGGCCGGAAACCTTCGTCACCGCGATCGGCGCCGGCACCACCTATCCCGACTACAAGCCGGCGCCCTTCATCGTCTCGGCCGAGGTCGACGGCGTCGACATGGTCACCGTGGTGACCGAGGGCATCTTCAGCTATTGCGGCGTCAAGGTGAAGATCGACACCGACCGCCATCTGGGGCCGGAGCGCAGCTTGGTGCGGGCGCAGGGCGAGCCGGTCGGCCATGTCACCACGGGCGAATACGGGTCGCAGATGCTGTCGCTGGGCGGCGTGCATCACCTGACCGGCGGCAGCAAGAAGGAAGGCCGCGTCACCTGCGACACGCTGCTGGAGCTGAGCAACGGCCGCGCGGTCGAGCTGACCATCGACGACGGCGCCACCGTGATCGTGCAGGCCGGCCGGCCGCCGATCGTCAACGGCGCGGCGGAAGAGCGGATGCGGGTCGGCTGCGGCTCGGCCACCATCGGCATGTTCGCCAAGCAGTGGCAGGGCAAGGTCGACGAGGTGGTGGTGGTCGACGACCACATCACCGGCGTGCTGTCGGAGCACCAGGCCGGCAAGCTGCTGGGCATCGCCGAGACCGGCATCAATATGAAGGGCCGGCGCTCCACCCCCGGCCGCTATTTCCAGGTGGCCCAGCCCGGCACCGGCTGGGGCGGCACCGACATCTCCGACCCGCTGTCGATCCTGGGGCCGTTCAACCCCAAGACGGCCCGGGCCGGCCTGACCATGCTGATGGTCAGCACCACCGGCGAGCATTTCGCCTATTACAAGCTGGACGACGAGCTGCGGCCGGTGCAGCAGGAGCTGCCGCCGCTGCTGCGGCAGTCGATCGAGCGGATCGAGGAGAATTGCGAGCCGGCGCTGTGCACCGTGCTGTTCATGGGTGGGGCCGGCGGGTCGCTGCGGTCCGGCGTCACCGAGAACCCGGTGCGGCTGACCCGGTCGGTCAAGGAAGCGCTGACCTATGTCACCTGCGGCGGCGCCCCGGTCTATGTCTGGCCGGGCGGCGGCATCACCTTCATGGTCGATGTGACCCGGGTGCCGGAGAACGCCTTCGGCTATGTCCCCACCCCGGCCCTGGTGGCGCCGATCGAGTTCACCCTGCGCCTGTCCGACTATGAGGCGCTGGAGGGGCATATGGATCATGTCCGCCCGATCTCCTCGCTCGGGGTCGACATGGCGCGACGGCAGGTGCCGGGCCATCGCGACAACCCCTGGCCCTTCGCGCCGCAGGGCGCGAAGCGGTCGCACGGCTGAGGCCGCCAATGGCCCGAATCCCGCAGATCGCGCTGCTGTCCGACGGGCGGCGCCTGCATCTGCAGGACGGGCCGATCGACCTGGTCGTCGAGGCGACCGGGGCGGAAGCGGCGGTGCAGGCCGCCTACGCCGCGGCGGCGCGGCGCTTCACCGGCCTGCTGGACCAGCTGTGCGACGAGCTGCCGGCGCTGCGGGCGCCGGCCCGGCCCGGCCGCTCCCCGCTGCAGGGCCCGATCGCGCGCCGCATGCATGACGCGGTGGCCCCCTACGCCGCCGAAACCTTCATCACCCCGATGGCCGCGGTGGCCGGTGCGGTGGCCGAAGCCGTGCTGGCGGCGATGGTCGCGGCGGCACCGCTGGACCGCGCCTATGTCAACAATGGCGGCGACATCGCCCTGCACTTGGCGCCGGGCGAACACTTCACCATCGGCCTGGTCGACCGGCCCGATAAGCCCGGCCTGTTCGGCACCACGGCGCTGGCGGCCGAGGATGCGCTGCACGGCATCGCCACCAGCGGCTGGCGCGGCCGCAGCTTTTCGCTCGGCATCGCCGATGCGGTGACGGTGCTGGCGGTCGGTGCCGCCGATGCCGATGCCGCGGCCACGGTGATCGCCAATGCCGTCGACCTGCCCGGCCATCCCGCCATCCTGCGTCAGCCGGCCCGCGACCTGCAGCCCGACAGCGACCTGGGCGACCGCCCGGTGACCCGCGGCGTCGGCCCGCTGCACCCCGCCGAGATCGACGCCGCCCTTGAGGCCGGCGCGGCCGTGGCCGAGGACCTGGTCGCCCGCGGCCTGATCCGCGCCGCCGCCCTGCACCTGGCCGGCGAGACCCGGACGGTGGGGTTGGGCGGGGATATGCTTCCCGTCCCTCAGATGTCATTCCCGCGAAAGCGGGAATCCCAAAATCCACAGCACAGAGCCTGATCCATGCCCGAGGTCGAGATCCGCAAGCGCCTGGTCACCATCGAGGAGATCTTCCACGAGGGCGGGCCGCCGGCCGCGACGCCGCTGCGCCGGGGGGCGATCATCGCCGTGATCCGCAACCCCTTCGCCGGCCGCTATGTCGAGGAGATCGCCGGCTTCATGGACGACCTGAAGCCGCTGGGCCTGGCCATGGCGCAGCAGCTGATCCAGGCGCTGGGCGGCGACCCGAAGGCGATCCAGGGCTACGGCAAGGGCGCCATCGTCGGCGCCGCCGGCGAGCTGGAGCACGGCGCGCTGTGGCATGTCCCTGGCGGCTACGCCATGCGCGAGGCGCTGGGCGGCGCCAAGGCGATCGTGGCCTCGGCCAAGAAGGTCGGCGGCCCCGGCACCCGGCTGGACGTGCCGGTCACCCACATCGACGCCTCCTATGTCCGCAGCCATTTCGACGCGATGGAGGTCGGCGTGCCCGACGGGCCGAAGGCGGACGAGATCGCGCTGGTGCTGGTGATGACCACCGGCGCCCGCGTCCACGCCCGCGTCGGCGGGCTGAAGGCCAGCGAGATCAAGGGCGAGGACGGGCTGCGATGACCGCGAAGATCCGCAAGATCGTCACCGTGGTCGAGGAGACCGTGACGGAGATGGGCCGGCCGGTGACCCCGCCGACCCGCCGCGCCGCCGCGGTGGCGGTGATCGAGAACCCCTTCGCCGGCCGTTATGTCGACGACCTGACCGAGCTGTTCGAGATCGGCGAGGAGCTGGGCGCGTTGCTGGCCGCGAAGGCGGTGGCGGCGCTGGGCATCGAGGGATCCCGCGCCGAGAGCTACGGCAAGGCTGCGGCGGTGGGCGAGAATGGCGAGCTGGAGCACGCCGCCGCCATCCTGCACCCGAAGCTGGGCACCCCGGTGCGCAAGGTGCTGGGCAAGGGCGCGGCGCTGATCCCGTCCTCGAAGAAGCGCGGCGGCCCCGGCGTGGCGCTGGACATCCCGCTGGGCCACAAGGACGCGGCCTATGTCCGCAGCCATTTCGACGGCATGGAGGTGCGCATCGCCGATGCGCCGCGCGCCGGCGAGATCGTGGTCGCCGTGGCGGTGACCGACAGCGGCCGCCCCCTGCCCCGGGTCGGCGGGCTGAAGACGAGCGAGATCAAGGGCGAAGACGGCCTGCGCTGAATCGGGCAAACCACAAGGCAGCCCCACCCAACCGGGACACGAAGGAGACAGGGATGAAGGCAAGGTTTCACGTGGCGGCGGCGCTGGCGCTGGTCGCCGCCCTCGGCACCCCGGCAGCCGCCGGGGCGCAGGAGATCAAGATCGGCGAGATCAACAGCTATTCGGCTTTGCCGGCCTTCACCGAGCCCTACCGCAAGGGCTGGCAGCTGGCGATCGAGGAGATCAACGCCGCCGGCGGGGTGAACGGGCAGAAGCTGGTCGTCGTCTCCAAGGACGACGGCGGCAAGCCGGCCGACGCCGTGACCGCCGCCAATGAGCTGGTGTCCAGCGAAGGCGTCACCATGCTGGCCGGCACCTTCTTCTCCAACATCGGCCTCGCCGTGTCGGATTTCGCCAAGCAGAAGAAGGTGTTCTTCCTGGCCGCCGAGCCGCTGACCGACGCCGTCACCTGGGCCAACGGCAACCGCTACACCTTCCGGCTGCGCCCGTCGAACTACATGCAGGCGGCGATGCTGGCCGAAGAGGCGGCGAAGCTGCCGGCCAAGCGCTGGGCCACGGTGGCGCCGAACTACGAATACGGCCAGTCGGCCGTGGCGGTGTTCAAGCAGCTGCTGTCGGCCAAGCGCCCGGACATCGAATGGGTGAACGAGCAGTGGCCGCCGCAGGGCAAGATCGACGCCGGCGCGGTGACCCAGGCCCTGGCCGCGGCCCAGCCCGAGGCCATCCTGAACGTCACCTTCGGCGCCGATTTGGTGAAGTTCGTGCGCGAGGGCAACACCCGCGGCCTGTTCGAGGGCCGGTCGGTGGTGAGCTTCCTGACCGGCGAGCCGGAATACCTCGACCCGCTGAAGGACGAGACCCCGGCCGGCTGGATCGTCACCGGCTATCCCTGGTACGCGCTGCATACCCCCGAGCATGACGCGTTCCTGAAGGCGTACCAGGCCAAGTACAACGACTATCCGCGCCTGGGTTCGATCGTCGGCTACACCACGATGAAGGCGGCGGCGGCGATCCTGGCCAAGGCCGGGTCGACCGACACCGACAAGCTGATCGCGGCGGCCGAGGGCATCGGCCTCGACAGCCCGTTCGGCCCGATCACCTTCCGCAAATCCGACCACCAGTCGACCCTGGGCGCCTTCGTCGGCAAGACCGCGGTCGAGGACGGCAAGGGCGTGATGACCGACTTCCAGTACCGCGACGGCGCCGCCTACCTGCCGAGCGACGCCGAGGTCGCCAAGCTGCGGCCAGCGGAATAGCCCTCCTTGTCCCCCCTCCCCTCGCGGGAGGGGGCTAGGGGGAGGGGGTTCGGGCCCGCGAGAACCGTTCGGATGGTCCGACCTCGAGAGCAATTTAAAACCGGCAACGCCGGAGTCCCGCATCGGCAACCCCCTCCCCCTACCCCCWCCCGCAGGGGGAGGGGGGACTAGAACAAGTAACGGGAGAGGCTTGGTGGATTTCCTCGTCGCCCAGTTCCTGACCGGCCTCGCCAGCGCCGCTTCGCTGTTCCTGGTGGCGTCGGGCCTGTCGATCATCTTCGGCGTGACGCGGATCGTGAACTTCGCGCATGGCGCCTTCTACATGCTGGGCGCCTACCTCGCCTACACCCTGACAGAGCGGCTGTCCGGCGCGGTCGGCTTCTGGGCCGCGCTGGTGCTGGCCGCCTTGGCCGTCGCGGTGCTGGGCGCGCTGCTGGAGATCGTGCTGCTGCGCCGGATCTACCGCGCGCCGGAGCTGTTCCAGCTGCTGGCCACCTTCGGCGTCACCCTGATGGTCGAGGACCTCGTGGTCCTGATCTGGGGGCCGGAGGATCTGGTCGGCCGGCGGGCGCCGGGGCTGCGCGGCGCGGTGCAGGTCTTCGGCCAGCCGCTGCCGCTGTACGACCTGTTCCTGATCATCCTCGGACCCGTGGTGCTGGGCCTGCTGTGGCTCTTGTTCCGGCGCACCCGCTGGGGCGTGCTGGTGCGGGCCGCGACCCAGGACCGCGACATGGTCGCCGCCCTCGGCGTGAACCAGAAATGGCTGTTCACCAGCGTCTTCGCGCTCGGCGTTTTCCTGGCCGGGCTGGGCGGCGCCCTGCAGATCCCGCGCGACGCGGTCAGCCACGGCATGGATCTGCGCATCATCGTCGAGGTCTTCGTCGTGGTGGTGATCGGCGGCCTGGGCAGCGTGCCCGGCGCGTTCATCGCCGCGGTGCTGGTGTCGGAGCTGAACGCCTTCGGCATCCTGGTCTTCCCCACCATCTCGCTGGTGCTGGTGTTCCTGGTGATGGCCTGCGTGCTGGTGGTCCGCCCCTGGGGCCTGCTGGGCAAGCCCGAGGCGGCGGCGCGGCCCACCGTCGGCATCGGCCTGCGGCCGTGGCGGCCCTTCGGCAAAACCGAGCGCATCGTCCTGCTGGTGGTGGTCGCGGCCGCCGCCCTGCTGCCGACCGTGGCCGGCGCCTATGCCCTGACCGTCGCCACCGAGATCGCGATCTTCGCCCTGTTCGCCGCCAGCCTGCAGTTCCTGATGACCACCGGCGGCCTCGCCTCCTTCGGCCATGCCGCCTATTTCGGCCTCGGCACCTATGGCGCGGCCTTCGCGGTCAAGGCGCTGGGGCTGCCGATGGAGGCGGCGCTGCTGGCCGGCCCGCTGTTCGGGCTGCTGGGCGCCGCCCTGTTCGGCGCCTTCTGCGTGCGGCTGTCCGGCGTCTATTTCGCCATGCTGACCCTGGCCTTCGCCCAGATCGCCTGGTCGGTCGCCACCCAATGGGTCGAGGTCACCGGCGGCGACAACGGCATGCTGGGAATCTGGCCGTCCGCCTGGGCCTCCAGCCCTGCCGGCTTCTACTGGCTGGCGCTGGCGGTCGCCGCCGCCGGCATCGCCGTATTGCGCATCCTGACCTTCTCGCCCTTCGGCTACGCCCTGCGCGGGGTGAGGGATTCGCCCCAGCGGGCCGAGGCGATCGGCATCGGCCGGCCCAAGGTGCAATGGGTCGCCTTCCTGGTCGCCGGCACCATGGCCGGGCTGGCCGGGGCGATGTTCGCCTTCCTCAAGGGCAGCGTCTTCCCCGACAATCTCGGCATCCCGGTGTCGATCGACGGGCTGGTGATGGTGCTGCTGGGCGGCATCGAGACCGTCTCCGGCGCCGTGGTCGGCGCCATCGTCTACAAGGCGCTGGCGATCTGGCTGGTCAGCCAGACCGACCTGTCGAAGCTGATCCTGGGCGGCATCATCGTGCTGCTGGTCGTGGCCTTCCCCAAGGGCCTGGTCGGCTTCGTCGAGGAGGTCCGCGGAAGGCGGCGGAAGGGGGCCGCCTCGGTTT
Source organism: Inquilinus sp. 2KB_23 (assembly GCF_052115705.1). Taxonomy (NCBI): domain Bacteria; kingdom Pseudomonadati; phylum Pseudomonadota; class Alphaproteobacteria; order Rhodospirillales; family Rhodospirillaceae; genus Inquilinus; species Inquilinus sp. 2KB_23. The sequence goes on along the minus strand of NZ_JBFRHF010000001.1, from coordinate 259,326 downwards.
CGGCCGCCGCATCCCCCATGGAGGCCGCGGAATGAGCCCGCCGCTGCTGCAGGTCGAGGGCCTGGCCAAATCCTATGCCGGGGTGCAGGCGGTGCGCGGCGTCGGTTTCACGCTGCAGGCCGGCGAGATCCTGGCCCTGATCGGCCCGAACGGCGCCGGCAAGAGCACCTGCTTCAACATGCTGAACGGCCAGATCCGGCCCGATGGCGGCCGCATCCGGCTGATGGGGCGCGACACCACCGGCCTGGCGCCGCGCCGCGTCTGGCGCCTGGGCGTCGGCCGCACCTTCCAGATCGCCGCCACCTTCGCCTCGATGACGGTGCGCGAGAATGTGCAGACCGCGCTGCTGTCGCACCGCCCCATATCCACGACGAGTTTGGCCGGCTTCGGCTTTGCCGGCCGGGCCCATCGCGGCGAGGCCGACGCGCTGCTCGACCTCGTCGGGCTGGGTGATGCGGCCGGGCGGGCCTGCGGCGAGCTGGCCTATGGCGACGTCAAGCGGCTGGAGCTGTCGATCGCCCTGGCCAACGACCCGAAGCTGCTGCTGATGGACGAGCCGACCGCCGGCATGGCGCCGAAGGAACGGGTCGAGCTGATGCGCCTGACCGCGACCATCGCGCGGGAGCGGCAGATCGGCGTGCTGTTCACCGAGCACGACATGGATGTGGTGTTCGAACATGCCGACCGGATCATGGTGCTGAACCGCGGCGCGCTGATCGCCGAGGGCCCGCCCGACACGGTGCGCCGCGACCCTCAGGTCCGCGCGGTCTATCTCGGCGACGGCCTGGTCTACGATGCCCGGCACCGGCAAGAGGTGACTGCGTGATGTTGACCGTCTCCGGCCTCAACGCCCATTACGGCCCGGCGCATATCCTGTTCGATGTCGGCTTCGAGGTCGGCGCCGGCGAGGTGGTCGCCTTCCTCGGCCGCAACGGCGCCGGCAAATCCACCACCTTCCGCTCGCTGGTCGGGCTGGTGCCGCGGCGCGAGGGCCGCATCCAGTTCGGCGGCGCCGAGATCTCGACCCGCGCGACCTATGAGATCGCCCGTGCCGGGCTGGGCTATGTGCCCGAGGACCGGCGCATCTTCACCGACCTGACGGTGGAGGAGAACCTGGCCGTCGGACGCCAGCCGTCGCGGCCGGGCGTGCCGGACTGGACGCCGGAGCGGCTGTACGCCCTGTTCCCCAACCTGGCCGAGATGCGCGGCCGGCTGGGTGGGCGGATGAGCGGCGGCGAGCAGCAGATGCTGACCATCGCCCGCACCCTGATGGGCAACCCGTCGCTGGTGCTGCTGGACGAGCCGTCGGAGGGGCTGGCGCCGAAGATCGTCGAGCAGATGGCCGACGCCATCCTGGCGATGAAGCGCGAGGGCTTGAGCGTCCTGCTGTCCGAGCAGAACCTGCATTTCGCCCGGCTGATCAGCGACCGCGCCTACATCATCGAGAGCGGCCGCATCCGCTTCGGCGGAACCATGGCGGAGCTGGAAGCGCAGCCGGAGATCCGCGACGCCTATCTGGCGGTGTGATAGGAAGCCGCGATGACCGTATCCGCACCCGCGACCCGCCGGCGCAAGGCCCCCGAGGGGCCCTACCATCTCGACGACCAGATCGGCTTCATCCTGCGCCAGGTCAGCCAGCGCCATGCCGCGCTGTTCGCCGCCGGCATCGGCGACGACCTGACCGCCACGCAATGGGCGGTGCTGGCCAAGCTGCAGGAACGCGGTCCCTGTTCGCAGAACCGGCTGGGCCGGCGCACCGCGATGGATGCGGCGACGATCAAGGGCGTGGTCGACCGGCTGGGCAAGCGCGGGCTGATCGAGACCCGCCCCGACCCGGAGGACGGCCGCCGGCTGGAGGTGGCGCTGAGCCCCGCCGGCCACGCCTTGGCCGAACGCACCGCGCCCAACGCCCTGCGCATCACCGAGGAGACGCTGGCTCCGCTGGACGATGCCGAGCGGAACCAACTGATCGCGCTACTGCGGAAGCTGAGCTGAGGCGGTCGGCAGCGGGCTGCTTCCCCGCCGTCATCCCCGGCCCGGCTGAGCGATTCCACAGGAATGAGCTAGGTTTTCATTGTCATTGCCCGGCTTGACCGTGGCATGACAAGTGAGAGGCGTAGCGACAGTGAGCCGGCCTAAGCCGGGATCGCCTGCACGGTCGCCGCCTCGAGGTCGGACACCCGGTCGAGCCAGACCGTGCCGGAGCCTTCGGTCTCCCACATCGCCAGGTGGGCGAAGACGTGGTTGGGCACTGCGCCGTGCCAATGCTCGACATCCGGCGGGATCACCACGGTGTCGCCCGGCTGCAGCCGGATCGGCGGCTCGCCGCGCTTCTGCACCTGGCCGATGCCCGTGGTGACATACAGCAGCTGGCCGATCGGATGGGTGTGCCAGTTGGTCCGGGCCCCCGGGCTGAAGGTCACCAGCGACGCGTTCAGCCGCGAGGGCCCGTCGGCGACCACGACCTCGTTCATCCACACCGCGCCGGTGAAATAGTCGGCCGGCGCCGGCTTGCTGGTCCGCGCCGCAGCCTTGATCACCTTCATCGCTTCTCTCCGCCTGATCGGTTCGACCGCCGCCATGGGGCGCCGGATGAGGGGATATGATAGGCCAGTTGCCGCCGGCGATGGGCCGCGATCGCCACTGCGCGGGCAAACGTCGCAAGCCTGCCGCTGCGCCGGGCTTCATCAAGATTTCATGGACTTCGCTGGATTGAAATCTTTAGACTGATCTCCGTAAGAAGATTTCGACCGGCATTTCAAATCAGCAGCGGTCCTCGCATTCAGACCGCCAACGCATGTCCCGGGGCGAACGCCGGGACCGACCACGGATCTCGACAGGGGGAGAGATGACGACGATTCCGGGCACCGAAGGCGACGACCGCCTGTTCGGCGACGACACTGGCAACGACAACCTCTACGGCCTCGGCGGCAACGACCTGCTGCGCGGGCTGGGCGGGGACGACTGGCTCGAAGGCGGGGCCGGCGACGACAACCTCTATGGCGGGCTCGGGGCCGACACCTTCATCGGCGGCGACGGCATCGACATCCTGAACTACGGCGACAGCGCCAGCGGGGTCTCGGTCAACCTGACCACCGGCCTCAACCATGGCGGCGCCGAGGGCGACATCACCCTCGACAGCTTCGAGATCGTGCGCGGCAGCCTGTTCGACGACAGCCTCGTCGGCGACGGCAACGCCAATGCCCTGCGCGGCCTGGCGGGAGACGACACGCTGCGCGGCCTCGACGGCGACGACATCCTCGACGGCGGCAGCGGCGCGGATTATCTCGACGGCGGCAGCGGCGACGACCTGCTGCGCGGCGGCCAGGGCGGCGACAGCTTCCTCGGCGGCGCCGGCCAGGACGGGGTCAGCTACGCCATCAGCGACGCCGGGGTGGTCATCGATCTGGCCGCGGGCACCGCCCATGGCGGCTTCGCCGAGGGCGACCGCTTCTTCGACCGGGTCGAGATCCTGGACGGCAGCCTGTTCGGCGACAGCCTGACCGGCGGCGACGCGGATGACAGCCTGAACGGGCTGGACGGCGACGACGACCTTCAGGGCGGTGGCGGGGACGATGTCCTGCAGGGCGGCGCCGGCGCCGATGTCTTCACCGGCGGGATCGGCACCGACACGGTCGACTATGCCCACAGCCAGGCCGGCATCGCCGTCGATCTCGGCACCGGCGCGAACCATGGCGGCGACGCCGAGGGCGACAGCTTCGGCGATGCCATCGAGATCATCCGCGGCAGCCGCTTCGCCGACAGCCTGGCCGGCGGCGCCCATGGCGACACCCTGTTCGGGGCGGGCGGCGCCGACCTGCTGGACGGCGGCGGCGGCGACGACGTGCTGGAGGGCGGCGCCGGTGCCGACAGCTTCATCGGCGGCGACGGTATCGACATCGTCAGCTATGCCAGCAGCGTGACCGGCGTGACGGTCGACCTGACCGAGCCGGGCCGCGCCTTCGGCGACGCCCGGGGCGACCAGTACCTCAGCGGCATCGAGATCATCGAGGGCAGCCGGATCGCGGGCTGTTCGATGCGCGGCGACGGCGACGCCAACAACTTCCGCGGCCTGGGCGGGTTGAACAGCTTCAGCGGCGAGGGTGGGGACGACATCCTGGAAGGGGCGCAGAATCTCGACATCCTGTCGGGCGGCGCCGGCGACGACACGCTGCGCGGCAACGGCGGCAACGACTATCTCTATGGCTATGAAGGCGCGGACATCGTGGTCGGCGGCGCCGGCCAGGATTTCATGGAAGGCGGCGCGGGCGCGGACCGCTATGTCTTCACCGCCGTCACCGATGCGGTCCCCACCGAGCCGAACGGCAACCGCGACATGATTTCGGGCTTCTCAGCCGCCGAGGGCGACATCATCGACCTCGGCGCCATCGACGCGGATGGCAATGCCGCCAATGGCGACACCGCCTTCACCATCGTCACCGGCGGGTTCACCGGCGCCGGGGCCGAGCTGCTGATCGTGCCGGTCGGCGGCGGGGGCCACGTCCAGATCCGGCTGGATGTGGACGGCGACCAGCGCGCCGACTTCCTGGCCCACGTCTTCGCCTTTCCGGCGCTGACCGCCGCCGACTTCGTGCTGTAAGAGGGGTCCCTACCCCTTAACGACCACGGGCACCCGGGTCGCCGGCGGGGTGTTGCGGCTGCGCTGGCTGCGCACCACGCCGTCGATCACGGTCATGCCGACGCCCGGCAGGTCGCCCAGCTGCACGCTTTCCAGCATCGACGTGCCGGCGGAATGCTGCGCCGTATCCAGGAACACGAAATCGGCCGACCAGCCGGTTTCGATGATGCCGGCGTCGAGCTTGCGCATCCGCGCGGTGTTGCCGGTGGCGAAGCAGAAGGCGGTTTCGGCCGCCACCCCGCCCAGCGACGACAGCATCGACACCATGCGCAGGATGCCCAGGGGCTGCACGCCGGAGCCGGCCGGCGCGTCGGTGCCGAGGATGACGCGGTCGAGCTGCCCCATCTCCTTGGCCGTGCGCATGGTGAACAGCGCCGCCCGCTCATTGCCGTTATGCACCAGTTCCAGCCCGCGCTTGCAGCCCTCGCAGATGCAGCGGATCTGGCCGTCCGGCAGGGCGGTGTGGCCGCCATTGATGTGGCCGACGACGTCGGCGTCGGTCTCCAGCACCACGTCCTTGTCGATCAGGCCGGAACCGGGGATCGAGGGGCCGCCGGTGTGGATCGTGCTCTGGATCCCGTATTTGCGGGCCCAGCCGACCATGCGGTTGGCGGTCGGGCCGTCCTTGACCCCGCCCAGGCCGATCTCGCCCAAGAGGGTGACGCCGGCATCGGCCAAATCCTTGAAGTCCTGCTCCTCCATCTCGTGCTCGATCACCGGCGCGCCGGCATGGAGCTTCACGCCGGAGGGGCGGAAGGCGGAGAAGCTGCGCTGCGCCGTGATCGCCAGCGCCTTCAGCCCGACGATGTCGCGCGGCCGGCCGGGCAGATGCACCTCGCCGGCCGAGATCATGGTGGTGACGCCGCCATGCAGGCTGCTGTCGATCCAGCCGATCTGGTTCTGCCGCGGCGTCCAGTCGCCGATGACAGGGTGGACGTGGCTGTCGATCAGGCCGGGCGCCAGCGTGGTGCCATGGGCGTCGATCACGGTGGTGGCGCCTTCGGTGTCGACATCCTTCTCGCGCCCGATGGCGGCGATGCGGCCGTCGATCGCGACCACGGTGTCGGCGTCGAGGATCGGCGCCTCCAGCTTGCCGCTCAGCAGCAGGCCGATGTTGCGGATCACCAGCTTGGCCGGGCCGGCCGGCTTCTGCGGCTCGTCATGCGCCATGGGACGTTCCTTTTGATCGCTGCGCCCGTGCCGGGCTGCCTTCACCTGTCGTGAGCGATTGACATTACGGCCGATCGCCCGTATTTATTGTTTGTATACAAACAATAAATCACCCAAGCAAGGGTGCCTTGCGAATTCGTCGCAGCCGAAAAGTCGTATCGGCATCGACATGAACGAGGTCGTCGGTCACATTCCGCGCTTCGCGCGCGGGGCCATAGTCCGCGCCTTGCGCGTGGGCACGAGCGTCAGGGAGCACGAGCGGTGAGCAATTTCTACGAAGAGCGGGTCCTGAGCGTCCACCATTGGACCGACACGCTGTTCAGCTTCAAGACCACGCGCGACCCGACCTTCCGGTTCAAGAACGGCCAGTTCACGATGATCGGGATCCAGGTCGAGGGCAAGCCGCTGCTGCGCGCCTATAGCGTGGTCAGCCCGAACTACGAGGACGGCCTCGAGTTCTTCTCGATCAAGGTGCAGAACGGGCCGCTGACCTCGCGCCTGCAGCATCTGAAGGAAGGCGACCCGGTCATCGTCGGCCGCAAGGCCACCGGCACCCTGGTGCTGGACAACCTGCTGCCCGGCCGCAACCTGTACCTGATGGGCACCGGCACCGGCCTGGCGCCGTTCATGAGCCTGATCCGCGACCCCGAGACCTATGAGCGCTTCGAGAAGGTCGTGCTGCTGCATGGCTGCCGCCAGGTCAGCGAGCTGGCCTATGGCGAGCTGATCACCAAGGACCTGCCGCAGGACGAGTTCCTGGGCGAGGAGATCAGCAGCAAGCTGATCTACTACCCGACCGTGACGCGCGAGCCGTTCCGCAACCGCGGCCGGATCACCGACCTGATCACCTCGGGCCAGCTTTTCACCGACATCGGCCTGCCGGCGCTGGAAGCCGAGCACGACCGGGTGATGCTGTGCGGCAGCCCGCAGATGCTGGCCGACCTCAAGATCATGCTCGAGGGCAGCGGCTTCAGCGAGGGCAACCACGGCGAGCCCGGCCACTACGTCATCGAGAAGGCCTTCGTCGAGAAGTAAGCTCAGGGCGGCGCTGCCGCCGGCGATGGAATGCCAAGGGGCTGCCGGAGCGATCCGGCGGCCCCTGATGCTTTTTGGGGCCGCCTCCCTCAATTGTCATGCCACGGCTTGCCCCGGATCAAGTCCGAGGGGTGGCATCCAGGGGCCGGCAGGCAGCGCTCTCGAAAGCCCCTGGATTGCCCGGTCAAGCCGGGCAATGACAATAAGGGAAGGATGGCTTCGTCATCTGTGCCATCTTCCTGCAAAAACCTGCCCATCCATGCGCAAACCGAGCAGGACAACCTGCCGCGCGACCCGCTTTCGCACGGAACGCCCACGTCGGCGCTGGTATCATCCTGGAAGATCCGCCACGCCAGGAGCACCCGATGGGCCCCTATCCGCACGACGCGCCGCCGGCCGAGATCACCGAGGCCAACCCGATGGGCACGGACGGCTTCGAATTCGTCGAATACGCCTCCGCCGAGCCGGAGAAGCTGGGCGCGCTGTTCGAGACCATGGGCTTCGCCCCGGTGGCGCGGCACAAGTCCAAGCGGGTGACGCTGTACCGCCAGGGCGACATCAACTTCATCGTCAATGCCGAGCCCGACAGCTTCGCCAGCGACTTCGCCCGCAAGCACGGCCCCTGCGCCTGCGCCATGGCCTTCCGCGTCGCCGATGCCGGGCACGCCTTCCGGCGCGCGGTGGCGCTGGGTGCCAAGCCGGTCGAGAGCCGGGTCAATGCCGGCGAACTGCAGATCCCGGCGATCGAGGGCATCGGCGGGTCGCTGCTGTATTTCGTCGACCGCTATGGCGCCAAGGGCTCGATCTACGATGTCGACTTCGAGTGGACCGGCGAGGCCGAGCCGCACCCGGAGGCCGCCGGCCTCTACTATCTCGACCACCTGACCCACAACGTCCATCGCGGCCAGATGGATGTCTGGACCGGCTTCTACACCAGGCTCTTCAACTTCCGGCAGATCCGCTACTTCGACATCAACGGCAAGATGACCGGGCTGTTCTCGCGCGCCCTGACCAGCCCGGACGGCAAGATCCGCATCCCGATCAACGAAAGCGCGGATGAGAAGAGCCAGATCGAGGAATATCTGCGGGCATACAAAGGCGAGGGCATCCAGCATGTCGCCATGGGCAGCCGCGACATCTATGCCTCGGTCAGCCAGCTGGCCGACAACGGCCTGGCCTTCATGCCGGCCCCGCCCGACACCTATTACGAGAAGATCGCCGACCGGCTGCCCAAGCATGGCGAGCCGGTGGAAAAGCTGCGCGACCTGGGCATCCTGATCGACGGTGAAGGCGTGGTCGAGGGCGGCTACACCAAGACCCTGCTGCAGATCTTCTCGCAGACCGTGATCGGCCCGATCTTCTTCGAGTTCATCCAGCGCAAGGGCGATGACGGCTTCGGCGAGGGCAATTTCCGCGCCCTGTTCGAGAGCATCGAGGAGGACCAGATCCGGCGCGGCGTGCTGTCGGCCGACAGCGACGCGGCGTGAACGGCAACCCCTTCGCGCCGGAGGCGGGGCCGGCCTGGCGCCGGCACCCGCAGGCCCCGGCGCCCGGCACCGCGCTGGGGCGGGTGGACGAGATCGAGGATCCCGGCGTCCGCGTGCTGTCCTTCGGAAGCGGACGGCGCGTGTTCTCGATGCTGCTGGTCCGCCACGGCGACGCGGTGCGCGCCTTCCTCGACGCCTGCCCGCACAACTGGCTGCCGCTGAGCTGGCGCGGCGGCAGCCTGCTGAGCGAGGACGGTGCCCGCCTGGTCTGCTCCAACCACTTCGCCGAGTTCGACGCCGATGACGGCCGCCCCGTCTCCGGCCCCGCCGATTGCGGCCTCGACGCCATCCCGGTCCGGGTCGAGAACGGCGCCATCGTGATGGGGTGAGGTCGACGGCCGCGAGTGCTATGGAAGGGCCTTGATCGCGACGGGGCCCCGAGCATGCTGACCGGCAAGACCATCATCGTCACGGGTGCTGCCTCCGGCATCGGCGCCGCGACGGCCCGGCTGGTGCAGGCCTGGGGCGGCCGGGTGATCGCGGTCGACCGCCACCAACCCGCCGACCCGGTCGACGCGTTCTTCGCGGCCGACCTGTCCGACCGCGCGTCGATCGACGCCCTGGTCGCGGCGCTGCCCGCCGGCGCCCATGGCCTGGCCAACATCGCCGGCCTGCCGCCGACCCGGCCGGCGGCGGAGGTGCTGCGGGTCAACTTCGTCGGGCTGAAGCACCTGACCACCCGACTGGTGCCGAATCTGGCCGACGGCGCCGCCATCGTGAACCTGGCCTCGCTGGCCGGGCTGGACTGGGCCGAGGCGCTGCCGGCCGTGCGCGCCAGCCAAGACCTTGCGTTCGAAGACGTGGAGGCGTTCTGCCGGGACCACGGCATCGCCGGCGCCCGCAGCTATTTCTTCTCCAAGGAAGCGCTGATCGCCTGGACCCTGCGGCACCGCTGGACCTGGCGCGACCGCGGCATCCGCATGAACGCCGTCAGCCCCGGCCCGGTCGACACGCCGATTCTGAAGGATTTCGTGGCGACGCTGGGTGCCCGGGCCGAACAGGACATGGCGGTGATGGACCGGGCCGGCCGGCCGGAGGACATCGCCCCCGTGGTCGGCTTCCTGCTGTCCGATGCCTCGGCCTGGATCCGCGGTGCCAACATTCCGGCCGATGGCGGCCTCTACGCCCATGTGCTGGACCGCCGGCACAGGCTTTAGCTCCGAGGCACTGCCAGGACGATGGCGCGCGCCGCCTCCTGCAGCGCCGGCAGGAAGCGGGCCTGCATCTCCACCGCCCCCACCCGCGACGCCGGGGCGCTGAGGTTGATCGCCAGGCTGCCGGCCGAGATGCCGCCGGGCACCGCCACCGCGATCGAACACAGCCCCGCCTCCAGCTCCTCCGACACCAGCGCGTAGCCGCGGGTGCGGATCTCGGCAAGCCGGGCGGCCAGTTCGGTCCGGCTCGTCAACGTGTGCGCGGTGAACCGCTCCAGCACCGCCGCCTCGAAATAGCGTTCCAGCTCACGCGGATGCAGCGTCGCCAGCAGCGCCTGGCCCATCGAGGTGGCATGCGCCGGCAGGCGGGTGCCGACGCCCAGCCCGACCGTCATGATCCGGTGCGGCGCCGGCGACCGCGCAACATAGGTGATGGCTGTGCCGTCAAGCATGGCGGCGGAGGAGGATTCGCCGAGGCGACGCGTCAGCTCCAGCAGCGCGTCGCGCACCCGCTCCAGCTCGCCCATCCCCGACAGGAAGCTGTGGCCAATGGTCAGGATCGCTGGGGTCAGCTCGAAATGCTTGCCGTCGCTGCGGGCATAGCCGGCCTCGCACAGGGTCAGCAGGAAGCGCCGGGCGGCCGCCCGGGTCAGGCCGGTGCGGGAAGCCGCCTCGGTGATGGTCTGGCGACGGTGCCCCGCGCCGAAGCTGCGGATCACGTCCAGCCCCTTGCGGAACGACAGCACCTGCTCGGTTCGCTGCAGAGTGGCTCCTCCCCATTTGTTCGTTTTGCGAACAAGGCATCCGTTCTGCGAACCGATCCTTGACCCGATCCACGCCCCGGCACAAGACAGCAGGGTAGAAAAAACGCAGGAAAGATGGGGGAAGCGTCCGGGATGGCGAAGACCGTCACCCTTCCGGCGACCTGTGCCGCGGCGGGCCATGGCCCGGCCCCGCGCTTGCCCCGACCCGCAATGGCGTGACGAGGCGAAGGACACCCGCATGGTCGCATCCATCCCCGAAGACCGGCCGCTGACGGCACCGATCCAGAATGCCGCCGTCGCCGCGCTCAGCACCCGCGGCCGGATCTTCGCCATCGTCGGCAGCTCGTCCGGCAACCTGGTCGAGTGGTACGACTTCTACACCTACGCCTTCACCTCGATCTATTTCGCCGGCGCCTTCTTCCCCAAGGGCGACCGCACCAGCCAGCTGCTGGCCACCGCGGGCATCTTCGCCGTCGGCTTCCTGATGCGGCCGATCGGCAGCTGGGTGTTCGGCCGCATCGCCGACCGGCACGGCCGCCGCACCTCGATGGTGCTGTCGGTGCTGATGATGTGCGCCGGGTCGCTGGCGATCGCGGTGCTGCCGACCTACGACACCATCGGCACCGCGGCGGGGGTCCTGCTGCTGCTGGCCCGCCTGGTGCAGGGGCTGTCGGTCGGCGGCGAATACGGCACCAGCGCCACCTATATGAGCGAGGTGGCGGCGCGCGGAAACCGCGGCTTCCTCGCCTCCTTCCAATACGTCACGCTGATCGGCGGCCAGCTGCTGGCAAGCCTGGTCGTGGTGGTGCTGGAACTGACCCTGTCCGGCGACGAGATCCGGGCCTGGGGCTGGCGCGTTCCCTTCGTGATCGGGGCGGTCGCCGCCGTCGTCGCGCTGTATCTGCGCCGGTCGCTGATCGAGACCAGCTCCGAGGATGCCCGCAAATCCAAGGATGCCGGCACGATCGGCGCCCTGCTGCAGCACCCGCGGGCCTTCATGACGGTGCTGGGCTTCACCGCCGGCGGGTCGCTGATCTTCTACACCTACACCACCTACATGCAGAAATACCTGGTCAACACCGCCCATATGGCCACCAGCACGGTGAGCCTGGTGATGACCGCGGTGCTGTTCGTCTACATGGTGGTGCAGCCGCTGTTCGGCGCCCTGTCCGACCGCATCGGCCGGCGCAACAACATGCTGGCCTTCGGCCTGCTGACCACGCTGAGCACGGTGCCGCTGCTGGGCGCCATCGGCACGGTGACCAATCCCTTCGCCGCCTTCGGGCTGATCCTGTGCGGGCTGGCCGCGGTCAGCTTCTACACGGCGATCAGCGGGCTGGTGAAGGCCGAGATGTTCCCGATGAGCTGCCGCGCCCTGGGCGTCGGCCTGTCCTACGCCATCGCCAACGCCGTCTTCGGGGGCAGCGCCGAGTATGTGGCGCTGTGGCTGAAGGATGCCGGGATCGAGGGCTGGTTCGCCTGGTACGTCACCGCCCTGTGCGCCATCGCCTTCATCGTCGCCATCCTGATGCCGGACAGCCGCAGCAAGAGCATGATCGAAGACAACTGATCCAGCGGCGGGAGAAACCCGCCGCACACCAGAACAGGGAGGACCATGATGCGTCGACGCCATCTCACCGCCGCGGCCCTGGCCGCGATCCTTCTGGCCCCGCTGCCGGCGCTGGCGCAGGACACGGTCAGGATCGGCCTGATCCTGCCGATGACCGGCCCCTCCGCCTCCACCGGGCGGGAGATCGAGGCCGCGGCCCGGCTGTACCTGCAGCAGAACGGCACCACCGTCGCCGGCAAGACCATCGAGCTGATCGTCAAGGACGACACCGGCACCGCCGACGTCACCAAGCGCCTGGCGCAGGAGCTGGTGGTGAAGGACAAGGTGGCGGTGCTGGCCGGCTTCGGCCTGACCCCGCTGGCCGCCGCCGTGGCGCCGATCTCGACCCAGGCCAAGGTGCCGCAGGTGATCATGGCCGCCGCCACCGCGGCGACCACCGAGGCGTCGCCCTTCATCGTCCGCACCAGCTTCACCCTGCCGCAGGTGACGGTGCCGCTGGCCGACTGGGCGGCGCAGAACGGCATCAAGACGGTGGTCACGCTGGTCAGCGACTATGGCCCCGGCCTGGACGCGCAGAAGGCCTTCGCCGAACGCTTCGGCAAGGCCGGCGGCACGGTGACCGAGCAGCTGCAGGTGCCGCTGAAGAACCCGGATTTCGCGCCGTTCCTGCAGCGCGTCGCCGACGCCAAGCCGGATGCGGTGTTCGTGTTCGTGCCGTCCGGCTTCGGCGCCATCTTCATGAAGCAGTTCGTCGAGCGCGGGCTGGACAAGTCCGGCATCCGCCTGATCGCGACCGGCGACGTCACCGATGACGAGCAGCTGGACAGGATCGGCGACGTGGCGCTGGGCACCATCACCACCCACCACTATTCCGCCGCCCATGACAGCCCGGAGAACAAGGCCTTCGTCGCCGCGTTCCTGGCCGCCAACGACGGGCTGCGGCCGAACTTCATGGCGGTCGGCGGCTATGACGGCATGCATCTGATATACGAGGCGCTGAAGAAGACCGGCGGCGCCACCGACGGCCAGGGGCTGCTCGACGCCATGAAGGGCATGAGCTGGACCAGCGTGCGCGGCCCGATCTCGATCGACCCCGACACCCGCGACATCGTCCAGAACGTCTATGTCCGCAAGGTCGAGCGGAAGGACGGCGCGCTGTACAATGTCGAGTTCGCGACCATCGAGGCGGTGAAGGACCCGGTCAAGGCCGCGAAGTAGGCCCGCCATGGCGACCATCCTGTTCGACGGCATCGCCTACGGCATGCTGCTGTTCGTGCTGGCCTGCGGCCTGTCGGTGACGCTGGGGCTGATGAACTTCATCAACCTGGCGCATGGCGCCTTCGCCATGCTGGGCGGCTATGTCACCGCCATCCTGATGAGCCGCTGGCAGGTGCCGTTCTTCCTGTGCCTGCCCGCCGCCTTCGCCGCGGCGGCGCTGGCCGGGCTGGTGCTGGAGCGGACGCTGTATCGACAGCTGTATCGCCGCAGCCCGCTGGATCAGGTGCTGTTCTCGATCGGGCTGGTGTTCATGGCCGTCGCCGCCGCCGACTACCTGATGGGGTCGGAGCAGCAGATCATCCAGCTGCCCGGCTATCTCCGCGGCCGGGTCGAGGTGCTGGGCGTCGGCATCGGCATCTACCGCGCCCTGATCATCGTGATCTGCGGCGTGCTGGTGCTGGCGCTGCAGGCCGTGCTGGCCCGCACCCGCTTCGGCAGCCGGCTGCGCGCCGCGGTGGACGATCCGCGCGCCGCCCGCGGCCTGGGCATCCGGGTCGACATGATCTTCGCCGCCACCTTCGCCGTCGGCAGCGGTCTCGCCGGCCTCGGCGGCGCGCTGGGGGCGGAGATCCTGGGCGTCGACCCGACCTTCCCGCTGAAATACATGATCTATTTCCTGATCGTGGTGACCGTCGGCGGCACCTCCAGCCTGACCGGGCCGTTCCTGGCCGCCCTGCTGCTGGGCATCGCCGACGTCGCCGGCAAATACTACGTCCCCGCCTTCGGCTCCTTCGTCATCTACACCGTGATGATCGTGGTGCTGATCCTGCGGCCGCAGGGCCTGTTCGCACGCGGTGGCACGCGATGACCGATACGCCCCTGCCCGCTGCGGCAACGATCCGCCCGGCCGCGTCGCGCGCCCGCTGGCGCTGGCCCGAGATCCTGTTCTGGCTGGCGGCGCTGGCCGCCCTGTTCGGGCTGCCGGACCAGTATCTGATCCTGAATGAGATCGCGATCCTGGCGCTGTTCGCGCTCTCGCTCGACCTGATCCTGGGCTATGCCGGCATCGTCTCGCTCGGCCATGCCGCCTTCTTCGGCACCGGCGCCTATGTCGCCGGCCTGCTGGCCGTGCATGTCGCCGGCGAGCCGGCGCTGGGCTTGGCTGCCGCCGCCGTGGTGGGCGCGGCGCTGGGCTTCGTCACCAGCTTCCTGGTGTTGCGCGGCTCGGACCTCACCCGGCTGATGGTGACGCTCGGCGTCTCGCTGCTGCTGTTCGAAATTGCCAACCAGGCGGCCGGCCTGACCGGCGGCGCCGACGGGCTGAACGGCATGGTGGTCGGCCCGGTGCTCGGCCTGTTCGAGTTCGATCTCTACGGCCAGACCGCCTATGGCTACAGCCTGGCGGTGCTGTTCGTGCTGTTCCTGGCCGCCCGGCGGCTGGTGCATTCGCCCTTCGGCCTGTCGCTGCGGGCGATCCGCGACAACCCGCTGCGCGCCGGAGCGATCGGCGTGCCGGTGGCGCGGCGGCTGGTCGGCATCTACACCCTGTCGGCCGCCTATGCCGCGGTGGCCGGGGCGCTGCTGGCCCAGACCACGCAGTTCGTCTCGCTCGACGTGTTCGACTTCCACCGTTCGGCCGATGTGCTGCTGGTGCTGGTGATCGGCGGCGCCGGATACCTGTATGGCGGGCCGGTCGGTGCCGTGCTGTTCCGCTTCCTGCAGGACTGGATCGCCGGCATCACGCCGCAATACTGGTCGTTCTGGCTGGGCGCGTTCCTGGTGCTGCTGGTGCTGGTCGGCCGCGACCGGCTGGTGCAGGGCTTGCGCTGGCCGGTCACGGCACTGCTGTCCCGCTTCGGAGGCGGCCCCCGCCTTGGAGGTGAGCGATGACCGCGGCGCTGGAGACCATCGGCCTGCAGAAGCGCTTCGGCGGGCTGGTCGCCACCAACGACGTGTCGCTGCGGATCGAGGTCGGCGCCCGGCATGCGCTGATCGGCCCGAACGGTGCCGGCAAGACCACCTTCGTCAACCTGCTGACCGGGGTGCTGGCGCCCAGCGCCGGCCGGGTGCTGCTGACCGGCGAGGACATCACCGGGCTGAAGCCGCATCTGCGGGTCCGGCGCGGCCTGGCCCGCACCTTCCAGATCAACCAGTTGTTCGCCACCATCACGCCGCTGGACACCATCGGCATGGCGGTGTCCGAGCGCATGGGCAGCGGCGGCGACTGGTGGCGCGTCGCCGGCGGCAAGGCCGATGTGACGGATGAGATCCAGGAGATCGCCGACCGCTTCCGCCTGGCGGATGTGCTGCACGAGCGCACCGCCACCCTGGCCTATGGCAAGCAGCGGCTGCTGGAGATCGCCACCGCCTTCGCCTGCCGCCCGCGCGTGCTGCTGCTGGACGAGCCGGCGGCCGGCGTGCCGGAGGCGGAACGGCATGAGCTGCTGGCCACCATCGCCGAGCTGCCGAAGGACGTGTCGGTGCTGCTGATCGAGCACGACATGGACCTGGTGTTCAGCTTCGCCGACCGCATCTCGGTCCTGGTCAACGGCACGCTGCTGACCGAGGGCACGCCCGACGCCATCGCCGCCGATCCCCAGGTGCGCGCCGTCTATCTCGGGGAGGCGGTGGATGGCTGAGCTGCTGACCGTCAGGGATCTGGTCGCCGGATATGGCGAGGCCGTGGTCGTCACCGGCGTGTCGCTGGCCGTGGCCGAGGGCGAGGCCCTAGCGCTGCTGGGCCGCAACGGCACCGGCAAGACCACGCTGCTGAACAGCATCATCGGCGTCACCCGCCGGATGGGCGGCACCGTCGTTCTGGCCGGCCGCGACCTGACCCGGGCGCGGCCGGAGGACCGGGCGCTGGCCGGCATCGGCTGGGTGCCGCAGGAGCGCAACATCTTCAAGTCCCTGACGGTCGAGGAGAACATGACCGCGGTGGCCCGGCCGGGCCCGTGGACTCCGGAGCGGGCCTATTCGATGTTCCCGCGGCTGAAGGAGCGGCGGCGCAACCTGGGCCACCAGCTGTCGGGCGGCGAACAGCAGATGCTGGCCATCGCCCGCGCCTTGATGCTGAACCCGAAGCTGCTGCTGCTGGACGAGCCGACCGAAGGCCTGGCGCCGATCATCGTCGAGGAGTTGCTGGCCGCGCTGAAGCGCATCCTGCGCGACGAGGGCGTCGCGGCTATCGTGGTCGAGCAGCATGCCCGCAAGATCCTGTCGGTCACCGACCACGCCGTGATCCTGGAGCGCGGCGCCATCGTCCATGCCGCGCCCAGCGCCGCGCTGAAGGCCGACGACGCCGCCCTGGACCGCCATCTCGGCGTCACCCGCAAGGGCCCGCGCCCACCGCACCATTGAGAAGAGGGACCGTCTCATGCCGCGCCAAACCCCACCCTTCCGCGCCGACATGGTCGGCAGCCTGCTGCGCACCGCACCCTTGAAGGCCGCCCGCGAGCAGCATGAGCGCGGCGCGATCTCGGCCGGGGAGCTGCGCGCGGTCGAGGACCAGGAGATCCGCACGCTGGTGCGGAAGCAGGAGGAGATCGGCCTGCAGGCCGTGACCGACGGCGAGTTCCGCCGCGCCTTCTGGCATTACGACTTCCTGGAGCATCTCGACGGCGTCGAGGGCTTCTGGATGGACCATGGCGTGCAGTTCCAGGGCGCCCAGCTGAAGCCGAAGGGCATCCGCGTCACCGGGAAACTCGGCTTCTCCGGCCACCCGATGCTGGATCATTTCCGCTTCCTGAAGGCCGCGACCTCCCGGGTGCCGAAGATGACCATCCCGTCGCCCAGCATGCTGCACTATCGCGGCGGCCGGCAGGTGATCGACCCCGCGGTCTACCCCGACATGGAGGAGTTCTACGCCGATCTCGGCCGGGCCTATGCCACGGCGGTGGCCGCCTTCGCCGCCGAGGGCTGCCGCTACCTGCAGCTCGACGATGTCAGCTTCGCCTATCTCTGCGACCCCGAGCAGCGGCGGATGCTGGCCGAACGCGGCGACGACCCGGTGAAGCAGCCGGAGATCTATGCCGGCATGCTGAACGCCGCCATCGCCAACCGGCCGGCGGACATGGTGATCAGCATGCATCTCTGCCGCGGCAATTTCCGCTCCACCTTCATCGCCTCGGGCGGCTACGAGCCGGTGGCGGAGCGGCTGTTCAACCAGATCGGCGCCGACGCCTATTTCATGGAATGGGACACCGAGCGCGCCGGCGGGTTCGAACCGCTGCGCTTCCTGCCCAAGGGCAAGACCGTGGTGCTGGGCCTGGTCACCTCGAAGACCGGCACGCTGGAGCGGAAGGACGACATCCGGCGCCGGATCGACGAGGCGGCGAAGTTCGTCGACCTCGACCAGCTCGCCCTCAGCCCGCAATGCGGCTTCGCCAGCACCGAGGAGGGCAACACCCTGGCCGAGGACGAGCAGTGGGCCAAGCTGGCGATGATCGTCGAGATCGCCCGCGAGGTCTGGGGGTAGGGTCACCGCTCCCCCTTTGTCACATTGTCATGCCCGGGCTTGCCCCGGGCATCCAGAGAGCGTCGACACCTTCTGGATTGCCGGGTCAAGCCCGGCAATGACAGGGAAAGGGAGGGCGGCGAAGAGCATTAATCAAGATATGACTTGCAATATCCCCTTGACCTGAAGTGCACTTGAGCTTGTAGCGGTGGAGGCTCCTGACGAGAGGAGCATCCTGTCCATGCCGACCGATATCGATCTGAGCCAGCTTCGCGTCGCCGTCACCGGCGGCACCTCCGGCCTGGGGCTGGCCCTGGTCCGCCTGCTGACCGCGATGGGCGCGCGGGTCGCCTTCGTCGCCCGCACCGGCCCCGCCGTCGCCCGCCTGGCCCGCGAGACCGGCGCCCAGGGCATCATCGCCGATGTCGGGCGCAAGGAGGACATCCACCCGATCGCGCTGCAGGTCACCGCCGGGCTCGGCGGGGTCGACGTGCTGGTCAACAACGCCTCCAGCCTCGGCCCGGTGCCGCTGGCGCTGCTGGCCGACACCGAATGCGAGCAGCTGGAGGAGGCGCTGGCGATCAACCTGGTCGGGCCGTTCCGGCTGACCCGGGCGCTGTTCGGCGCCCTCGCCGCCTCGGCCCGCGACGGGCGCGGCGCCGTGGTGGTCAACATCTCCAGCGACGCCGCGGTCAGTGCCTATCCCGGCTGGGGCGCCTATGGCGCCAGCAAGGCGGCGCTGCGCCACCTGACCGCGATCTGGGCCGAGGAGACGCAGGAGGAGCGGGTGCGGTTCCTGTCGATCGATCCCGGCGACATGGACACGCCGCTGCACGCACTGGCGGTGCCCGACGCCGACCCCGCGACCCTGAAGCAGCCCGAACTCTCGGCCGCGGAGATCGTGCAGGCCATCCTCGCCGTCTTGCCGGGCCGGGCGGAGCGGCCGGCGGCCGAGCTCCCGGTCGGGACCGCAGCATGATCGCCGCCGACGCTCCCGACCGGCGCGCCGCAAGGCTCTGCGCCATCGACCCGACGGGCAGGCTGCGGCACTTGCCCCGCGCCGGGCTGGCGGCGCTGCTGCGCCCCGGCGACCTGGTGGTCGCCAACGACGCCGCGACCCTGCCCGCGAGCCTGCACGGGCTGCACGCTGCCAGCGGCCGCCTGGTCGAGCTGCGGCTGGCCGGCTGGGTGACGGCCGGCGACCCGACCCGCTTCGTGGCCGTCGCCTTCGGCGCCGGTGACCACCGCACCCGCACCGAGGACCGCCCGCCCCCGCCGCCGCTGGCGCCGGGCGACCACCTGGCGCTCGGGCCGCTCGCCGCGATGGTCGAGCGGCGCCTCGGCCATCCCCGGCTGGTCGGGCTGCACTTCCTGGGCGGCCGTGACGCCGTGCTGGCCGGGCTGGCGCGGCACGGACGGCCGATCCAGTACGCCCATGTGCCGCAGCCGCTGGCGCTGTGGGATGTCTGGACCAGCATCGCCGCCGACCCCGTGGCGTTCGAGCCGCCTTCGGCCGGCTTCGCCCTCGATTGGGGCCTGCTGGCCGCCTGGCGGAAGCGCGGCGTTGGATTCGCCACGCTGACCCACGCCGCCGGGATCTCTTCGACCGGCGACCCCGCGCTGGACCAGCGGCTGCCTTTCGACGAGCCCTACCGCATTCCGCAGCCGACAGCGGCGGCGATCAGCCGGGCGAAATCCGGGGGCGGGCGGGTCATCGCCATCGGCACCACCGCGGTCCGGGCGCTGGAGGCCGCGGCGCAGGCCGACGGCCGGGTGCGGCCCGGCGCCGGCGTGGCCCGCGGGCGGATCACGGCCGAAACCCGGCTGCGGGTGGTGGATGCGATCCTGACCGGCGTGCATCAGCCCGGCGAAAGCCATTTCGAGCTGCTGCGCGCCTTCGCCGATGACGCGGTGCTGGACCGTGCCCTCGAGACCGTGGCGGCGCAGGGCTATCGCGCCCATGAGTTCGGCGACTGTCTGATGCTGGAGCGGCGGCGCGCTTTCGAAAGCGGCCGGCTGGCGTCCTAGGCCGGAGGGTCCGCCCTACGACCGGGTCTTGGCCAAGGGATGGGCCGAGGCCACCAGGCTCTGCAGCCGGTCCCCCAGCACATGGGTGTAGATCTGGGTGGTGGCGATGTCGGCATGGCCCAGCATGGTCTGGACCGAGCGCAGGTCGGCGCCATGCGACAGCAGATGGGTGGCGAAGGCGTGGCGCAGCACATGCGGGCTGACCCGGCTGGGCTCGATCCCCGCTTCGACCGCCAGGTCCTTCAGCAGCTGGCCGAAGCGCTGCCGCGTCAGGCTGCCGCCGCGCGCGGTGCGCGACGGGAACAGGAAGCCACGGTCGCGGCCCTTGACGAAGAACACCCCGCGATACGGCAGGTACGCCGCGATGGCGTCGCGCGCGGGCTCGGACAGCGGCACCAGCCGCTCCTTGTCGCCCTTGCCGCGGACGATCAGTGCCCGCCCGTCGCGCCCCAGGGCCGAGAGCGGCAGCCCGACCAGTTCCGAGACGCGCAGGCCGCCGCCATAGAGGATCTCAAGCAAGGCCAGCAGCCGCAGGCCCTCGGCCATCCGCTCCGGGTCGGCGAACAGCCCGGCGATGGCGCCGATCAGCCCTTCGACCTCGGCTTCGGACAGCAGCTTCGGCAGCGACCGGCCGAGCGCCGGGGAGTCGAGCGCGGCCGAGGGATCGTCCTGGCGCCGCCCTTCCGAGACCAGGAAGCGGTAGTACTGTCGCATCGCCGACAGGCGCCGCGCCGCCGTGCGCGCGCCGGTGCGTTCGCCCTTGGCCCCTTCCCTGCGGGAGAGGTCACCGAGATAGGCGCGCAGATCCTCGGTCACGGCGCTGTCGATGGCGCCGCCGCCGGATTCGAGGAAGCGGTTCAGGTCGATCAGGTCGCGGCCATAGGCCTCGCGGGTGTTGGCGGCGGCCCCGCGCTCCGCCACCAGCATGTCGAGGAACGCGTCGACCGAGGGCGGCGGCAACAGCCGCGGCGCCGGCGGACGGCCGCGCCGGCGCTTGGGTCCGGGGGCTGCCGCGTCCGCCACCCTCGTCAGGCTCTCACTTGAAGTGATCGTTCGAGATCACCTTCTCGACCGTCTGGCTGGGCGGCCGGAAATCGATCACGGTGAGCGCGACGCCGCCGCCCACGATCACCAGCAGCACGGCGACCGCCAGAATCCGGCCGAGGCCACCGCCCCCGCCGCCGCTGGAGGAGCTCGGGGAGAATCGGTTTTTCGAACGACGACGAGCCAAGACGGACCCCGTGACTGCTGCGAATCAGGACCAATGCGCCGGCCGCGGCCGGCACCTGCCGGAGAAAGCAGATGCGGCAGGGCCGGCGCAACCCTATCTTAGGCGGTCGGGACGGCGGCGGCAAACCGCCATCCCCTTTCAACCAAGCCCTGCCGGGCCCGGAACAGGATCGATGATCACCGCGCTGCACCGCCCCTTGCCCCGCACCCTCGTGCTCGTCGGCCTGATGGGCGCCGGCAAGACGGCGGTGGGCAAGCGCGTGGCCGCCCGGCTGGGGCTGGGCTTCACCGATGCCGACCACGCGATCGAGGAGGCGGCGGGCTGCAGCATCCCCGACATCTTCGAACGCTATGGCGAGCCGGCCTTCCGCGACCTGGAGCGCCGCGTCATCGCCCGGCTGATGCATGAGCCGGTGCAGGTGCTGTCGACCGGCGGCGGTGCCTTCATGGATGCGCAGACCCGGGCCACCGTCGCCGAACGCGGCCTGTCGCTGTGGCTGAAGGCGGAGCTGGAGGTGCTGACGGCGCGCACCGCCAAGCGCCACAACCGCCCGCTGCTGCGCCAGGGCGACCCCAAGGCGGTGCTGGCCGGGCTGATGGAGCGCCGCCACCCGATCTACGCCCTGGCCGACCTGACCGTCGACAGCCGCGACGGGCCGGTCGAGGAGACGGTGGAGCGGGTGCTGGCGGCGATCGACGCCCGCCTGGCCGCCGAGACCGCCACGAGCGAAACCGATCCCGGCCAGACAACTCCGGACCACCCGGCCCCCGACCCTATGACCGCGGGCCAGGCAGCCCCGGACCAAACGGATTGACCCCCTGACATGACACGCGAAACCATCCGCGTCGGGCTGGGCCCGCGCAGCTACGACATCGTGATCGGGCCCGGCGCCCTGGCCGAGGCCGGGGACCGGATCGCGGCGCTGGGCCGGGCCGGGCGGGTGATCGTGATCGCCGATGCCCGGGTCGCGGCGCTGCACGGCGCCGCCCTGGATGCGGCGCTGACCAAGGCCGGGATCGCGGTCGAGACCCTGACCGTGCCGCCGGGCGAGGCGTCCAAGTCGATGACGGTGCTGGCCGGCCTGCTGGACCGCATCCTGGCCCTGGGCATCGAACGCGGCACCCTGCTCGTCGCGCTGGGCGGCGGCGTGGTCGGCGACCTCGCCGGCTTCGCCGCGGCGGTGGCGCTGCGCGGGCTGGACTTCGTGCAGATCCCGACCACGCTGCTGGCCCAGGTCGACAGCTCGGTCGGCGGCAAGACCGGGGTCAACAGCCAGCACGGCAAGAACCTGATCGGCGCCTTCCACCAGCCGCTGCTGGTGCTGGCCGACACCGCGTTGCTGGCCACCCTGCCGGCGCGGGAGCTGCGCGCCGGCTATGCCGAGGTGGTGAAGTACGGCGCCCTGGGCGACGCCGGCTTCTTCGACTGGCTGCAGGACAACGGGCCGAAGCTGCTGGCCGGCGACGGCGCCGCCACCATCCAGGCGGTGAAGCGCAGCTGCGAGATGAAGGCCGAGATCGTCGGCCAGGACGAGCGCGAGGCGGCACAGCGCGCCCTGCTGAATCTCGGCCACACCTTCGGCCATGCGCTGGAGGCGGAGACCGGCTACGGCGACGCCCTGCTGCATGGCGAGGCGGTGGCGATCGGCATGGTCATGGCCTTCGACCTGTCGGTCCGGCTGGGCCTGTGCCCGGCGGCCGACCGCGACCGGCTGGTCCGGCACCTCGACGCGGTCGGGCTGCCGACACGGCCGGACCGCAGCCGCAGCTGGTCGGTCGACGCCCTGCTGCACCACATGACCCGCGACAAGAAGGTGCGGGACGGCCGCCTGACCTTCATCCTGGTGCGCGGCATCGGCCAGGCCTTCGTCACCAACGAGGTGCCGGCGGAGCCGGTCGCCGCGGTGCTGGCCGACGCCATCGCCGCCTAGCCCCCCAACAAGGACGCCCGAAGACGCCTATGTCCGACGACCTCGCCCTGCTGCTCAGCGTCGCCGGCATCGTCATCCTGCTGGTGATCTCGGCGTTCTTCGCCGGCTCCGAGACGGCGCTGACCGCGGCCAGCCGGGCGCGGATGCACCAGCTGGAGAGCCACGGGCTGAAGCGGGCCGGCATCGTCAACCGCCTGCGCGAGCAGAAGGACCGGCTGATCGGCGCCCTGCTGCTGGGCAACACCCTGGTCAACATCCTGGCCTCGGCGGTCGCCACCAGCCTGCTGAGCACCATGGTCGGCGCCTCGGCGGTGCCGATCGCGACGGTGGTGATGACCGCGCTGATCCTGATCTTCGCCGAGGTGCTGCCCAAGACCTATGCCATCACCCATGCCGACCGGGCGGCGCTGTCGATCGCGCCGCTGGTCCGCAGCGTGGTCTGGGTGCTGGGCCCGATCGTCCGGCTGGTGAACTGGCTGGTGCGCGGCGTGCTGCGCCTGTTCGGCGCCGACCCGCACCGGGTCGGCCTGGCCGACTATGTCGACGAGCTGCGCGGCGCCATCGAGCTGCACCGCGGCAGCGAGGCCGAGGTGGCGCAGGAGCGCCAGATGCTGCGCTCGATCCTCGACCTCGGCGACGTCTATGTCTCGGAGATCATGACCCATCGCCGCACCGTCGAGGCGATCGACGCCGAGCTGCCGCTGCAGGAGGTGGTGGGGGCGATGCTGAACAGCCCCTACACCCGCATGCCGCTGTGCCAGGGGGGCCTGGAGAACATCATCGGCGTGCTGCACGCCAAGGACGTGCTGCGGGCGCTGCAGGCGGCCGGCGGCGACCCCGATCGGCTGGACATCCGCCGGATCGCGACCAAGCCCTGGTTCATCCCGGACACCACCAGCCTGCTGGACCAGCTGCACGCCTTCCGCGTCCGGCGCGAGCATTTCGCCATCGTGGTCGACGAGTATGGCGACCTGAAGGGCGTGGTGACGCTGGAGGACATCCTGGAGGAGATCGTCGGCGACATCGTCGACGAGCACGATTTGCCGGTGGCCGGCGTGCGGCCACAGCCCAACGGCAGCTACCTGGTCGACGGCACCGTGACCATCCGCGACCTGAACCGCCGCTTCGAATGGCGGCTGCCGGACAGCGAGGCCTCGACCGTCGCCGGGCTGGTGCTGCACGAGGCGCAGCGCCTGCCCGAGGTCGGCCAGGCCTTCACCTTCCATGGCTTCCGCTTCGAGATCCTGCGGCGCCAGCGCAACCAGATCACCGCGGTGCGCCTGACCCCGCCCGTCGACGACCCCGAGGAGGGGTGACATGCCCCTGTCCGCCCCCGCCCCGCGCGCCCCCATCCACACCCGCCGCGTCACCTGCGAAGGCTTCCGCCGCGAGGACGGACTGTGGGACGTCGAAGGCCACCTGACCGACGTGAAGGCCTATGAGTTCCGCAACGAGTTCCGCGGCGCCATCACCCCGGGCGATCCCCTGCACCAGATGCGGATGCGGCTGACCGTCGATGACGGGCTGGCGATCGTCGCGGTCGAGGCGGTGACCGAGCACGGCCCCTACGCCCTGTGCCCGGAGATCACGCCGAACTTCCAGGCCCTGGTCGGGCTGCGGATCGGCCCCGGCTTCACCCGCGCGGTCAAGGAGCGGCTGGGCGGCCCCAAGGGCTGCACCCATCTGGTCGAGCTGCTGGGCCCGATGGCGACGACGGCGTTCCAGACCGTGTTCCCGGTGCTGTCGCGCGAACGCGAGGGGGAGGCCGACCCGGCCAAGCGGCCGATCCTGCTGGACAGCTGCCACGTCTTCGCCGCCGACGGCGACCACGCCCGGCGCAAATGGCCGGCCTTCTACACCGGGCCGGAGCAGAGCTGAGGCGCCCCCTCACTTGCATTATGCAAGCGTCGCGCCTAGATCACCTGCCCATGCAACGGACCAGCTTCGCCGCGATGGACTGCCCGATCGCCCGCGCGCTCGACGCGCTGGGGGAGTGGTGGAGCCTGTTGATCCTGCGCGACGCCTTCCTGGGCGTGACCCGGTTCGACGATTTCCAGGCCAGCCTGGGCATCGCCCCGAACATGCTGACCCGGCGGCTGAAGCGCCTGGTCGATGCCGGCCTGCTGGAGCGGCACCCCTATTCGCAGCGGCCGCTGCGGCACGAATACCGGCTGACCGCGGCCGGGCGCGACGCCTTCCCGGTGCTGGCCATGCTGGGCGCCTGGGGCGGCCGCCACGCCACCGGCGGCAAGGTGCTGGTCCAGCTGACCGGCCGTGCCGATGGCGCCACGCTTGACCCGGTGCTGATCGACCGCCGCAGCGGCGCGCCGATCACGCCCGAGACCGCGGAATTCCGCCTCGGCCCCGATGCCGGGGCCGAGGGCCGCGCCCGCGCCGCCCGGATCCTGGCCCGCCGGGCCGGGGCGGCCAACGAGACTGTTTCGGCTTGAGGAGATCTGACATGCGCCGCATCGTGGTGACCGGGATGGGTGCCGTCTCGCCCTTGGCCAATGGCGTCCAGCCGAGCTGGGCCCGCCTGCTGGCCGGCCGGTCGGGGCTGCGCCGCCTGCCGGAGGAGATCGTCGCGGATCTCGGCGCCAAGGTCGCCGGCGTGGTGCCGTCGATCGCGGAGGATCCGGAGGCCGGCTTCGACCCGGACCTCACGGTGCCGGTCAAGGACCAGAAGAAGATGGACCGCTTCATCCTGTTCGCCATGGCGGCGGCGGAGGAGGCGATCGCCCAGGCCAACTGGCGGCCGACCGAGGCGCGGGCGCAGGAGCGCACCGCCACCATCATCGCCTCCGGCGTCGGCGGCTTTCCCAACATCGTCGAGGCGGTGCGCACCACCGACCAGCGCGGCGTGCGGCGGCTGTCGCCCTTCACGGTGCCGGCCTTCCTGGTCAACATGGCGGCCGGCCAGGTCTCGATCCGGCACGGCTACAAGGGCCCGCTGGGCGCCCCCGTCACCGCCTGCGCCGCCGGAGTCCAGGCGATCGGCGACGCCGCCCGGATCATCCGCGCCGGCGAGGCCGACGTGGCGCTGTGCGGCGGCACCGAAGCCTGCATCGACCGGGTCAGCCTGGGCGGCTTCGCCGCGGCCCGCGCCCTGTCGACCGGCTTCACCGAGACGCCGGAGCGCGCCTCCCGTCCCTTCGACGCCGCCCGCGACGGCTTCGTCATGGGCGAAGGCGCCGGCATCCTGGTGATCGAGGCGCTGGACCATGCGCTGGCGCGCGGCGCCACCCCGATCGTGGAGCTGATCGGCTACGGCACCGCGGCCGACGCCTATCACATGACCTCGGGGCCGGAGGACGGCAACGGCGCCCGCCGGGCGATGGAGATCGCCCTGGCCCAGGCCGGGATCGGCCCCGGCGACGTGCAGCACCTGAACGCGCACGCCACCTCGACCCCGGTCGGCGACCGCGGCGAGCTGGCGGCGATCAAGACGCTGTTCGGCACCGGCGGCACCGTGGCGGTCAGCGCCACCAAATCCGCCACCGGCCACCTGCTGGGCGCCGCCGGCGGGCTGGAGGCGGTGTTCACCATCCTGGCGCTGCGCGACCAGATCATGCCGCCGACCCTGAACCTGGAAAATCCGGACCCGGACGCCGCCGGCATCGACCTGGTGGCGCTGGAGGCCCGCCGCGGCAACATCGAGCACGCTTTGTCGAACGGCTTCGGCTTCGGCGGCGTCAACGCCAGCGTGCTGTTCCGCCGCTGGCACGGCTGAGGCGCCGGCAGGTCTGATCCGGCCTCGCTCAGTTTGAGCGAGGCCGGATCGGAGACGTCCTAATCCGGGACAGGCGCCACGAGGTCGTCGATCCCGATGGGAAACCGCCGGACGCGTATTCCGGTCGCGTGCCAGACCGCGTTCGCTACCGCGCCTGCCGATCCCGTGACCCCGATCTCACCGACCCCCTTGATGCCGAGCGCGTTCACATGGGGATCGTGCTCCTCGATCATCAGGGCTTCCAGGGACGGCACGTCGGCGTTCACCGGGATGTGGTATTCGGCGAGGTCGGCGTTCAGCGTCCGGCCCGACCGCGGGTCCACAACGGCACGCTCGTGCAGCGCGAAGGACGCGCCCCAGATCATGCCGCCGTAGAACTGGCTTTGCACCAGCCGCGGATTGATCACCCGCCCGGCCGCGAAGGCCCCGACGAGACGGCTGACGCGGACCTGGCCGAGATCCGGATCGACCCGGACCTCGGCGAACACCGCCCCATGCGCGTGCATGGCATAGGCCGATTGCGTCGCAGGGTCTGCGGCGCCCGTGCCGCGGCCTTCGATCTCGGCCAGGCCGGCGCGGGCGAGAACCTCGGCATAGCTTTCGCTGCGGCTGTCGTCGTCGCGACGGAACAGGCGACCGCCCTGTGCGACCACCCCGGCATTCCCTGCCCCGAACAGGGGCGAGCGCTCATCGGCCGTCGCCAGGTCGGCAAGCTTGGCGATGACGGCGGCGCCGGCGTTGTGGATCGCCATCCCGGCCGTGGCGGTGTGGGCCGAACCGCCGGCGATTCCGGCATCGGGAAGATCGGATGACCCAGCCTTGAACTCCATCTGCTCGAGATCGAGCCCCAGGGAATCGGCCGCGATCTGGGCGAAGGCGGTCCAGGCGCCCTGGCCCATGTCGTGGGTGCCCGACTCCATCACGCCGGTCCCGTCGCGTCGCAGCACCGCCCGTGCCTCGGCCTGGAACATCAGCGCTGGAAATGTCGCGGTGCCCACGCCCCAGCCGACCAGGAAGCCGGCCTCGTCGCGCATCTGCCGCGGCGCGAGCGGGCGCCCCGACCAGCCAAAGCGCTCCGCACCCTTGGCGTAGCATTCGCGCAAGGCCTTGGAGGAGAACGGCTTGCCCGAGATCGGTTCGACCTCGGCATAGTTCTTCAGCCGGAAGGCCAGCGGGTCCATCCCGACGGCCCAGGCCGCCTCGTCGATCGCGCTCTCCAGCGCGATCGAGCCCGTGGCCTCGCCGGGGGCCCGCATGAACAGCGGCGTGCCGGTGTCGTTCCGGACCACCTCGTGCGAGGTCACGATGGCGGGGCTCGCATACAGCGTGTGCGAGGCGTCCGCCGCCGGCTCGAAGAAGTCGTCGAAGGTGCTGGATGTCGTCTTGGCGTGATGCTCCAGCGCCGTCAACCCGCCGTTGCCGTCGACACCGATGCGCAGCGTCTGGCGGGTGGGCGCCCGATGGCCGACCGGCCCGAACATCTGCTCACGGCGGAGCACCAGCTTGACCGGCCGGTCGACCATCCGGGCCGCCAGGATGCCGAGGACCTGCGGGCCGGAGACCAGGCCCTTGCAGCCGAAGCCGCCGCCGAGGAACGGGCTGCGGATGTGGATCTTCTCCGGGGCGATTCCGAACAGCCCGGCGATCCGCCCCTGGGCCATGGCCATGCCCTGGCTCGGCGTGTCGATGGACAGGGCGTCGCCGTCCCAGGCGGCGACGATGGCATGCGGCTCGATCGGGTTGTGGTATTGCGAGGGCGTCTCATAAGTCGCCTCGACCCGGTGCGCCGCCGTCGCCAGGCCCGCCTCGACGTCACCCCGCTCGACCCGGCCCGGATTGCCGACGCCGACGGCGGGCGGAAGGAAGCTCTCGCCGGCATCCAGCCCCACCCGAACCGGCTGGGTTTCGTAGCGCGGCGACAGCAGCGTCGCCCCTTCCGTCGCGGCCTCCAGCGTCTCGGCGATCACCACCGCGATCGGCTGGTTCGCATAGCGCACCAGATCGTTCTGCAGCAGGTCGAGCCGGAACATGAAGGGGTGGAGCTTCGCATCCGGGTCCGTCGCCAGCGGCGGCCGGTTGGCGGGGGTCATGACATCGACGACGCCCGGATGTCCCTTGGCGGCCCCGATGTCGAGGAAGGTCACCCGGCCGCGGGCGACGCTGCTGACCGCCATGACCGCATACAGCATCCCGGCCGGGTGGTTGTCGGCGGCGTAGCGGGCCTTCCCGGTCACCTTCAGGATGCCGTCGCGGCGCGTGAGCGGCTGACCGATGCTGGAGCCGTGCCGCGCGTGGGCGGGAGCCTGGGTGGGGTTGATCTCAGACGTCATGGCGCGCTCCGGGACCGAATGAGAACGGGGACGCCGGGAGGGCGGGGACACGCTCCGGCGTGCCGGCCGCGGCGACCGTCAGGGCACGCACCAGGATTCTGCGCGCGAGTTCGATCTTGAAGGCGTTGTCGCCGGACGGCCTGGCGTCGACGAGGGCCGCCTCCGCCGCCCGGCGGAAGACGGCTTCATCGGGGCTGGCGCCGGCCAGGACATCCTCGGCCGCACGGGCGCGCCACGGCTTAGCGGCGACCCCGCCCAGCGCGAGCCGCGCCGTCCGGATGGTGCCGCCCTCGATCCGCAGCGCCGCGGCGGCCGAGACCACCGCGAAGGCGTAGGAGTTGCGCTCGCGCACCTTGAGGTAGCGGGAATGCGCCGAGAAGGCCGCAGCCTCGGCCGGCAGGCGCAGGGCGACGATCAGATCGCCCGGCTGGAGCGCGCTCTCCTGCTCCGGCGTGGTCCCCGGCAGGCGGTGGAGGGCCTCGACCGGGATGTCGCGGCGGCCGCCCGCGCCTTCGACCTCGACCACGGCATCCAGCGCGACCAGCGGCACGCAGAAATCCGACGGGTGGGTGGCGATGCAGGACTCGCTCCAGCCGAGCACGGCGTGCAGGCGGTTTTCGCCGTTCCGGGCGTCGCACCCCGCGCCGGGCTCGCGCTTGTTGCAGGCGCTGGCGGTGTCGTAGAAATACCCGCAGCGTGTCCGCTGCAGCAGATTGCCGCCGACCGTCGCGGCATTGCGCAGCTGCGCCGAAGCCCCCGACAGCAGCGCCTCCGCCACCGCCGGATAGGCCTGGGCGAATTCGGGATCGTGGGCGAGGTCGGCATTGCGGACCAGCGCGCCGATGCGGAGGCCGCCATCGGGCAGGGGTTCGATGCCGTCGAGCCCGGGAAGGCGCGTGACATCGACCAGGCGGTCCGGACGGCTGATGCCGCCCTTCATCAGGTCGAGGAGGTTGGTGCCGGCGGCAAGATAGGCGGACCCCGGCTCGGCCGCTGCCGCGACGGCAGCGGTGATCGAGGTGGGCCTGACGTAATCGAAGGTTTTCACGCGGCGTCCCTCCGGCCGGTTTCGGCCACCGTCTTCTGCGCCTCCAGCACCGCCTCCGTGATCCCGGAATAGGCCGCGCATCGACAGAGGTTTCCGCTCATGCCCTCACGGATGCGCTCGGGGTCGTCACCGGCCTGGCCTTCCCCGATCAGGCCGATCGCGCTCATGATCTGGCCCGGGGTGCAGAACCCGCACTGGAACCCGTCATGGGCGATGAAGGCGGCCTGGACGGGATGGAGCTGGTCGCCGCGGGCCACACCCTCGATGGTGAGGACATCGGCGCCGTCGAGGCTGACGGCGAGCGCCAGGCACGAATTGATCCGGCGGCCGTCGACCAGGACCGTGCAGGCGCCGCACTGGCCCCGGTCGCAGCCCTTCTTGGTGCCGGTCAGGTCGAGGCGCTCACGCAGGAGGTCGAGCAGCGTGACCCGCGGATCTTCCAGCTCGACGTCATGCCGCACACCATTCACGGTGAGGCTGATGGCGAAATTCATGCAGGACTCCGATCAGTGGTATCGTCGAAGGCATTGGGGCCGCACGGGTGTGCGGCTGCAGGCCGGGCAGCTTGATTGGCTTGCCGTGGGGCGCCGAAGCCACCCGGCTTGACCAAAGGGCGGCATCAGGTGATCTACTCGCCCGGACAATATACGGAGGGACCCTCCGCTTTGCAAGCGGATGGGCAACCAGATGAGGGATATGGGCGAGGATTCGGCAAAGACCACCCGGCGGCCCCGCGCCGATGCCATCCGCAATCGCGAGCGCGTGCTGGAGGCCGCGAAGGTGGTGTTCAGCGCCGGCGGTCCGGATGCCAGCCTGGAGGCTGTGGCAAGACGGGCCGAGGTCGGCATCGGCACACTGTACCGGCACTTCCCGACCCGCGAAGCCCTGTTCGAGGCGGTCTACCGCCGCGAGGTCGGGCAACTGGTCGAACTGGCGGAACAGCTGAAGGACGAGGCCGCGCCGGTCGACGCCTTGCGCCGCTGGCTGCGGTCCAATGTCGAGCTGGTCGCCACCAAGAAGGGCATGCTGGCGGCACTGGCCCTTGCCACCCACGGCCCGTCGCAGCTCTACGCCGACACGTTCCATCGCCTGACGGCGGCGATCGGCACGCTGCTGGACCGCGCCGTCGCGGCCGGCGAGATCCGTGCCGACGTCAGCGCCGAGGACCTTCTGCGCGCCCTCATCGGCATGTGCTACATGCACGATCAACCCGGCTGGCAGGAGGCGGTGCTGCGGCTGCTGGACGTCTTCGTCGATGGTCTTTGCCTGCAGACCAAAGCGAAGCGCTGAAGGCGGCAGGGATCCCGCCGACACAGGAAAGTCCTCGGAGACGACAGATGCGCCAACGGCCTGTGAGGCTATCAACAGAAGACGCCTTTATTTCCGAAGAATCCCTGATCTCCGCATTAATATCGATCGGTAATTACTGAATAATTTCACGAAAGCCGAAGTGAACTACCGTTGCAATATGCTTGAATCAGCGCTGCCGGCACGGCTGCGCTAGGCCCGCCCGCCCGGGCGGGTGCCGACCTCGCGGATCAGGTCGATGAAGGCGCGCAGCCCGGCGGGCAGGTGGCGGCGGCCGGGATAGTACAGGCACAGGCCCGGCAGCGGCGGCGTCCAGTCCGCCAGCACCCGGACCAGGCGGCCGCCGGCGACGGCATCCGCCACCACCCATTCCGGCAGGTAGGTCAGCCCGGCGCCGGCCAGCGCGGCCTCGAGCATCAGATCAGCCTCGTTGAGGATCAGCGGCCCGGGGACGTCGATGTCGAGGGTCTCGCCATCACGCTCGAACTCCCAGCGGAAGACGCTGCCATTCGGCATCCGGGCCCGGATGCCGCGATGCGCCGCCAGGTCGCCGGGCACCACCGGCCGGGGATGGCGCGCGAAATAGGCCGGTGATCCGACCACGGCGAAGGTCAACGTCGCGCCGAGGGGAATGGCGATCATGTCGCGCGGGATGGACTCCGCCGGCCGGATGCCGGCATCGAAGCCCTCGACCACGATGTCGATCAGCCGCTTGTCGGCGATCAGCTCGACCTGCATGTCCGGATAGCGATCGAGATACTCCAGCACGACCGGCACCAGCACCTGGCGGGCGCCCGAGATCGAGCTGTTGATCCGCAGCGTCCCCCGCGGCGTGTCGCGGTGGCTGTTCACCGTCTCCATCGCGGCCTGGATGTCGGACAGGGCGGGCGCGACCTTGGCCACGAAATCCGCCCCCGCCGCCGACAGCGAGACGCTGCGCGTCGTCCGGTTGAACAGCCGCACGCCGAGGCGGGCCTCCAGCCCGGCCACGGCGTGCCCCACCGCGGTCGGCGACATGCCGAGGTCCCCGGCCGCGGCGCGGAAGCTGCCGTGGCGGGCGACCGCGATCACCACCTCGAGTTCGATCATTCCGCTTTTGTGCATTGCACCGGTTTCCGGGTCAGGTCATGCCGATTTATCTCACTTATCGGCGCAGTCACGCACACCCATCTGATCGGCAACGTCAAAAATCATCCCGCCGCACCGATGGCTTCGCAGCCCCGGCCGCCCCTAGTGGGCCGGCTGGTCGCGGCCTGTTCACTCCGGAAGGTTTCCCATGGCACCCACACGACAGGGATCGGCGGCACAGACGTCGGCCTCGGGGCTGACGCTCGGCATCATCCTGGCCTGCCAGCTGATGATCGTCCTCGACGTGACGGTGCTGTACACCGCCATGCCGCACATCGAATCCGCCCTGCACTTCACCCTCGCCACCCTGTCCTGGGTGCAGAGCGCCTACACCCTCGGCTTCGGCGGGCTGATGCTGCTGGGCGCCCGCACCGGCGACATCCTGGGCCGCCGCCGCGTCTTCATCGCCGCCATCGCCCTGTTCACCCTGGCCTCGCTGGCCGGCGGGCTGGCCCAGTCGGCGGAGGGGCTGCTGATCGCCCGCGCCGTGCAGGGCATCGCCGCCGCCTTCGCCGCGCCCTCGACGCTGGCCCTGATGATGACCAGCTTCCCCGAGGGCCATGAGCGCAACCGGGCGGTGAGGCTGTACACCGCCGTGTCGGGCGCCGGCGGCGCCATCGGCCTGGTGCTGGGCGGGCTGCTGACCGACGCCGTCTCCTGGCGCTGGGTGATGTTCATCAACCTGCCGATCGGCCTGGGCCTGCTGATCCTGGCGCCGCTGTGCCTGCAGGAGACCGAGCGCCATCGCGGCCGGTTCGACCTGGCCGGCGCCCTGACCGTCACCTTCGGCAGCAGCGCCCTGGTCTACGGCCTGATCCGCGCCGTCACGGATGGCTGGGCCGACACGCTGACCGGCCTGTCCTTCGCTGCCGGCGCCGCCTTGCTGGCGGCCTTCGTCTGGGTCGAGCGGCGGGCGGCGCAGCCGATCACGCCGCTGCACCTGTTCGCCAGCACCGAGCGCTCGGGCGCCTATGCCGGCCGCATCCTGCTGATCGGCGGCAATCTCGGGACCTTCTTCTTCCTGACCCAGTATGTGCAGACCGGCCTGGGCTACAGCGCCCTGAACGCCGGCTTCGCCTTCCTGGCCCTGGTGGTGCCGCAGGTGCTGATGTCGACCTACGGGGTGCGGCGGCTGCTGCCGCTGGTCGGCCACCGGCTGCTGCTGGCCGGCGGGCTGGCGCTGGCTGTCGCCGGCATGGTCGGGCTCAGCCGGATCGGCGTCGACATCAGCTATTTCCCGCAGCTGGCGGTGCCCCTGGTCATCCTCGGCATCGGCACCGGCGCGGCCTTCGTGCCGCTGACCACGGCCGGGATCGCCGGGGTGGCGCCGCGCGACGCCGGCGCGGCCTCGGGGCTGGTCAACACCGCGCACCAGCTCGGCGGGTCGCTCGGCACCGCGGTGATCGTCGCCATCGTCGGACCTGTGGGCGACCCCGCGGCGGGCCCGCTGGTCGACGGCGTGGCCTCCCACCTCGCGGTGCGGTCCGCCCTGACCCATGCGCTGACGGTCTCGGCGACGGCGTCGGCGGCGTTCTTCGCGCTGGCCCTGGCCGTCGCGCTGCTGACCATGCGGCGCGCCGGAAGCCTCAAGCCGGCGGTCCCGAGCGAAGGCCGGGCCGGCTGATGCGATGCTCTAAGATTCGAAGCTGTCGAGGAAGTCCGCGGACGGAAGGAAGAACAGCGATCCGGTGACGGCGCGGCTGTAGTCCAGCAGCCGGTCATAGTTCCCCGGCGGCCGGCCGACGAACATGTTCTCGAGCATCTGCTCGATCCGGTGCGGCGACCGGGCATAGCCGATGAAGTAGGTGCCGAACTCGCCCTTCCCGACCTCCCCGAACGGCATGTTGTCGCGCACGATCTCCAGCTCCTCGCCATCCTCCACGATCGAGGTCAGCGCGTTGTGGGCGGAGGTCGGCTTGACCGCGTCGTCGAGCTCGATGTCGTCGAGCTTGGTCCGGCCGATGATGCCTTCCTGCTGCTCGACCGGCAGCCGGTTCCAGGCCTTGAGGTCGTGGAGGTATTTCTGCACCACGACATAGCCGCCGCCGGCGAACCCGGCATCCTCCTCGCCGATCGTGGTGGCGTCGATCCGGGCCTGGCCCTCGGGGTTCTCCGTCCCGTCGACGAAGCCGATCAGGTCGCGATCGTCGAAATAGTTGAAGCCGTGCACCTCATCGACCACCGCGACCGCGCCGTCGAGCTGCGCCATGATCTGGGTCGCCAGGGCGAAGCACAGATCCATGCGCCCGGCGCGGATGTGGAACAGGATGTCGCCCGGCGTCGAGACGGCGTGATGCACGCCCTTGATCTCGCGGAAGGGATGGAGGTCCCGGGGCTTCGGCGTGCCGAACAGCCGGTCCCAGGCGTCCGATCCGAAGCCCATGACGCAGGACAGCCCGCCGTCGAGGTCGCGGAAGCCCACCGCCCGCACCAGGCCGGCCAGCTTGCCGCACAGGGTCTTCACCGCATCGTCGTTCTCGTGTCCCGGATTGATGGTCGCGACCACGAAGATGGCGGCCCGGGTGAGCTTGGTGGCGACCGGCTGGCTTTGAACTGATGGCACTTGGTCGCATCCGTATAGTGACTGGCGTTGGTGACTGGCCCAGCACAACTCCGTGCGGCGCCCCGCACCACTATCCCCAGGGCCGCTGCCGGTGGCAACTCCGGAGGCCCGCGTCACACCGTCAGGTCGACCGCCGGCAGCGAGCGGCTGGGGCGGCGCGGATTGTAGATCACCACGATCGGGTCTCCCGGCGCCGGGCGGGGCCACAGCGTGCGGGAAGAGCCGCGGCCGTCATGCTCCCTCCCCGCCGCGTCGCGGAAGCGGTAGTGGACATAGATGCGGTGTTCCGGCCGGAACCGGAACGCGCCTTTCGGTGAAGCAGGGGAAGCCGGCGCCATGAGAAATGGCTCGGTCCGGGTCACGATGCCCTGGGCCGCGACGCCGTGGCGGGCGAGGCGCCAGCGCCGGATGGTGTTCGGCAGGGCGAACCAGAGGAACAGCAGCGCCACGAGGGCGGCCAGGATCCCACACGCGGCGGTGGAACCGCGGGTGCCGGCCACGGTCCAGACTTTCATCATCGCCGGAGCGCCCGGCAGCAGGGCCGAGGCGACAAAGCCACCCCCCAGGAGGAGGAGCAGACCGAAGAGGAGGCCGCTCTCCCAGGCGATTCGCCAGAAGCTCTTGTGGCGCCGCGGCGCGGAAGAGCCATTGAAATTGATCGCGTTGGACATGGGCAGCCTGAAATCGGATCGCTGGAAATGCGTCACTCGATGGCAGGAGTATGCTCCTACCGGCGATGGCCGCAAAGCCTCGACGCCACGGACACAGCCGAAATAAAATGTCTCCAGAGTCGCATCCAGCGCAACTCTGGCATGATATAGGTCAGTCTCATTGACATAAATCGGAGCCGCATGGTTCCGTGGGTCGACGCCGGGATGCGGCGCGCCCAGGACGACCGACCGAGGACCAGACCGATGAGCATCGGTGAGACCCACTACGCCACGCGCGCCGCCAAGATGCGCGCCTCCGAGATCCGCGAGCTGCTGAAGCTGCTGGACCGGCCGGGCGTGATCTCCTTCGCCGGCGGCATCCCCGACCCGGCGCTGTTCCCGACCGATGTCATCCGCGAGGGCTATGCCGCCGCGCTCGATGCCGGCGGCGCCGCGCTGCAGTATTCGGTCAGCGAGGGCTATGTCCCGCTGCGCCAGTGGCTGGTCCGGCACATGGCGTCGATCGGGGTGTCCTGCACCATCGACAACATCGTCATCACCTCGGGCTCGCAGCAGGGGCTGGACTATCTCGGCAAGCTGTTCCTGTCGCCGGGCGACACCGCGCTGGTGACCTGGCCGGCCTATCTCGGCGCGCTGCAGGCCTTCAACGCCTATGAGCCGCGCTACGACCGGCTGGCGCCGGAGCACGGCAACACCACGCCCGCGGCTTATCGCATGGCGGCTGAAGCCGCTGGAGGACGGGTGGCTTTGGCCTACCTGACCCCGGATTTCGCCAACCCGTCGGGCGAGACCCTGAGCCTGGACGGCCGCCGCCGCGCCTTGGCCCTGGCCGACGAGCTGGACATCCCGGTGATCGAGGACGCCGCCTACCAGCAGCTGCGCTACGACGGCGAGGATGTGCCGCCGCTGCAGGCGCTGGACGTCGCGGCCAAGGGCGGCGACATCGACCGCAGCCGGGTGATCCACAGCGGCAGCTTCTCCAAGACCCTGGCGCCGGGCCTGCGCATCGGCTGGATCTGCGCCGCGCGCGGCGTGGTGCAGAAGCTGGTGCTGACCAAGCAGGCGGCCGACCTGCACACCCCCACCATCAACCAGATGGTGATGCACCATGCCGCCGAGCACGCCCATGCGGCCCAGGTGGCGAAGATCCGCGCCGCCTACCGCGACCGCCGCGACCACATGCTGGCGGCCTTGCTGCGGCACATGCCGGCGGGGGTCAGCTGGACCCGGCCGCGGGGTGGCATGTTCATCTGGGTCACCCTGCCGGAGGGGCTGGACGGCGCCGAGCTGCTGGCCCGGGCGGTCGAACAGGGCGTCGCCTTCGTCCCCGGCCGCGCCTTCCACGCCGACGGCACCGGCGGCAACAGCCTGCGCCTGTCCTTCTCGCTGGCCGACGCGGCGGCGATCGAGACCGGCATCGGCCGGCTCGGCGCCCTGATCGCGGGGGCGGCGCGGGAAGCGGCCTGAGGGAAGGCGCGCTCGGGCGCGGCAGCAAGAACCGGATTGGCCCGACCCGGCCCATGACCGAGAACACCGCCTCGTTTCCACCACGAGGAGGATCCGGCATGGTCGACCGGCTGACGCCCGAGCGGCGGTCCTGGCTGATGGCCCGGATCCGGAGCAAGGACACGCTGCCGGAGCGCCGCACCCGCAGCGCCGCGCACGCCATGGGCCTGCGCTTCCGGCTGCACCGGCGCGACCTGCCCGGCACGCCGGACCTGGTGCTGCCGAAGCGGCGGGTGGCGCTGTTCGTGCATGGCTGCTTCTGGCACCAGCATCCCGGCTGCCGCAAGGCGCGCCAGCCTCAGACCCGGCCGGACTATTGGGCGGCGAAGTTCCGGGCCAATGCCGAGCGCGACGTCCGGGCCGCGGCGGCGCTGGAGGCCCGCGGCTGGCGTGTCGTCATCCTGTGGGAGTGCGAGACCGAGGATGCCGAGGGCCTGCGGCGGCGGCTCGGCGAGCGCATCGACGGCGACCGGCCCGGCCTTGCCGGCGCCGGCGGTCAGCCCTCCGGCGTTTCGTCCCGGAAATAGGGCTCGACCACGCCGTTCATCTTCATCGTCAGGGGGTGGCCGCGCCGGTCCAGCGCCTTGCCCATCGACAGCCGGACCCAGCCTTCGCTGACGCAGTACTCCTCGACATTGGTCCGCTCGGTGCCGTTGAAGCGGATGCCGATGCCCCGGCGCAGCACGGCCTCGTCGTAATGCGGGCTGTTCGGATTGTTCGAGAGGTGGTCGGGCGGGGTCTGGGTCATGGCGGCGGCCTTCACAGCAAAATCACCCCGCGTGATAGCCGCCCGCGGCCGCGCTGCCAACCACGCTATCGTCGCCGCCCCTTGACCGTCCCGAGTTTCCGCCCTTAGGCTGAATCGCAATTAAGGAAGCAATTCCACAATAACGGAATTACCCGAAAAGGGATTCCAGCCACCGCAGCGAGGCGCAATCATGTCGGGATCGGATCGGACGGAGACCGGTGTCACACAGGGCGAGGCTATGGCCTCGGGCCCTGATGTTGCTGGGATGTCGCGGCGCGCGGTGCTCGGCGGCACCGCCACACTGGCCATGGGGATGACGATGGCGAACGGCGCGAGGGCGGCGGAGATCAAGGCGGGATCCCGGCTGCTCTATGTCTGCAGCTACACCGGCAAGACCGGCAATGGCCCGGGCATCACCCTGGTCCGGCTGGACGCGCAGAAGGGCCGGCTGGAGACGGTGAAGAGTTTCGCCGGGCCGAACCCGTCCTGGCTGGCCTTCGCCCCCGATGGCGGCCACGCCTATGCGGTCAACGAGATCGACTCCTTCGGCGGCAAGGCCCAGGGCTCGGTCACCGCCTACCGGGTCGACCGCGCCAGCGGCGACCTGACCGCGCTGAACAGCGTCGGCTCCGGCGGCACCGGGCCGGCGCATTGCAGCGTGCATCCCGCCGGCCGCCACGTGCTGGTGGCCAATTACGGCGGCGGCCAGGTGACGGTGCTGCCGATCGCGGCGGACGGGTCGCTGGCCGAGGCCACCGATGTCCAGGCGCCGCAGGGCCCCACCGGCCCGACCACGGCCGAGGCCGCGCCGCCGGGCAGCTTCGCCTGCAGCGGCCACGACGCCTCGCATGCCCATATGGTCGAGGCCGACCCGCAGGCGCGCTTCGTGCTGAGCACCGATCTCGGCCAGGACCGCACCTATGTCTGGACCCTCGACCCCGAGGCCGGAAAGCTCCACCCGGCCGACCCGGCCTTCTTCGCCACCGCCTCGACCGGCGCCGGGCCGCGCCACTTCGCCTTCCATCCGGATGGCCGCATCCTCTACACCCTGTATGAGGAAGCGTCGCAGCTGGCGGTGCACGGCTACGACCCCGCGACCGGCCGCACCGCGCTGCTGCAGAAGACCGGCACGCTGCCGCCGGGCTTCGCCGGGTCCAGCTTCGCCTCGGCCCTGACGGTCAGCGCCGACGGCCGCTTCCTCTATGCCGGCAACCGGCTGCACAACAGCATCGCCATCTTCGCCATCGGCGGCGACGGCAAGGTGCGCTGGCTGGACGCGGAATGGACCCGCGGCGACTACCCCAACCAGATCGCGCTCGACCCCACCGGCCATTTCCTGTTCGCCTGCAACCGGCGCAGCGACCAGGTGACCCTGTTCCGGGTCGACCGCCGCTCCGGCAAGCTGGACTTCACCGGCCAGTACCTGCCGGTGGGCAGCCCCAACATGGTGGCCTTCGCGCCGGGCTGAGCCTGCCCTACTCAACCTCCACCACCACTTTCCCGGCGGTGTTGCCCGCGGCCACCGCGGCGTGGGCGGCCTCGGCCGTGGCCAGGGT
The DNA here is from genome assembly GCF_052115705.1 of Inquilinus sp. 2KB_23. Taxonomy (NCBI): domain Bacteria; kingdom Pseudomonadati; phylum Pseudomonadota; class Alphaproteobacteria; order Rhodospirillales; family Rhodospirillaceae; genus Inquilinus; species Inquilinus sp. 2KB_23. Next base: position 219,996 of record NZ_JBFRHF010000001.1, on the reverse strand, counting down.
GAAGCGGCGCGGGTCGACCACCGGCGCCAGGGTGCCGGCCTCGGCCAGCGCCCCGGCCTGGCGCAGGATCTCGCCGTGCCGGGCGCGGCCCTCGCCGGTCAAGAGCGGCAGTAGGGTGAAGACGCCGGAATAGGTCGCGGCGCGGAACGACAGCGGCGCCAGCGCGTGGCTGCCCCAGCCCAGGCTGCTGACGACATGGCCGAAGCGCCGCACCGCCTGGAACGAGGCGTCGAGCACCGGCCCGCCGACCGTGTCGTAGACCAGGTCGAAGCCGCGGCCGGCGGTGTGGGCGGCGACATACTGCTCCACCGTCACCGCCTCGTGGTCGATCGGGGTGGCGCCGAGGCGCCGCACCAGATCGTGCTGCCCGGCCGAGGCGGTGGCGAAGACCCGCGCCCCGAAGGCCCGGGCGATCTGCACCGCGACATGGCCGACGCCGCCTGCGCCGCCCTGGACCAGCACGTCCTGCCCCGCGCGCACCGCGGCGCGGTCGACCAGCCCTTCCCAGGCGGTGATCACCACCAGCGGCAGCGCCGCGGCCTCGCGCATCGTCAGGCTGGCCGGCTTGGGCGCCAGCAGCGCCGCATCCACCGCCGCATAGTCGGCCAGCGACCCCTGGTGGCCGCCGACGCCGCCGGTCATGCCGTAGACCTCGTCGCCCGGCCTGAAGCCCGCGACGCCGGGTCCCACCGCCGCCACCGTGCCCGCGAGGTCGATGCCGAGGATGCCGGGCAGCGGATGCCGGGCGTGCGCCGCGGCGCCGGCCCGGATCTTGAGGTCGAGCGGGTTGACGCCGCTGGCGGCGATCCGCACCAGCACCTGGCCGGCGGCCGGCACCGGCCGGGCCAGCTCGGCAAGGCGGAACGGCGCGTCCGGCCGGTCGAGCACCAGCGCGCGCATGGAGGGGATATCGGTCATGGCTAGCTCCTCAAGGTCGAGGCCCGAGAGATGGCCCATGCCCGGCCGATCCGAAATCGAAGAGAATGTTCGAGATCCATGCATTTTTGTATGATCCCGGCATGGAATGGAGCGACCTCAAGATCTTCCTGGCGGTGGCGCGGGCCGGCACGCTGGGCGCCGCGGCCCGGCAGTTGGGCCAGACCCAGCCGACCATGGGACGGCGGCTGCGGGCGCTGGAGCAGGCGGTCGGCCAGACCCTGTTCCAGCGCACCCGCGACGGCTTCGTGCTGACCGCCGAGGGCGAGGCCGTGCTGGCCCATGCCGAGCGCATCGAGGAGGAGGCGATCGCCTTCGAGCGCACCCTCGCCGGCCAGGGCCGGGCGCTGGAGGGGATGCTGCGGGTCTCGGCGTCGGACTGGTTCGGCGCCCGGGTGCTGACCCCGGTCCTGGCCGGTTTCACCCGCGCCCATCCCGGCGTCACGGTCGAGCTGGTCACCGATGCCAGGCTGTTCAGCCTGGCCCGGCGCGAGGCCGACCTGGTGGTGCGGATCCGGCCCTTCGACGAGCCCGAGGTGGTGCAGCGCCGGCTGACCCATGTGCCCTACGCGCTCTACGCCGCGGCGGGCACCCCGCCGCCGGTGGCCGGCGACGGTGCCGGCAGCGCCCTGGTCACCATGGACACCGCCTTCGAGGCGCTGCCGGATGTCGGCTGGCTGACCCGGCTGCTGCCGCGCGCCCGCATCGCCTTCCGCAGCAACAACCGCGAGGCCCAGGCGCGGGCCTGCGCCGCCGGGGCCGGCTTCGCCGTGCTGCCCCGGCCGCTGGGCGATGCCGAGCCGGGTCTGGCGGCGATCGACCTCGGCGAGGCCCCGCCGGGCCGCGACGTCTGGATCGGCTTCCACCGCGACCTGCGCCGCCTGGCCCGGCTGCGCGCCCTGCTGGACACGCTGCTGGACCGGCTGGCGGGATAGGGCTGAACCCAATCGGGTCCTCGTCCCGTAGGGGGCTCGGTTTGCTTTGGCTCTGTCATGGGACAGGCCGGCTCTCCCCCTCACCCCAGGGAGAGGGCGAAGCCCTCTTCCCTCTCGGCCCATTCCTCCTGAGTCCCCCCTCCCCTTGCGGGAGGGGGTTAGGGGGAGGGGTCTGCGCGCGTCCGCGCGCGACTGCGCAAAGGACAGGCTTCGCCATCGACGGCTGGATCTTCGGAATCGAGGCCGGCTCCAGCGGCGAAAACCCCCTCCCCCTACCCCCCWCCCGCAGGGGGAGGGGGACTAAGAGAAGGCGCGCCGCTCCACACCTCTCCTTGGGGAGAGGTCGAAATCGCGCAGCGATTTCGGGTGAGGGGGTGGCCCCGGCCCATCCAGCCCGTCACCCGGTATCCGGCGCGTCCGGCTTGAAGCCGAAGATCATCGGGCTGAGCCCGAGCGACCGGCAGAGGCGGTGGGCCGCGGTGGCGATGGTCTCGGTGTCGAGCATCTCGACCGCATCCGCCTCCTGCAGCCGCACCGCCAGCCCGGCCCGGAGCGCCGGGATCCAGGCGGGATCGGCGCATTCCGCAAAGTCCCGCTCGACCGCGGCGGTCACCGCCTTCCGGCGCTTGGCCCGGATCGCCCGGATCTCCGCCGGGCTGCCCGCCGGCCGGGCCGGGCGCGGCGTGGCCGGCCATTCCTCGCCGCGCCAGCGCTGCCAGGTCTCGGACAGGCCGAGGCCGCAGGCCACCCCAGCCATCACCGACCCCACCGGCCGGTCCTCGACCTGGACATCCTGGTCCTCGTAGAGCCCATCGACCCGCTCCTCGAGATCGTCCTTCAGGGCGTTGAAGCGGCCCTCATCCTCGATCTCCTCGCAGATCATGTCCTGCAGCGTGTCCTGGACCTCGTCGCGGTGGCGGTCGCGGCGGGCCTTGCGGGCCGCCAGGCGGTCGGGGGTCTCGGCCCGGTCCTGGGCGCACAGCTTGTCGGCGGTGCGGGCGCGCTGGGCCAGCGACTGATGCACCGTGCGGGAGAAGCGGCTGAAGGCCAGCCCGGCCTCCCGCGCCTCGGCCCTGGCCGCCGCGGCCTCGTCGGTCCCGGGCGCCGCGGCCCTCACCTGGGCCTGGGCGTCGAGGGCGCGGGCGCCCTCGCCCCTGACCAGCTGCAGACTGATCTCGGCGATCTCGGTGAGCATCTCCATCTGCTGCAGCGCGAGGCTGCGGCAGTGGGCCTGGATGTCGAAACCTTCTGGTGCTGCCTCCATGGAACGCATCATGAACGAGTCGTTCCACTTAACACAATGCACATTGTGTTTACGCCTGCGCCTCTCCCGCTTGCGGGACCCTTTCGGAATGAACCGAGCCCATTCCTTTCTTGTCCCCCCTCCCCTTGCGGGAGGGGGTAGGGGGAGGGGTCTGCGCGCGTCCGCGCGCGAATGGGGCAAAGGACAGGCTTCGTCGTCGGAGCCAAATTGCCAGGGTCGTGGCCGGTTCGGGGCATCGGAAACCCCCTCCCCCWACCCCCTCCCGCGAGGGGAGGGGGGACTCTTTTTAACCTCCGCCGCTGGCGGTATCGCTCACCCCCGATACACCGGCGCCCCGTACGGCGCGCCGGAGCCGCCGCCGTCGACGAAGATCTCGGTGCCCTGGATGTTGCTGGATTCGTCCGAGGCCAGGAACAGCACCGTGTTCGCCACCTCCTCGGCCTTGCCGAAGCGGCCGAGCGGGATGCCGCGGGTGATGCGCTGCTCCAGCGCCGCCCGGGCTTCTGGCGTCGGCGCCACAGCATCCCAGATCTCGGTATCGGTGGCGCCGGGCGACACCACGTTCACCCGGATGCCGCGCGGCGACAGCTCGGACGCCAGCACCCGGCCCATCGACCGCACCCCGCCCTTGCTGGCGGCATAGGCCGACCAGCCCGGCGCGCCGTAGACGCTGTGCACCGAGCCGTTGAGGATGATCGAGGCCCCGTCGTTGAGATGCGGCAGCGCCGCCTGCACCGCGAAGAACACGCCGGTCAGGTTGATGCGCAGGATCTGTTCGAACTGCTCGAGCGCGGTCTGGCCGATCGGGGTGGTGCCGCCGACGCCGGCATTGGCGAAGACGATGTCGATCCTGCCGAAGCGCTGTGCCGTCTCCGCCGCCGCCCGCTCCATCGCCGCGACATCCGTGGTGTCGGCCTGCAGCGCCAGCACCGCATCGCCCAGCTCGCGCGCCGCGGCGTCCAGCGTCTCGCGGTTGCGGCCGGTGATCGCCACCCGCGCGCCCTCGGCCACGAACCGCCGGGCCGTCGCCAGGCCGATGCCGGCGTTGCCGCCGGTGATCAGCGCGACCTTGTCCTGCAATCTCATCACGATCTCCTGCACCCCGTCGGGGCGTCGCTTGCATAGGGTGCCGCGCATCCCTGGCGGCGGTGGCCTGACGACCCCATATTCTGCATGATGGCCGTCATCCTGATTGAGGAGATGATAACCGTCATCCTGATTGTCAACCGGTGTGGGGAGATATCGCCATGGGCCATTCGCGGGACGACAAGGCGGCCAGCCACGACCGGATCGTGCGGATCGCGGCGGCGCGCTTTCGCGAGTCGGGGGTCGACGGCCTCGGCGTCGCCGAGCTGATGCAGGAGGCGGGGCTGACCCATGGCGGCTTCTACCGCCACTTCGCCTCACGCGACGACCTGGTGGCCGAGGCGGTGGAGATGGCGCTGGGCCACAGCCGGGTGCAGACCACCACCACCCGACCGGACGGCGCGCCGCGCGACTATGCCGAGTTCGTGGCGACCTATCTCGACCCGGCGCACCGCGACGATCCGGCGAATGGCTGTGCCGTGGCGGCGCTGGCCGGCGAGGCCGGGCGCCTGGACGAGCGGCCGCGGGCGGCCTTCACCCGCCAGTTCAAGAGCAACCTGGACAGTGTCGCCGCCATGCAGCGGGCGAAGGACCCGGACGCCAGCCGGGCCTACGCGCTGCTGGCGGCCAGCGCCCTGGTCGGCGCCGTGGCCCTGTCGCGCGCCGTGTCGGACCCGGCGCTGTCGGACGAGATCCTGGCGGCGGTCCGCGCCAGGCTGGTCGCGCTGGCGGAGGGCCAGCCTTAGCCCGGGACCTTGGCCGATTCCGCCGGCGTCTGGGTGGTCAGCGACAGGGCGTGCACCCGGTCCTTCAGCTCCGCCGCCAGCAGGTCGTAGACCAGGCGCTGGCGGTCGACCCGCGACTTGCCGGTGAAGGCCTCGGACACGATCCGCACCCGGAAATGGCTTTCGCCCTGCCCGTCATGCCCGGCGTGGCCGGCATGGCGGTGGCTGTCGTCGATGATCTCCAGCTGCGCCGGGGCCAGCGCATCCTCGATCTTGCGGCGCATGCTTTCGGCGATCTGCATCGGTCTCGACCTCTTCCGTTCCGGTCTCTCCCGACCGTGATAGCAGAGGCCGCCCCGGCCGGGGAGGTCCTGCGGAAGATCCCGCAGACCCCGGCTGCCCTCCTACCCGCCTATGCCGCAAGCGCCGATGCTGCGACACGGCGGCAGGTCTGATCCCCACCGCGTCGGCTTGTCAGGCGAATGAGCCCTGCCCATACTCGCACCATGGCCACTGCAAACCGCAGATATCACCGGACGTATGAGGAGCCGGCGCCGTCAGCGCGCCGCTGCGATCATCCGGGCTGCGCCGGCGCAGGGGAATTCCGCGCGCCGAAGTCGCGCCAGCATCTCAACGAGTACTACTGGTTCTGCCTCGACCATGTGCGGGAGTACAACCGCGGCTGGAACTACTACCAGGGCATGAGCGCCGACCAGATCGAGCGCGAGGCCCGCCGCGACACGGTGTGGGACCGGCCGACCTGGCCGATGGGCAGCTGGCGCGCCGAGCAGCGGCTGCGCGACCGGATCTACCGCAGCTTCGCCGAGGGCGCCGGCGACAACCCGTTCCGGGCCGGCGCCGAGGCGCAGGAGGAGGCTCAAGCGGGCCGCCCGCTGACCGAGCAGGAGAGCGCGATGAAGACGCTCGAACTCGCTCCCCCTTTCGACCTGAAAGCGCTCAAGGCGCGCTACAAGACGCTTGTCAAACTGCATCACCCGGACGCCAATGGCGGCAGCCGCGATGCCGAGGAGAAGTTCAAGACCATCAACCACGCCTACACCGTGTTGAAGGCTGGCTTCGCCTCGTAACCCGCCACCGCGTACTCCGTTACCTCTGGAATTTGGACTTCGACTGGATCATGAGCGCTGACACCTCCACCACGCTGCCCGACATCAAGGTTTCCGTCCGGCAGACCTTCGGCATCGACAGCGACCTGCAGGTGCCCGCCTTCTCCTCCGCCACGCCGCACGTGCCGGATGTCGACAGCGCCTACCGCTTCGACCGCGACACCACCATGGCCATCCTGGCCGGCTTCGCGCACAACCGCCGCGTCATGATCCAGGGCTATCACGGCACCGGCAAGTCGACCCATATCGAGCAGGTCGCGGCCCGGCTGAACTGGCCCTGCGTCCGCGTCAACCTGGACAGCCACATCAGCCGCATCGACCTGGTCGGCAAGGACGCCATCGTGCTGCGCGACGGCAAGCAGGTGACCGAGTTCCGCGAGGGCATCCTGCCCTGGGCGCTGCAGAACCCCTGCGCCATCGTGTTCGACGAATACGACGCCGGCCGGCCGGACGTGATGTTCGTGATCCAGCGCGTGCTGGAGGTCGAGGGCAAGCTGACCCTGCTGGACCAGAACCGGGTGATCAAGCCGCACCCGGCCTTCCGCATCTTCTCCACCGCCAACACCGTCGGCCTGGGTGACACCACCGGCCTGTATCACGGCACCCAGCAGATCAACCAGGGCCAGATGGACCGCTGGTCGATCGTGGCCACCCTGAACTACCTGCCGCATGACGCCGAGGTCGAGATCGTGCTGGCCAAGGTGCCGGATTTCGACAATGAGGACGGCCGCGCCAAGATCAACGCCATGGTCCGCCTGGCCGACCTGACCCGTGCCGGCTTCATCGGCGGCGACATCTCGACCGTGATGTCCCCCCGCACGGTGATCACCTGGGCCGAGAATGCGCGGATCTTCGGCGATGTCGGCTTCGCCTTCCGCCTGACCTTCCTGAACAAGTGCGACGAGGTCGAGCGCTCGACCGTGGCCGAGTACTACCAGCGCTGCTTCGGCACCGAACTGCCGGAAAGCGGCGTCCGCGCCCATCTGGCGTGAGGCCGGGTCGCGGGACTTTTCTTCCTGTCATGCCCGGACTTGATCCGGGCATCCAGAGGATGTCGAAACCCTCTGGATTGCTGGGTCAGGCCCGGCAATGACAGGCTAAAGCGGAAGCGGCGAAAGCCGCAGAGACGAAGCAGGCGATGCCCCAGGACGACAGCCCGATCGAGGTCTTCAAGCGCGCCACCACGGCGACGGTGCGCGCCATTGCCGAACGGCCCGACATCACCGTCGCCTATTCCAGCGAGCCGCCCGGCGTCGCCGGCACCCGCGCCCGGCTGCCGCAGCCCTCGCGCCTGCTGACCACCGCCGAGGTGGCCAAGGTGCGCGGCGCCGCCGACGCCGTGGCGCTGCGCCTGCGCCACCACAACGCCAAGGTCCACGCCGCCCGCATGCCGCAGGGCGACATCGCCCGCGCCGCCTTCGAGGCGCTTGAGCAGGCGCGCTGCGAGGCGATCGGCGCCACCCAGATGGCCGGCGTCGCCGGCAACCTGACCGCGGCGCTGGACGACCGCTACAAGCGCCAGGGCCTGGACCGCGTCACCGAGCGCGAGCAGGTGCCGCTGGCCGAGGCGGTGCGGCTGGCCGCCCGCGAGGCGATGACCGGCGAGAAGCCGCCGCCGAACGCCCGCCACGCCGCCGAACTGTGGAAGTCCTGGCTGGAAAGCCGCATCGGCCGGACGCTGCACCAGCTGGCCGAGGCGATGGAGGACCAGGACGCCTATGCCCGCCAGGCCAAGCACCTGCTGGCCGAGCTGGACGTCGAGATCGGCCAGGAGGACGAGAGCGAGGAGACCGAGGAGGGCGACGACGACGAGAAGTCGCAGGGCGAGCAGCCCGAGGAGGAGGGCCGCGAGGGCGAGCAGGTCAGCGCCAGCGCCGACGACAGCGACAGCGACCCCGAGAGCGGCGACGAGACCGACGCCGAGGGCGCCGAGCAGGAGGATTCCTCCGACGACAGCGACGAATTCGCCACCGAGGACACCGACGCGCCGGGCCAGCCCTGGCGCGACGACCAGACCGGCCCGTTCGACCCCACCGGCCTGAACTACAAGGCCTACACCACCCAGTTCGACGAGGTGGTGGTGGCCGAGGACCTGTGCGACGCCGACGAGCTGTCGCGCCTGCGCCTGATGCTGGACCAGCAGCTGCAGCACCTGCAGGGCGTGATCGCCAAGCTGGCCAACCGGCTGCAGCGCAAGCTGATGGCCAAGCAGACCCGGTCCTGGGATTTCGACCTGGAGGAAGGCATCCTGGACGCCGCCCGGCTGGCCCGGGTGGTGATCAACCCGCTGACGCCGCTGTCCTTCAAGATGGAGCAGGACACCGATTTCCGCGACACGGTGGTGACCCTGCTGATCGACAATTCCGGGTCGATGCGCGGCCGGCCGATCACCATCGCCGCGATCGCCGCCGACATCCTGGCGCGGACGCTGGAGCGCTGCGGCGTGAAGGTCGAGATCCTGGGCTTCACCACCCGCGCCTGGAAGGGCGGCATGGCGCGCGAGCGCTGGATCCAGCAGAGCAAGCCGCAGAATCCGGGCCGGCTGAACGACCTGCGCCACATCATCTACAAATCCGCCGACGCCCCCTGGCGCCGCGCCCGCAAGAATCTGGGCCTGATGCTGCGCGAGGGCGTGCTGAAGGAGAACATCGACGGCGAGGCGCTGCTGTGGGCCCACAACCGCATCGTCGGACGGTCGGAGCAGCGGCGCATCCTGATGGTGATCTCGGACGGCGCGCCGGTCGACGACTCCACCCTGTCGGTCAACCCCGGCAACTATCTCGAACGCCACCTGAAGCAGGTGATCGAGTACATCGAGCGCTGGTCGCCGGTGGAGCTGGTGGCGATCGGCATCGGCCATGACGTCACCCGCTACTACCGCCGCGCCGTCACCATCGTCGACGCCGAGCAGCTGGGCGGCACCATGATCGATAAGCTGGCCGAGCTGTTCGACGAGGCGCCGAAGAAGGCGGCCGCGGGCCTGCGCCGGGCGGGGTGAACCGGCGGGGCCGCGCCCCATCGCTGCGAACCGACGACACAGTCCGTTCCCTTCACTGACCGGACGCCCGTCCGCCAGGACCGGTTCCGCACCCCGCGGGCGATGCCGTTCGGCCGCAGCCGCCCGCCGATCGCCGCCGGATATCCACACCGATGCCACAATAGTGGTAATCATGGAGGGGTATATCGGCCTTCATATTTTCCTCCCGATTTGGAAAGATGTTCGCCGGGCATTCTCGGTTTTCGCCACGGCCAGCCGAGTACAGGACCAGAATCGACGGGGATCGCTGCAGTAGTCATTTTTTCCTTTTCTAGGAAATGCCGGAGCGTTTGCGATGTCTGCATGCCATGATCGACCAGGGCGCGACGAGCATGCGGCGATGCGTGCCGGTCCGACATTTGATCCCGCCCGGGCGGCGCAGGCAGAAGGATCGGTCGAATGACCGCGGGCGCGCAGGCGATCCTGCAGACCGTGCAGCGGATCTACGACGCGGCGCTGGAGCCCGATGGCTGGCCGCAGTGCCTCGACGCAGTGCGCGACATCGTCGGCGGCAGCCATGCCATCTTCAGCACCTCGACGCCGCTCGGCGTCGACCTGTCGACCTGCAGCCGGATGGACGTGCAGCTTCACTCCAGCCGCTGCGACCGCATCCTGCACAGCGACTTCTGGGCCGAGCAGATGCGGCGGTTCCCGGCCGGCGTCGCCCGCACCCAATCCTCGATGCTGCCGGTGCGGGACTATGAGCGGACGGATTTCTACCAGGAGCTGATCCGGCCGATCGGCGGCGGGCTGGCCGCCGTCGCCGTGCCCTGGCGCCAATCCTCCGACTGGTCGGCGGTCCGCGTCTGCCGCCCGCTGCATGACCGGGATTTCGGCGAGGCCGAGCTGACCACGCTGCAGACCCTGGTGCCCCATCTGGCCAAGGCGGGCCGGCTGAGCCGCCGCCTGGCCACCACCGACCCGCGCGCGGCCGGCGCCCTGGCCGCGATCGACGCGCTGGGCATCGGGCTGATCCTGCTGGACCGGCAGGGCCGGCCGACCTACCGCAACGAACGGGCCGAAGCCATCATCGCCGCGCGCGACGGGCTGCTGGCCGACAGCTACGGCATCGCCACCGCGCTGCCGGCCCAGACCCGGGTGCTGCACCAGGCGATCGCCGCGGCCATGCTGATGGGCGGCGGCCCGGACGACATGGACGCCGCCTTGTCCAGCAGCGGCGACATGGCCCGGCGCATCCCGGTGTCGCGCCGCCCGCCGAACGGGCCGCTGGTGCTGACCGTGGTGCCGGCGCCCACCATCGGCCGCCGGATCGACCGCGAGGATGCCGGCGGCGTGGCCGTGCTGGTGTCCGACCCCGACCGGCGCCTGCGCATCGACACGGGCGGGCTGGTGACGACCTATGGCCTGACCCGGCGCGAGGCCGACCTGGCGGCGCTGATCGCCGACGGCTCCGGCCCGGCCGAGGCCGCCGCAACCCTCGGCATCTCGATCGGCACCGCCCGCCACTACCTCAAGCAGGTGTTCGAGAAGACCGAGACCCACCGGCAGGCCGATCTGGTCCGCCTGCTGCTGCACAGCTTCGTGGCCGCCGACATCGACGCCGTCACCGGGCGCTGAGCGGCCCTCCGCGACCCCGACCGGCGTCGGCTTGACCGGCCGGGCCGGATCGGGCCTGCTGCGGCCGATTTCGACTCAGAAGGCGCCGCCATGCCCGCCCCGATCCTGGAGACCGGCCCGGTCCTGGAGACAGACCGCCTGATCCTGCGCCCGACGCAGGCGGAGGATTTCGAGGGCTGGGCCGCGATGATGGCCGATGCCGAGGTCGCCCGCGCCCTCGGCGGCGTGCAGCCGCGCACCACGGCCTGGCGCGGCTTCATGATCATCGCCGGGGCCTGGGCGATCCAGGGCTTCGCCATGTTCTCGGTGATCGAGAAGGCGACCGGCCGCTGGATCGGCCGGCTCGGCCCGTGGCAGCCGGAAGGCTGGCCGGGCACCGAAATCGGCTGGGGCCTGTGCCGCGAGGCCTGGGGCAAGGGCTACGCCACCGAAGGCGCCGCCGCGTCGATCGACTGGGCCTTCGACCATCTCGGCTGGACCGAGGTGATCCACTGCATCGCGCCGGAGAACGAACCGTCCAAGGCGGTGGCGCGGCGGCTGGGATCGGTGTTCCGCGGCCCCGGCCGGCTGCCGGCGCCGCTGGACAGCCTCGACATCGAGATCTGGGGCCAGACCCGCGAGGAATGGCGCGCCCGCGCCGGGGGCCGGCGGTGACGGTCGCGATCCGCGCCGGCCGGCTGGACGACAATCCCGAACTGCTCGACATCTGGCTGCGCGCCGTGCGGGCCACCCACCACTTCCTGACCGAGGACGACATCCAGCTCTTCGTGCCGCTGCTGCGCGACCACTATCTCGCGATGGCCGAGCTGTGGGTCGCGGCCGGGGCGGGCGATGCGCCGGTCGGCTTCATGGGCCTGGCCGAGGCGAAGGTGGAGATGCTGTTCGTCGACCCGGACCGGCACGGCCTGGGCACCGGCCGGGCGCTGCTGGCGCATGCCGCGGCGCTGAAGGGCGCCCTGACCCTCGACGTCAACGAGCAGAACCCCGGCGCCGTCGCCTTCTACCGCAGATGCGGCTTCCGCGAGACCGGGCGGTCCCCGGTCGACGGCATGGGCATGGCCTTCCCGCTGATCCACATGGCCGCGGAAGCCTGACCGGACGACCGGTCAGCCCAGCAGCGCCGCAAGCTTGTCGAGACAGTCCTCTCAGCCGGCGATCTTGAGAATGCCGCGAAGATCCGCTACCGCCACAGCGGGACCATGGGGATGCGGGATGATCGGGGTCTTCGATTCGGGCACGGGCGGGCTGACGGTGCTGCAGGCCCTGGCGCACGACCTGCCCGGCCAGCGCTTCGTCTATCTCGGCGACCACCGCCACGCCCCCTACGGCAACCGCGAGCCGGAGGAGATCTACCAGCTGACCGTGGCGGCGGTGGAGCGCCTGTTCGGCCTGGGCTGCCGGCTGGTGGTGGTGGCCTGCAACACCGCCGCCGCCAACGGGCTGCGCCGGCTGCAGCAGAGCTGGCTGCCGTCGCATCACCCCGACCGCCGGGTGATCGGGGTGCTGGTGCCGATGGTCGAGGCCATCACCGGCGTGCCCTGGATGGCCGACATCCGCACCGGCCGGCACCGCGGCGAGCCGCGCACCGTCGCCATCTTCGCCACCCGCCACACCGTGCGCAGCGGCGCTTTCGTCGAGGAGATCGGCAAGCGGGCGCCGGAGGTGACGGTGGTGCAGCAGGCCTGCCCGGTGCTGGTGACGCTGATCGAACAGGCGGCGCCGGAGGCGGTGCTGCGCCGCGCGGTGCGCCGCTACGCGGCCTTGCTGATGCGGCAGCTCGGGGGCGTGCCGCCGGATGCGGTGATCCTGGGCTGCACCCATTACCCGCTGATATCAGGGCTGTTCGCCGAGGCGCTGCCGCCCGGGGTCGAGATGCTGTCCCAGCCCGACATCACCGCCCGCAGCCTGGCCGCCTATCTTGAACGCCACCCCGAATTCGACACCGCGGACGGGACAGCGGCGCCTTTGCCCCGCTTCTATACGACCGGCGATGCCGAAAAGGTCTCCGCCCTCGCCACCCGCTTCTACGGCCGCCCGGCCGTGTTCGAGCCGATCGGGGCGGCCTGAGGCCCCGCGAGTCTGAGCCCAATTCTCCGGTCGCGTCTCGGCACGCCCCTTCACTTGTCATGCCACGGCTTGACCGTGGCATCCAGGGGCGGCCAGAGCGGCTCGTCGTGGCCCCTGGATTGCCCGGTCAAGCCGGGCAATGACAGTAAAGGATAGATCTCGACCGTCAGACGCAGGTCGAGTTCGCAAGCACGAACCCAACCTACGCCCTACCGGGAATAGGCCAGGCGCAACCCGGGCTCGGGCCAATCCATCGCCACCAGCCGCCCGGTGCCCGACAGGGTGATGTAGGCGGTCTTCAGATCCGGCCCGCCGAAGCAGATGTTGGTCGCGACCGGGTCGGGAAGCATGACCTGCCGCAGGACGGTGCCGTCCGGAGAGATCACGGTGATGCAGCCGGTGATCAGCGTCGCGACACAGATGTTGCCATGGGCATCGACGGCCATGCTGTCGAAGCGCTGGTATCCGGGCAGGCCGCAGACCAGCCGGCCGCCATGCGGCGATGGGAACGGGTGCCGCCGCGGCCGCCCCGGCGCATCGAGGTCGAAGGCCCACAGCCGCCCGGTGTCGGTTTCCGCGACATAGACCGTGGAGTCGTCCGGCGACAGGCCGACGCCGTTCGGCATCTCCATGGGATAGGCGACCTCGACGATCTCAGAGCCGTCGGCGCGGGCGTAGTACAGCCCGCCATAGTCGCGGTCGCGCTCCCGGTGCTTGCCGTAATCGGTGAAGTAGAAGCCGCCCGACCGGTCGAAGACGATGTCGTTCGGGCCGCACAGCCGGTTCTCGCCGCAGCGGTCGTAGAGGGTCCGGACCTCGCCCGTGGCGAGATCGAGGCGTTCGATCCGCCCGCCGCTGTACTGCGGGTGGACGCCGCGGCGCATCCGGTTGTAACCGCCGTCCATGTGGAACAGGAAGCCGCCGTTGTTGCAGACATAGAGGGCGCCATCCGGGCCGACCGCCAGACCGTTCGGCCCGCCGCCGAGCGTCGCCACCACCTCGACCGTTCCGTCTGGCCGGACGCGGCTGACGGTTTCCCGCTGGATCTCGACGACCAGGACGGAGCCATCGGCCTCGGCCACGGGCCCTTCCGGGAACAGCAGCCCGCTGGCGACGGTACGGATATCAGGCATTGTCCCCTCCCAACCTACCCCAGCTTCGGCACCGCCCGGCCGAAGCCGTTGCGGCTGGCCCAGGATTCGATCGCGCGGGCGGCGGCCAGAACGGCGCGGTCGCCGCGGCGGCGGCCGATGATCTGCAGGCCGAAGGGCAGCCCCGCTGCGTCGCGGCCGAAGGGCAGCGCCACCGAGGGCAGCCCCGCCAGGGTCGGGCCATAGGCCAGCGCCAGCCAGTGGAAGTAGCTGGACAGTTCGGCGCCGTCGATCGTCGCCGGGTACCAGTCCTTCCACGGGAAGGGCGGGTGGCCGGCCACCGGGCAGATCACCACGTCGACACCGGCCAGGAAGGCATCGAAGTCGCGCAGCACCCGGGTCTGCACCGTCAGCGCCGAGGCGACGTCGGCGAGGCCCAGCTTCAGGCCGGCCGCGACATTGGCGCTGACATTCGGCCCCACCTTGTCGGGCGTGGCCTCGACCTTCTCGCGATGGCCGGCGACGAAGCCGACGGCGCGCAGCGTGGCGAAGGCCTGGTCGACCCCGCGCATGTCGACCGCGAAGTCGGCGCGGCGGCCGAAGGCGGGCTCCAGCGCCTCGCGGGCCGCGCGGAAGGTGGTGCGGACGCGGCTGTCGACCGGGGCGAAGCCGAGATCCTCGGTGAAGGCCGCGGACAGGCCCGACAGCTCCGGCGCCTCGAGCGAGCGGAACGGCGCGCCATCGACGCCGAGCGACAGCGGGTCGCGCGGGTCGTCGCCGACCATCACCGACAGCATCAGCGCCGCATCGGCCACGGTGCGCGCCATCGGCCCGTCGACCGACAGCGGCGACCAGCCATGGCCGCGGGTCTCGGTCGGGATCAGCCCCGGCGTCGGGCGGAAGCCGACGATGCCGCAGTAGGAGGCCGGGGTGCGCAGGCTGCCGGCGAGGTCGGAGCCGGTGGCCAGCGGGACCATGCCGCAGGCCAGCGCCACCGCCGAGCCGCCGGAGGAGCCGGCGCAGGTCAGCTCATGGTCGAAGGGGTTGAGCGTAGGCCCGAACACCTCGTTGCGGGTGTTGGCGCCGGCGCCGAATTCCGGGGTGTTGGTCTTGGCCAGCACGATGGCGCCGGCCTGGCGCAGCACCGCCACCACCAGCTCGTCGGCGGCCGGCACGTTGTCGGCGAACAGCGGCGAGCCATAGGCGGTCAGCAGCCCCTCGGTCTCGCTGAGGTCCTTCACCCCGATCGGCAGACCGTGCAGGGGGCCGAGGGCGTCGCCGCGCCGCACCGCCGCCTCGGCTCGCTGAGCCTCCGCCCGGGCGCGGTCATAGGCGGTGGCGGTGATGGCGTTGACCGCCGGGTCCGCCGACTCGATCCGGGCGATGCAGCTCTCCACCAGCTCCACCGGCGAGATCTCGCCCGCCCCGATCAGGCGCCGCAGCTCCACCGCCTCGCGATCGCACAGCTCCGCCATGTCAGCCTCTCCGGTTCATGTCGGGCAAATGTGCGAGGCCGGTCGCGGGGGCGTCAACCGCGATCCGTGGCCACCAGATCCCCATATTCCGGGTGGCGCCGGATCACCGCGGTGATGAAGGGGCAGAGAGGCCGCACCTTCAGCCCGGCGGCGCGGACCCGGTCGAGCGTGGCGAGCACCAGGGCAGTGCCGATTCCGCGGCCGGACAGCGCCTGCGGCACCTCGGTGTGGGTCAGCGCCAGCACATCGCCCAGGCGGCGGTATTCGACCACCGCCACGGCGCCGTCGACCGCCATCTCGTAGCGGCTCAGCGCCGGATTGTCGGCCACCTCGGCCATGTCCCTGCCTCCATCGGATTGCGGCCGGCAGTCTAAGCGCGGCCCGCCATCGAAGGCGAGGTTGACTCCACCGCAGATCGGAACAAATTAGCAACATGACCGAGACCCTGACCACCCTGGCGAAGCTCGACATCCTGGCCGATGCGGCGAAATACGACGCGTCCTGCGCCTCCTCCGGCGCCACCAAGCGCGATTCGCGGGACGGCAAGGGCCTCGGCTCCACCACCGGCGCCGGCATCTGCCACTCCTACACGCCGGACGGGCGCTGCGTGTCGCTGCTGAAGATCCTGCTGACCAATTTCTGCCAGTACGACTGCGCCTACTGCATCAACCGCCGGTCCAGCAACGTGCGGCGGGCCCGCTTCACCATCGCCGAGGTCGTCGACCTGACCATCCAGTTCTACAAGCGCAACTACATCGAGGGGCTGTTCCTGTCGTCCGGCATCATCCGGTCGGCCGATTACACCATGGAGCAGCTGGTCGAGGTGGCGCGCCGGCTCCGGCATGACCATGGCTTCCGCGGCTACATCCACCTGAAGACGATCCCCGAGGCGAGCCCAGAGCTCCTGGAAGCCGCCGGCCGCCACGCCGACCGGCTGTCGATCAACATCGAGCTGCCGACCGAGGACGGGCTGACCCGGCTGGCGCCGGAGAAGCGCAGCCGGACCATCCGCGGCGCCATGGGCCGGCTGCGGCTGGGGATCGACGAATCCGAGGCCGAGCCGAAGGCGCCGCGCTTTTCCCCGGCCGGGCAGAGCACCCAGCTGATCGTCGGGGCCGACGGCGCCGACGATTCCACCATCCTCGGCACCGTCGCCGGCCTCTATGCCGGCTACCGGCTGAAGCGGGTCTACTACTCCGCCTTCAGCCCGATCCCGGAGGCGAGCAGCGCCCTGCCGCCCCACGCCCCGCCCCTGCAGCGCGAGCACCGGCTGTACCAGGCGGACTGGCTGATGCGGTTCTACGGCTTCGACGCCGGCGAGATCCTGGCCGACGTGCCCGGCGGGATGCTGGACCTCGCCATCGACCCGAAGCTGGCCTGGGCGCTGCGGCACCGCGACCGCTTCCCGGTCGACGTCAACCGGGCCGAGCGCGGCCTGATGCTGCGCATCCCCGGGCTGGGCGCGCGGACGGTCGAGCGGATCGTGGAGACGCGCCGGCACCACAGCCTACGGCTGGCGGATTTGGCCCGCCTGACCGGCGCGCTGAAGCGGGCCCTGCCCTTCATCATCGCCGCCGACCACCGGCCGACCCGGCTGCTGGACCGGGCCGACCTGCGCGCCCGGCTGGCCCCGCCCACGCAATTGTCGCTGTTCGCCTGATGCGCGCGGTCGTCATTCGCGAGCCCGACGATCTCGATGGCTTCCGGCAAGCGGCGCGCGGGCTGATCGCGGCGCAGGTGCCGCCGGGCGCGGTGTCCTGGCACGAAGGCGGGGATCCGCCGCTGCTCGGCGAGATCCCGCCGGCCGCGGCCGAGGCCCCGCCCCTCGCCGTGCCGGCGCGGTTCCAGGATCTGGCCGGGGCCGCGATCTGCCATCGCGATCCCGAGCGGTTCGCCCTGCTGTATGCGGCGCTGTGGCGGCTGGCCCATGGCGAGCGGAGCCTGCTGCGGATCGCCTCGGATCCCCTGACCGGCCGGCTGGAGCGGATGGCCCAGGCGGTGCGCCGCGACGCGCACAAGATGACGGCCTTCCTGCGCTTCCGCCGGGTCGAGGCCGAAGGTGACGGGGCAGGCGAGCACTTCATCGCCTGGTTCGAGCCGGAGCACCACATCCTGCGCCGCGTGGCCCCGTTCTTCACCGGCCGGTTCGCGGCGATGCGCTGGTCGATCCTGACGCCCGAGGGGTCGCTGCATTGGGACGGGGATAAGATCGCCTTCGGCCCCGGCATGCGGCGCGACCAGGCGCCGGAGGGCGATGTGCAGGAGGACGCCTGGCGGCGCTACTACCGCGCCACCTTCAACCCGGCCCGCGCCAACCCGGTGGCGATGCGGGCGGAGATGCCGAAGAAATACTGGCGGAACCTGCCGGAGGCCGGGCTGATCCCGGGCCTGCTCGGCGATGCCCGGGCGCGCACCCGCGCCATGATCGACGCATCGCCCGAACCGCCGCGCAAGCCGATCCCGGCGCCCGACCTGCATCGCCCGGGCCCTGCCGGCACGCTGGCCGGCCTGGCGTCGGAGATCGCCGCCTGCCGGCGCTGCCCGCTGCACGGCCCCGCCACCCAGCCGGTGTTCGGCGAAGGCCCGGCGGACGCGGCGGTCGCCTTCGTCGGCGAGCAGCCGGGCGACCAGGAGGATCTGGCGGGCCGTGCCTTCATCGGCCCGGCCGGGCAGGTCTTCGACCGCGCCCTGGCCGATGCCGGCATCGACCGCGGCCGGGTCTACATCACCAACGCGGTGAAGCATTTCAAGTACCAGCTGCGCGGCAAGCGGCGCATCCACCAGCGGCCGAACAGCGGCGAGGTCGAGGCCTGCCGCTGGTGGGTCGACCGTGAGCTGGCCCTGATCCGGCCGCGGCTGGTGGTGGCGCTGGGCGCGACCGCGGCCCGATCCCTGTCGGGCCACGCGGCCCCGCTGGCCGAAATCCGCGGCGTGCCGGTCCGCTTCCGTGGCGACCTGCCGGGGCTGGTCACCGTCCATCCGTCCCACCTGCTGCGGCTGCCGGACCGGCAGGCGCAGCAGGCGGCCTATGAGCGGTTCGTCGAAGATCTCCGGCACGCCGCCCTGCTGGTGCCGGAGATCGGTGTCGCCCGGATCTGATCGTCAGCGGGCGCAGTCCGCGGCGGGGACCAGCGCCGGCCCGCGGCGGTCGAGCCGCAGGCTGAACGCCGCCACCGCCAGCCCGGCCAGCGGCACCAGGGCGGCGACCCAGGGCACGGCGCCGAGGCCGGGGCCCTGGTCGATCACCACACCGCCGAGCCAGGCGCCCAGCGCGTTGCCCAGGTTGAAGGCGGCGATGTTGAAGCTGGAGGCCAGGCTCTGGCCGGCGCCTTGCGCCTTCTCCATCACCCACATCTGCAGCGGCGCGACGGTGGCGAAGCCGGCGGCCCCGAGCAGGCCGACGAAGACGATGGCCAGGACCTGGCTGTGGATGGCGAAGGTCATCAGCCCCAGCACCACGGCCAGCACCACCATGCTGCCCAGCACCGTCGGCACCAGCCAGCGGTCGGCGAACCTGCCGCCAGCCAGGTTGCCGACCACCAGCCCGCCGCCGAACACCAGCAGGATCGGGGACACCGCACCTTCCGAGAAGCCGGTGATCCGGGTCAGGATCGGCGCGATATAGGTGAAGACGGCGAACACGGCGGCGAAGCCGAGGACGGTGGTCAGCAGGCCCAGCAGCACCGGCCGGCGGGCCAGCACCCGCAGGTCCTGGCGCCAGTCGCTGGCCTCCGGCGCCGCCTTGTCCTTCGGCACGGCGACGGCGATCACGGCCAGGGCGGCGATGCCGACGGCGGTCACCGCCCAGAAGGTGGCGCGCCAGCCGAAGCCCTGGCCCAGCCAGGTGCCGAACGGCACGCCCAGGATGTTGGCCACGGTCAGGCCGGTGAACATGATGGCGATGGCCGAGGCCCGCTTGTCCGCCGGCACCAGGCCGGTGGCGACCACCGAGCCGACGCCGAAGAAGGTGCCATGGGCGAAGGCGGTCAGGATGCGCGCCGCCATCAGGGTGTTGTAGTCCGGCGCCACCGCGCAGGCGAGGTTGCCGATGGTGAAGATCACCATCAGGCCCAGCAGTACGGTCTTGCGCGACATCCGCCCGGTCAGGGTGGTCAGGATCGGCGCGCCGGCGACGACGCCGAGCGCGTAGCCGCTGATCAGCAGGCCGGCGGTGGAGATCGAGACGCCGAGATCGGCGCCGACCTGGGGCAGCAGGCCCATGATGACGAATTCGGTGATGCCGATGCCGAAAGCACCGACGGCAAGGGCGTAGAGGGCGAGGGGCATGATGGCCGACCTTCCGATGAACCAACCTTCCGTGAAACGGTCACCGCAAGATGGGCACCCCGGCCGTTTGCGATTATCCTTCGCCGCGGCCGATCATCTGTGAAACGGATTCCAAAGCCGATGGATGTGAACCGATCCGGCGAGATGGAGGTGTTCGTGCGGGTGGTGGAGGATGGCAGCTTCTCCGCCGCCGCCCGCCGCCTGGGCCTGACCCCGTCCGCCGTCGCCAAGCTGATCGGGCGGCTGGAGGACCGGCTGGGGGTGCGCCTGCTGGCCCGGTCGACCCGCAGCCTGATGCCGACGCCGGAGGGCAGCCTGTTCTACGAGCAGGCCAGCCGGATCCTGGCCGACATCGCCGAGGCCGAGGCCGGCGCCGGCGGCTCCGCGGCGCCGCGCGGGCGCCTGCGGGTCAGCGCCTCGATCCCGTTCGGCACCCATTGCCTGATGCCACTGATGCCGGAGTTCCGGGCCCTGTACCCGGCGGTGACGCTGGACATCAGCCTGACCGACGAGGTCGTCGACATCCTGGCCGAGCGCACCGACGTCGCCATCCGCCACGGCCCGCTGCGCGACAGCGGCCTCTTGGCCCGCAAGCTGGGCGACAGCCGGCGGGTGCTGATCGCGGCGCCGTCCTACATCGAACGCCGCGGCCGGCCCGAGACGCCGGCGGACCTGGCCGGGCACGACTGCCTGACCTTCAACTACCGCCGCAGCTTCACCGACTGGGTGCTGGCCGGGCCGGACGGGCCGCGGCCGATGCAGGTGTCGGGGTCGCTGGTGGTCAACAACGGCGAGACCCTGCGCCAGGCGGTGCTGTCCGGCATGGGGATCGGCCGCACCGCGATGTACCATATCGGGCACGACCTCGCCGCTGGCCGGCTGGTCCAGCTGCTGCCCGAATTCGACCCGAAGGAGATGGAGGAGATCCACGCCGTCTTCCTCGGCCGCGGCACCATGCCGGCCCGGGTGCGCGCCTTCGTCGACTTCCTGGCCGATCGGGTGCGGATCGCGTAGCCACCATCGACGGCCGCGCCAGACTTGCTAAGATGGGGACATGCTCGACCACAGCCGCACCCCGCATCCCGAACACCAGTATCTCGACCTGCTGGAGCGCGCCTGGCGCGAAGGCGCGCCGCGGCGCGACCGCACCGGCGTCGGCACCCGCGCCCTGTTCGGCCAGACCCTGCGAATCGACCTGTCCGACGGCACCGTGCCGCTGCTGACCACCAAGCGGGTGTCGTGGAAGACCATCGTCCGCGAGCTGCTGTGGTTCCTGGACGGCGGCACCAACATCCGCCCGCTGCTGCAGGACGGCGTGACGATCTGGACCGACTGGCCGCTGGCCAAGTACCGCCGCGAGACCGGCGAGGACATCTCGCAGAAGGCGTTCGAGGCCCGCATCGTCGAGGACGAGGCCTTCGCGCAGCGCTGGGGCGACCTGGGCCCGGTCTACGGCGCGCAATGGCGGCACTGGCCGCGCTACGAGCCGGCGGGCGAGGCCGACGGCGAGACGCTGTACCGCCGCGACCCCGAGGGCATCGACCAGATCACGGCGCTGGTGCGCGACATCCGCACCAACCCGTCGTCGCGGCGGCTGATCTTCACCGGCTGGAACGTCGCCGAGCTGGGCGGCATGGCCCTGCCGCCCTGCCACACCACCTACCAGTACTTCGTCGCCGACGGCCGGCTGTCGGGCCTGCTGCACCAGCGCAGCTGCGATGTCGGGCTGGGCGTGCCCTACAACCTGGTGACCGCGTCGCTGCTGATCCGCATGCTGGCCCAGCAATGCGACCTGGAGCCGGGCGAGTTCGTCTGGTTCGGCGGCGACACCCATGTCTATGAGAACCACGGCGACCTCGTCGCCGAGCAGCTGAGCCGCGAGCCGCGGCCGTGGCCGACGCTGCGCTTCGCGCGGCGGCCGGAATCGATCCTCGACTACCGGTTCGACGACTTCATCGTCGAAGGCTACGACCCCCACCCCTCCATCGCCGCGCCGATCGCGGTGTGACACGCCTGCCGCAGGGAAGCCGATGACCGTTCCAATCGTGCTGGTGGCGGCGATGGCGCGCAGCCGCGTCATCGGCGCCGACAACGGGCTGCCCTGGCGCATGCGGTCGGACATGCAGCACTTCAAGGCGGCCACCATGGGCAAGCCGCTGGTGATGGGCCGCAAGACCTGGCAGTCGATCGGCCGCCCGCTGCCGGGGCGCCGGACCATCGTGGTGACGCGCGACCCCGGCTTCGCGGCCGAGGGCGTCGACGTCGCCGGCAGCCTGGAAGCCGGGCTTGAGCGCGGCCAGGCGCTGGCGCTAGAGATGGGCGCGGATGCGGTGATCGTCGCCGGCGGCGCCGCGATCTACGCCCAGGCGCTGCCGCTGGCCGACCGGCTGATCCTGACCGAGCTGGCGCTGGACGCCGCCGGCGACGCGGTGTTCCCGGCCCTGCCGCCGCAGGATTGGCGGGAGGTCAGCCGCGTCGCCCACCCGCGCGGCGAGGCCGACGACGCCGCCTTCGAGGTGGTGACCTGGGAGCGGCGCCGGCCGGGCGGTTAGGGTGCAGGCCGCGACGGAAGAGACGCGATGAGCCTTGTCGATCTCGGCCTGCCGCCGCTCAACGCCCTCGTGGTGTTCGAGGCGGCGGCGCGGCTGGCCAATTTCTCCCGCGCCGGCGCCGAGCTGGGCCTGACCCAGAGCGCGGTCAGCCGCCAGATGCTGAAGCTCGAGGGCTTCATCGGCGCCAAGCTGTTCCAGCGCACCCCGGCCGGCGTCACCCTGACCCCGGTGGGCGAGGCCTATGTCGCCGAGATCCGGCGCATCCTCGGCGACCTCGCCGCCGTCACCCATGGCGCCCGCGGCTCGGCCGGGCCGCGCCAGGTGACGCTGGCCTGCTCGCACGGCATCGCCGATCTGTGGCTGATGCCGCGGCTGCAGGCGCTGGACGCCGCCCTGCCGGGGATCGAGCTGCGCCTGCGGGTCACCGACGACGTCGCCCGTCTCCGCCTCGACGAGTTCGACCTCGCCATCTTCTACCGGCGCGAGCGGCCGACCGGGGTGGCGCTGCATGTGCTGGGCACCGAGGAGATCGTGCCGGTCACGGCGCCCGGCCGGCCTGCCCTGGCCGACGACCCGGCGCCGACCCTGCTGGCGATCGAGGATTCGCTGCGCGAATGGCTCGATTGGACCCATTGGTTCGGCGCCGTGGCCATGCCGCAGCCGGCGGCGGCGCGGGTCTGGCGCCTCGGCTCCTACGCCCTGTCGGTGCAGGCGGCGTCCCAGGGGCTGGGCACCGCGCTGGGCTGGACCTGGCTGCTGCGCGACCGCCTGGCCGCCGGCACGCTGGTGCCCGCGCATGACTTCCACCTGCGCTCGGAAGGGTCGTTCTACCTGATGCGGCCGCTGGACCGGCATGTCCGCCGCGTGGTGCGGCAGACCATGGATTGGCTGGTCGCCAGCAACGCCGGCTGACCGGACGCCGGGCCGGGACCGGCTCATAGGGATATGACGAAAAATCATGTCCGACTTATTGGAGCCATCCCCTAGGGTCCAGTCGTTCAAGGCCGCGCGGGACCACAACAGCGCGGCCGGAATCGGATGAAGCCTCCGCAAACAGGGATCGTCATGACCAACAGCCATTTCCCCCGTCTCGGGACGACGCGCCGCAACCTGCTGCTGGGAGCGGCGGGGCTGGGGCTCGCCGCCGCGGGCGGCTTCGGCGGGCAGGCCTTCGCCCAGGACACGCCGCGCAAGGGCGGCGTGCTGAAGCTGGGCATGGGCGGCGGCAGCACCACCGACAACCTCGACCCCCGGGTGATGACCGACTGGGTGCCGCTGAACCAGGCCTTCATGCTGATGAACGGCCTGGTCGAGATCGACCGCAACAACCAGGCGGTGCCGGAGCTGCTGGAGAGCTGGGAGGCCAAGCCCGGCGCGGCGGACTGGGTGTTCACGCTGCGGAAGGGCGTCACCTTCCACAACGGCAAGGCGCTGACGGTCGAGGACGTGATCTATTCGATCAACCTGCACCGCGGCGAAAGCACCTCCGCCGCCCGCGCCATCGCGGAGCAGATCAAGGACGTGCGCAAGCTGTCGGACAGCCAGATCGCGATCGAGCTGACCGGCGGCAATGCCGACCTGCCCTACCTGCTGTCCGACTACCATTTCCTGGTGGTGCCGGAAGGCTTCACCGACTGGTCCAAGCCGATCGGCACCGGCCCCTTCGTCTATGAGAGCTACGAGCCCGGCGTGCGCTCGCGCTTCACCCGCAACGAAAGCTACTGGAAGCCCGGCTGCGCCAATGTCGATGCGGTCGAGGTCATCGTCATCAACGACGTCGCCGCCCGCACCAACGCGATGATGTCGGGTCAGGTCCACGCCATCAACCGGCTGGACTTCAAGACGGTCGACCTCTTGAAGCGCAACCCGAAGCTGCAGATCGTGCAGTCGGCCGGCGGCCAGCACTTCACCTTCCTGATGGACTGCACCAAGGCGCCGTTCTCGGACGTCAATGTCCGGCTGGCGATCAAGCACGCGATCGACCGCGACCAGCTGCTGAAGGTGGCGCTGCGCAGCGCCGGCCAGATCGGCAACGACCACCCGATCCCGCGCACCGACCGTTTCTTCAACACCGAGCTGCCGCAGCGCCCCTACGACCCGGACAAGGCGAAGTACTACCTGCAGCAGGCCGGGATGA
Source organism: Inquilinus sp. 2KB_23 (assembly GCF_052115705.1). Taxonomy (NCBI): domain Bacteria; kingdom Pseudomonadati; phylum Pseudomonadota; class Alphaproteobacteria; order Rhodospirillales; family Rhodospirillaceae; genus Inquilinus; species Inquilinus sp. 2KB_23. Next base: position 195,699 of record NZ_JBFRHF010000001.1, on the reverse strand, counting down.
CCGACCTGAAGGTCGAGCTGTCGACCTCCGACGCCGCCTTCGGGGGCGCGGTCGACGCCGCGGCGATCTTCCGCACCGCCGCGGCCAAGGCCGGCATCGACGTCGCCATCAAGCGCGAGGCCGCCGACGGCTATTGGGACAAGGTGTGGCTGCAGGCGCCGTTCAGCATGGGCTATTGGGGCGGCCGCCCGACCGCCGACCAGATGCTGTCGATCGCCTATGCCTCCGACGCCAAGTGGAACGACACCCATTGGAAGAGCGAGCAGTTCGACAAGCTGCTGGTCGAGGCCCGCGGCCTGCTGGACGACGCCAAGCGGAAGGAGATCTACTGGACGCTGCAGGAGATGATCTCGAACCAGGGCGGCGCCATGATCCCGATGTTCGGCGACTATCTCGACGCGGCGTCGACCCAGGTGCAGGGCGTCACCCCGCATCCGATGTTCAACTTCATGGGCGGCCGGCTGGCGGAGCGCGTCTGGCTGGCGGCCTGATGACAGTCCTGATCCTAAAAAGGATCGCGCTCGGCGTCTTCACCCTCTGGCTGGTCTCGCTGCTGGTCTTCGCCGGCACCCAGCTGCTGCCCGGCGACGTCGCCTCGGCCATCCTCGGCCAGTCGGCGACGCCGGAGGCGGTGGCGGCGCTGCGCCGCGACCTGGGGCTCGAGGTGCCGGCGCTGGTCCGCTACGGCCACTGGCTGTGGGGCTTCGTGCAGGGCGATCTCGGCCAGTCCCTGGCCAACCGGCAGCCGGTGGCGGAGCTGCTGTGGCCGCGCTTCTGGAACACCATGTTCCTGGCCGCCTATGCCGCCATCATCGGCGTGCCGCTGGCGGTGACCTTGGGCATCCTGACCGCGGTGCGCCGCGGCGGGGTGTTCGACCGGCTGGTGAACGTCGCGGCGCTGGGCACCGTCTCGCTGCCGGAATACTTCCTGGGCCTGGTGCTGATCCTGGTCCTGGCGGTGCAGTACCCGGTGTTCCCCAGCCTGGCCGACGTCTATGCCGGCATGAGCTTCGGCGAGCGGGTGGACGCGACCACCCTGCCGATGCTGACGCTGCTGCTGGTGACCGTCGCCCAGATCATGCGCATGACCCGGACGGCGGTGCTGGCGGTGATGGATTCCGCCTATGTCGAGACCGCCTACCTGAAGGGCCTGCGCACCGGCCGGGTGGTGATGCGCCACGCCCTGCCGAATGCGGCGGCGCCGATCGTCAATGTCGTCGCCTTCAACATCGCCTATCTCATCACCGGGGTGGTGCTGGTCGAGGCGGTGTTCAACTACAACGGCCTGGGCCGCTTCATGGTCGATGCGGTGTCGAAGCGCGACCTGCCGATGGTGCAGGCCTGCGCCATGGTGTTCGGCGCGGCCTATGTGCTGCTGAACATGACCGCCGACATCGCCGCCATCGCGCTCAACCCGCGCCTGCGGCACCCCCGATGAGGACCGTCCTGAAGCGCATCCCCCTCACCGCCTGGATTGGCCTCGCCATCATCGCCGTGAACCTCGCCGCCCTGGTGTTCGGGCCGCTCTTGGCCCCCTATGGCGAGGAGGACATCCTGGGCGGCCCGTTCGACCCGGCCACCGCGCTGAACTGGCTGGGCATGGACCAGAACGGCCGCGACATGCTCTCGCGCATCCTGTACGGCGCGCAGATGTCGATCGGCGTGTCGCTGGCGGCGTCGCTGATCTCCTTCTCGATCGGCCTGCCGCTGGGCTTCTTCGCGGCGCTGCGCGGCGGCTGGGTCGACACCGTGCTGTCGCGGCTGGTCGACACCATCATGTGCGTGCCGGTGCTGATCTCGGCCCTGGTGGTGCTGCAGGCGCTCGGCTCGTCCCTGCCGGTGCTGATCCTGACCATCGCCATCCTGGATTCGACCCGGGTCTTCCGCCTGGCCCGCATCCTGGGGCAGGGTATCAATGTGATGGAATATGCCGAGGCGGCGCGGCTGCGCGGCGAAGGCAGCTGGTGGCTGATCCGCAAGGAGATCCTGCCGAACGCGGCGGCGCCGCTGATCGCCGAATTCGGCATGCGCTTCTGCTTCACCTTCCTGTTCGTCGCCGGCCTGTCCTTCCTGGGCCTCGGCATCCAGCCGCCCTATGCCGATTGGGGCGGCATGGTGAAGGACAACCAGCAGGGCATCCTCTACGGCCTCTACGCGCCGCTGTACCCGGCGGCGGCGATCGCGCTGCTGACCATCGGCGTCAACCTGGTGGTCGACTGGCTGCTGGCCGGCCGCAGCCGGCCGCAGGGAGAGGCGCGATGACCGACATCCTCACCATCCGCGGCCTGCGGGTCGAGGCGCCGAACGGCGCCGTCCTGGTCGATGGCATCGACCTTGACCTGAAGCAGGGCGAAGTGCTGGGGCTGATCGGCGAATCCGGCGCCGGCAAGTCGACCATCGGCCTGGCCGCGATGGGCTGGGGCCGCGGCGGCTGCCGCATCGCCGGCGGCACCGTCGCGATCGGCGGCAAGGCGCTGACCGGAGAGGGTGCGGCCGGCCGGGCCAAGGTGCGCGGCGCCCGCATCGCCTATGTCGCGCAGAGCGCCGCGGCCGCCTTCAACCCGGCGCTGACCATCGGCCGCCAGGTGCTGGAAGGGCCGCGCCACCACCGCTCGATGGGCCGGGCCGAGGCCCGCGCCTGGATGCTGGAGCTGTTCCGGGCGCTGGACCTGCCCGACCCCGAGCATTTCGGCGACCGCTATCCGCACCAGGTCTCGGGCGGGCAGCTGCAGCGCGCCATGGTGGCGATGGCGATGTCCTGCCGCCCCGACATCCTGGTGCTGGACGAACCGACCACGGCGCTCGACGTCACCACCCAGATCGAGGTGCTGGCCCTGCTGCGCCGGCTGATCCAGCGCTACGACACCGCCGCGCTCTACATCAGCCACGACCTCGCGGTGGTGGCGCAGATCGCCGACCGGATCCAGGTGCTGCGCCACGGTAAGGCGGTGGAACTCGGGAGCACCGCCGCGGTGCTGGAGGCGCCGCGCGAGGACTACACCCGCCGGCTGGTCGGTGAACGGCAGGCCAGCCTATCGGGAGCACCGCGCCGGCACGAGGGCGGCGAGGTGCTGCTGACCGTCGACGGCATATCGGCCGCCTATCACCACGTGCCGGTGCTCAGCGACGTGTCGCTGTCGCTGCGGCGGGGCGAAACCCTGGCGGTGGTCGGCGAATCCGGTTCGGGCAAGTCGACCCTGGCGCGGGTGATCACCGGCCTGCTGCCGCCGGTGGCCGGCACGGTCCGGCTGGGCGGCCAGGTGCTACCGCCGGGTTACACCGGGCGCAACCGCGACCTGCTGCGCCGGGTGCAACTGGTCTACCAGCTGCCCGACGTGGCCCTGAACCCGCGCCAGAGAGTGGGCGAGGCGATCGGCCGGCCGCTGGCCTTCTATTTCGGCCTGAAGGACCGCGAGGTGAAGCAGGAGGTCGCGCGGCTGCTGGGGCTGATCGGCCTGGACGCCGATTTCGCCGACCGGCTGCCGGGGGCGCTGTCGGGCGGGCAGAAGCAGCGCGTCTGCATCGCCCGCGCTTTGGCCGCCAAGCCCGATTTGATGATCTGCGACGAGGTGACCTCCGCCCTCGACCCGCTGGTGGCGGAGGAGATCCTGCGGCTGCTGCGCCGGCTGCAGGACGAGCTGGGCGTCGCCTACCTGTTCATCACCCACGACCTCGGCGTGGTGCGCCGGCTGGCCGACCGCACCGCGGTGATGCAGCGCGGCCGGATCGTCGAGCAGGGGCCGACCGCCGAGATCTTCGCGCCGCCCTTCCACGACTACACCGGCCGGCTGCTGGCCTCGGTGCCCGAACTGCGCCGCGACTGGCTGGACGGCGTCCTGGCCGGCCGCGACGCAAGCCCCTGATCCGTCTTCGTTGTCTAGCGGACCGCTGCGGTCCTGGTTCTGGAGATCCGACATGCCCGTCTCCGTCGAGGAGAACATCTGGATAGCCCTGGCCGACGGCACCCGCCTGGCGGCGCGGCTGTGGCTGCCCGAGGGGGCGGAGGCGGCGCCGGCCCCGGCGATCCTGGAATACATCCCCTACCGCAAGCGCGACGGCACCCGCGGCCGGGACGAGCCGATGCATGGCTGGTTCGCGGCCCAGGGCTATGCCGCCATCCGCGTCGACATGCGCGGCAGCGGCGAATCCGACGGCCACATGGCGGACGAGTACCTGCAGCAGGAGCAGGACGACGCGGTCGAGGTCATCGCCTGGATCGCGGCCCAGCCCTGGTGCACCGGCGCGGTCGGCATGATGGGCAAGTCCTGGGGCGGCTTCAACGCGCTGCAGGTGGCGGCGTGCCGGCCGCCGGCGCTGAAGGCGATCATCACGGTCTATTCGACCGACGACCGCTACAGCGACGACATCCACTACCAGGGCGGCTGCCTGCTGAACGACAACCTGTGGTGGGGCGCCATCATGCTGGCCTATCAGGCCCGCCCGGCCGACCCCGCGATCGTCGGCGACAGCTGGCGCCGGCAATGGCTGGAACGGCTGGACACCCTGCCCTTCTTCCCGGCGCTGTGGCTGCGGCACCAGCGCTATGACGACTACTGGAAGCACGGCTCGATCCGCGAGGACTGGTCGGCGATCCAATGCCCGGTGCTGGCGATCGGCGGCTGGGCCGACAGCTACACCAACGCGGTGCCGCGGCTGCTGGCCGGGCTGCAGGTGCCGCGCCGCGGCATCATCGGGCCGTGGGGCCACATCTATCCGCAGGACGGCGTGCCGGGCCCGGCGATCGGCTTCCTGCAGGAGGCGCTGCGCTGGTGGGACCAGTGGCTGAAGGGCCACGACACCGGGGTGATGGAGGAGCCGATGCTGCGCGCTTTCGTCGAGGATTGGATGCCGCCCGCCGGCGACCGGCCCGAGAGCACGGGCCGCTGGGTCGGCGAGGCCGCCTGGCCCAGCCCGGCGATCGCGCCGCGGCGTTGGGCGCTGAACGCGCCGGGCAGCCTGGCCGATGCCGCCGGCCTGGAGGCCGACATCCTGGTCCGGTCGCCGCTGAGCCACGGCAAGGCGGCCGGCGAATGGATGGCCACCGGCTGCCCCGGCGAGCTGCCGGTCGACCAGCGCCTGGATGATGGCGCGGCGCAGCTGTTCGACACCGCGCCTCTGCCGGATGCGGTCGAGATCCTGGGCGCGCCGGAGCTGCTGCTGGACCTCGCGTCGGACGCGCCGGTGGCGCAGCTCGCGGTGCGGCTGTGCGACGTGGCGCCGGACGGCCGGTCGACCCGGGTCAGCTATGGCGTGCTGAACCTGACCCATCGCGACGGGCACGAGTCACCGGCGGCGCTGGAGCCCGGCAGGCGCTACCAGGTGCGGCTGAAGCTGAACGATTGCGGCCACCGCTTCCCGGCGGGGCACCGCATCCGCATCGCCGTCGCCACCGGCTATTGGCCGACGGTGTGGCCGGCGCCCGATGCGGCCACCCTGACCCTCAGGGCCGGGGCCAGCCATCTCGACCTGCCGGTTCGGCGCGGTGGGGCGGAGGCACCGGTGGTGTTCGAGCCGCCGGTCAGCGGCCCGCCGGCGCCGGCCACCCAGATCGGCCCCGGCAGCATCCGCCGCTATACCGTGCAGGACCATGTAACCGGGGAGACAACCTATGTCACCGAGGGCATCGGCGGACTGTTCGGCGAGGGCATCCTGCGCTTCGACGAGATCGACAGCATGGCGTCGCACAGCCTGAAGCGCGAGCTGACCATCCGCGACGACGACCCGTTGTCGGCCCGCTATGTCCTGACCCAATCCTACGAGATGGGGCGCGAGGGCTGGCGCATCCTGATCGAGAGCCGGTCGGTGCTGACGGCGGACCGCGACCAGTGGCACCTGTCCACCGAGCTGACGGCCAGCGAGAACGGACAGCCGGCGGCCGAGCGGTCCTGGTCGGAGAGCATTCCGCGCGACTTGGTCTGACAGCCGGTGCCGGCCACCGGTCATGGCAGCGTTCCGGCGCCGTGATCGGTGGCCCAGGGCGGTGGCGCTAGAGCCTGCCGTGCGACGGCATCCGCAGTGGCGGCATGGTCGGTGCCCTCAGACTTTGTGTCTGTCGGGGAGCGGGCGTCGAGATCGCCGGTGACGCGGGCCGCGAGAACGGTATGAATTCCCGCGATTGGTTGACGAATGGCGGCGATCCACCGATGCAGGGGCTGCCGATGATGTTCGGATCGACGATGCATTGAGCCGTCGCGGCCGGCACGGTCGCAACGGTCAGGCTGGCGGCCAGCGCCAGGCGAGTCCATGTGCTCATGACCTCCATATTTGCCGCGATCGGCCGCCTTCAACGGCCATCGGACCGCGGTGCGATGTTGCGCCGCGTCCGGCTTTCAGCGGAGCGCAGATCTGGAATTCCGGTCTGAACGGCGACGCTCAGACATTTGAGAGATCCGCGGCTCCTGTCGGTCGGCTCCAGTAATCATTCCACCAGCACACTTTTCGAGGGAGAGATTTGAGAAAGGCGGGGCCGGGCATGCATTGCGCTGATTTAATCCCGATGACACGCGGGGGTAAGTGTCGCGATCCCATCTTCACGGATACACGCCCGGCGATGACGGCGGCGATCCGAGACCAGTGGAGATGCAGATGGATACCCCCTTCGATTCCGACAACCGCGGCCGGCGGCCCCGCCTTCGCCGAATGACGGCGGCGCTGCTGGTCGGCACCGCCCTGATCGGCGTGCCGCTCGGGGCGGTCTTCGCCTTCGGCTCCCCGCCGGAGGTGCAAGGCAAGCCGATCGAGACCTCTCTCGCTCCAACGGCTTCCGGATCCTTTGCCGGGCTGGTGCACCAGGTGATGCCCGGCGTCGTCAATGTTTCGATCGCCGGGCATGCGTCGCCCAGGGAGGTGGCGGATGGCGCCGGTGGACCGCGCGGCGGCGAGGGCAGCGGTCACCAGTTCCATGGCGCCGGGTCCGGCTTCGTCATCGATCCGGCTGGCTACATCGTCACCAACAACCATGTGGTGAAGGACGCCGACGACATCACCGTCACCCTCAGTGACGGCACCAAACTGCCGGCAAAGGTGGTCGGAACCGACGAGAAGACCGATCTCGCCCTGATCAAGGTCAAGACCGACCGGAAGCTGACAGCGGTCGAATGGGGCGACAGCGATGCCGCCCAGGTCGGCGACTGGGTGGTGGCGGTCGGAAACCCGTTCGGCCTGGGCGGCACCGTCACGGCCGGTATCGTCTCGGCCCGCGGCCGCGACCTGAATTCCAACCCGCTGGAGGACTTCCTGCAGATCGACGCGCCGATCAACCCCGGAAATTCCGGCGGCCCGAGCTTCGATGCCAGCGGGAAGGTCATCGGCATCAACAGCGAGATCTACTCGCCCAGCGGCGGTTCGGTCGGCATCGGCTTCGCCATCCCGTCCAACCTGGCCAAGACCGTGATCGGTCAGATCCGCGACCATGGCAGCGTCCAGCGCGGCTGGCTGGGCGTGCAGATCCAGGCGGTGACGCCGGAGATCGCCGCCGCGATCGGCCTCGACAAGGCCGAGGGTGTCCTCGTGGCCGCCGTGCAGAAGAACAGCCCGGCGCAGAAGGCCGGCCTGCAGCAGGGCGATGTGATCCTGTCGTTCGATGGCAAGCCGGTCGGGCAGATCCAGGAGCTGCCTCGACTGGTCGCGGCGACCGCGGCCGGCGATACCGTGCAGGTCAAGGTGCTGCGCAACGGCAAGACCGAGACCGTTTCGGTCGACATCGCCAGATTGGCGAAATCCGAGCGCGTGGAGAGTTGAGGTCAGGGCCGGCGTGACGGCCGGCCCGACCGTCCGACATTGTCGTTGCGAATTCTGTTTCGGTCTCCAGCCCCGCACATCGGGTCCGGTGCAAGGGTTCAGAACCGATAGCCCAGCCGCCCCAGGCCGGTATGGGAGGCATACCCGTCGCCGACCTCGGCGCTGTACTGGAGCCGAAAGTCCCAGTTCGTGTTGTTCAGCACCTCGGCGCCGAGGGTGAACTTGCCCAGCACGTCCGGAATGGGGGTCGTGGCGCGGAAGCCCCCGCTGCCCGGCTGATCGGCAAAACGCGCCGTCGCCGCCCAGTCGCCATTGGCGCTGAGCTCGAGGCCGGCGCTGGCGAATGGGCGCAGCACCGCGGCCCCACCGAGGGGGATGCGCCCGCCCACCTCCACCGCGGGGATCGCCGCGAAGGTCGTGGCGCCCTCGGACTCGACGGCAAGGTCGAACGGGCCGGCCCCGGTCTCGGTGTAGCCGTTGCCGTGCACATAGGTCAGGTGCAGGTCGACGCGGGGCTGCACGTACCAGTCCGCGATCGGCGCCTGGTAGGCCAAGCGCGCATGGGCGCCGACATGCCAGAGTGTCGGCGAGGCGTCGGCGGTCCCCTGGAAGCTGCCGGCTTCGATCGAGCGCCGGCTGTCATACCAGCCATAGCCGAAGTCGAGCGCGCCCGAGGCCTGCCACGGCCCGGTCTGGTAGCGCAGCGTCGTGCCGAGCAGCAGGCTGTCGCCGCTGACCCGCGCGCTGCCGCCATTGCCGCGGAGGCTGCTGCTCTCATACCCGATGGATCCGCCGAGGAACCAGGCGGGTGCAATCTCGCGCTGCCCGCCGGCCTGAAGAGTCCAGGTGGTGGTGTGGTAGCCCAGCGCGTCGCGGGTGCTGTCCTGGTCGGCCACGCCGCCGACGGCGCGCGCCCAGGTGCAGCCGGCCTCGTCCTGCGTCCGGCCGGCGCCCTCGAAGGTCGCGCATTCGTCCAGCATGTTGGTGACGAAGCCATGGCTCGAGCTGTAGCGGAGGGCCGCGACCGCTCCGACCGTCTGGCCGGAGAGGCTGCTCAGCGCCCGCCCGTAGCTGCCGCCGTCCCCGACCCCGGCGAGCGCGGTGAAGCCTTCATCGAACCCCGCACCGCTGTCCCAGAGCTGCTGCAGATGCGCCGCCACCCGGCGTTGGTTTTTCCCCAGCGAGCCAGCCGCCGCGCTGAACTCCGCCACCGGCTGCACTTGCAGGCTGTTGCCGGATTGTTGCGCATCGAAGCGGTAGAGATGGGTGCGGCTGACCGCGAAGCCCGGATCGACCGCCAGCCCCCCGGTGGCGCTCAGCACCGTTACGGCGCGGTTGGCGAGTGACAGCGGATGCACCTCCACCATGCCGCCCAGGCGCGCATGGCCCTGCACATCGAGGAGATCCGCCGTGCCGGTGCCGTGGTTCGTCTCCACCACCAGACGGCCCGTGGCGCTCTGAACCAGGTCGCCCGTCACGGTCGTCCTGCCGATCGCGCCGGCGCCGCCGACCAGCAAGCTGCCGGCGTTGCGGAGCTGGCCGCCGCTCAGGTTGATGGCCGTGAAGGCCTCGATCACACCGCCGGAACGGTTGTCCACGACATTCCCGACCCCGCTGTTGAAGAGGATGTCGCCCGAGATCGTTCCCGTGTTCGTGACCTGGGTGTTGCCCGCCGGCGTGTCGGTCAGGATCGCAATGCCATTGAGCGACGAGATGATCCCCTTGTTGTTGATCGTGTTCCCGGTACCGCCCATCAGCCGGACGCCCGCCACGTCGCGGAGTCCGCGGCCTTGATTGCCGGGGAAGGCCGCGTCGTCCTGGCCGCCGTGAACGCTCGAATTGGCATCGATCGAAATGAGGATGTTGACTGATGATGTTCCATCGCCATCGTTCTGGGCGAAGATGCCTGGCGACCCCGCCCCCGACGCCGAGACCATGCTGCCGATGAGGTTGACCTCAACACCACCGCCGCTGCCGCCGCCGCCGGCACTGCCCCGCGCCTGGATCTTGTCGCCAGGACCGCCGGCGATGTTGTAGTTCACCAGGCCGCCGCCGCCGCCGATGCTCTGGGCGAAGATGGCCGGGGCATAGTTGCCCGTGGTCTGAATGCGGGCGCTTTCCGCAGTAACCGAGACGGTTCCGGCATCGCCGATGTTGCTCGTCACGGCCGCCGCCGTATTGGTCTCGTAGTCGTGCACCACGGACGGATCGCCGGCGAAGCCGCCGCCGCCGCCGATGCTTTGGGCAATGATGCCGTAGGCGCCGTTGCCGGCTGTGAGAATCGCCGTGCCCGGAGTGAGCTCAACCTCGACTTGGCCGCCGTTGCCGGTGGCGCCGCCCGCGCTGATCGGGCCGCCCGGCAGGATGACCTGCCCCCCGACGGCCATCCCGCCGCCACCCCCGATCGACTGCGCCAGGATGCCATGCGCGTCCAGGCCGGATGTGGTGATGGGGCCGCCCATGGTGACCGAGACGTCCCCGCCGTTGCCGGCGACGCCGTTCTGGCCGCCGAACGTCAACGTCAACCCGTGGACGTCGCCGATGCGCCCTTGCGGGTTGTCGACGATCTTGGAGGGATCGAACGTCTCGTCGGTGGTCATTGTCCGGACCAGCCCGCCGCCGCCCCCGACGCTCTGGGCGAAGATGGCGATGCCGTGCTTGCCGGTGGTGGTGATCGCGCCGTCCGTCGTCACGCTGACCGCGCCGCCATTCCCTCCGGTGCCGCCATCGCCGCCGATCCCGACGGAGAGGCTCTTCAGCGAGCCGCTGACGGTGCCGGCCAGCGATCCTTCGCCGCCGCCGCCGCCCACGCTGTGCGCCAGGATGCCGAACGCGGCCACGCCCTGCGTCAGGATCTTGGCGCGCGCCTGGTTGGCGACCGTCACGACACCGCCGTCGCCGCCGCCGCCACCCTTGCCGCCCACGCCGATCGCGGTCTGGATCGGCGTGTCGTCGGCGGCGCCGCTGGTCGAGGTCGCAGCGCCGCCGCTGCCGCCACCGCCCCCGACGCTCTGCGCATAGATGCCGTCCGACTGGGCCCCGTAGGTCGCGATCAACCCGGTGTTGGTCGCATTGGCCGCGCCGCCGTCGCCCGCGGCCCCGCCGCTGCCGCCGACCGACACCGCGACGTTCATCTTCACGGCGGTGCCCTTCTGCGCGTCACCCGCCTGCGGCTGCGAGAAGATGCCGTTCAACTCGTCATAGGTCGCCCTGATCTCCTCGCCGATATGACCGATCCGCAGGATGCCGTCGCCGAGACTGGTGACCGTCTGACCGAAGTTCAGGCCGCCCGACAGGATGTCGAACAGGGCCTTCGCATTCGAGAGCACGGCCGCTCCACCGGCGGTCGCCCCGCCTTTGCCGCCCTTGCCGCCGCCGCCGCCGATGCTCTGCACCGACAGGGCGATCGCGTCGGTGCCGCGGGTCACGATGCTGCCGCCATTGGCGACCGTGGCGGTGTTGCCGTTGCCGCCCGCGCCGCCGCGCCCGCCGACACCGACCGCAACGCTGAGCGTGCCGCCGCCGGCCGTGGCGACCCCGCCCCCGCCGGCCCCGCCGCCGCCGCCGACGCTTTGGGCGAACACCCCATCGGCCCCGTCGCCCACCGTCGCGACCGCACCCGTGCTGGTCACATCGACAATGTCGGCGTGGCCGCCGGTGCCGCCGGTGCCGCCCACCCCGATCGAGGCGGCGAAGCTGAACTTTGCCTGGCTCGCCGCCGACGAGGCATCGCCGGCGCCGCCGGACCCGCCGCCGCCGCCGACGCTCTGGGCAAAGACGCCATAGGCATCCTGGCCCAGCGTGGTCACGAGCCCTTCATTGGTCACCGTCACCGCGCCGCCGGTCCCGCCGGTGCCCCCGGAGCCGCCGACCGCCACCGCGACCGAGATCGCCACACCGGCCTGGCTGCCGCCGGAATAGGACGCCGCCGTGCTGTCGCCGCCCGTGCCGCCGCCGCCGCCGACCGATTGCGCCATGACCCCGATGGCGCCGTCGCCGGCCGTGGTGATCAACCCCGAATTGTCGAGCCCGACCTTGCCGCCGGTGTTACCCGCCCCGCCCTGGCCGCCGGTCGCCACCGAGACCGAGATGGCGGGGACATATTTGCTCGGCGAGAGATCGACCGCGCGCGCCGCCGCGGCCCCACCGCTGCCGCCGCCGCCGCCGATGCTCTGGATCAGGATGCCGGTGGCATCCGCGCCATAGGTCGTGACCTGGCCGCTGTTGCTGACGAAGACGTTCCCCGCCGGGCCGCCGCTGCCACCGCGGCCGCCGACCGAGACCGCCGCCGTCGGAAGCAGGCCGGCGGCAAAGGTGAAGGCCGCGCCCCCCTTCCCGCCGCCGCCGCCGATGCTTTGCGCCTGGATGCCGGCCGCATGGTCGCCACGGCTGGTGATCAGCGATTTGTTGGTGACGCTGACCAGGCCACCGGTGCCGCCGCCGCCCGCGTCGCCGCCGATCGCCATCGAGAAGAAGCCGGTGCCTTTCGAGGCCGCGCTGCCGCCGGCCCCGCCGGACCCGCCGATGCTCTGGGCCAGGATGCCCGCGCCGCCGAGCGTGCTGGTGGAGGCGAACACGCCCCCCGTCAGGGTCATGCTGACCGTTCCGCCATTGCCGCCGAGACCGCCATTGCCGCCGATGGCCACCTGGGTGATGCCGATGTCGATGTCGTTGGTGTCGCCGCCGACGCCGCCGCCGCCGCCCACGCTTTGCGCCACCATCGCGATGGCGTTGTCGCCGATGGCGATCACCGAGCCGTTGGGCGACTGGACCGTGACCGCGCCGCCATTCCCGCCGGCCGCCCCGGCACCGCCCTGGGCGTTGAAGCTGGCCTCACCGCCATTGCCGCCGGCACCGCCGACGCTCTGCACCAGCGCACCATGGGCGAAAGCCCCCGAGGTCCGGACGGAGCCCAGGCTCGCGGCGTTGCCCAGGATCAGGGTGGCGCCACCGCCGACACCGGCGAATCCGCCGCCGCCCGCCTGGCCGACGATTCCGCCCGCACCCGCACCGGCCCCGCCGGCGCCGCCATTGGACTGGACCAGGACGCCCTGGCCGCCGCCCTGGCTGGAATAGGTGACCGGGCCGAGAATGGTGGCGCTGGCATTCCCGCCATTGCCGCCGTTCCCGCCGCTGCCGCCGCCCTCCCCGATTCCGGACTCCACGGTTCCGCCATTGCCGCCATCGCCGCCGATCGCCGAGACATAGAGGCCGGCCCCCGTCGTACGGGGCGGGGCCAGGGTGACAGCGACCCCGCCGCCGGTCAGCACCAGGCTGGCCGTGCCACCATTGCCGCCGGCACCGGCATCGCCACCCGTGGTGTCGAAGGCATAGGCGGCATCGCCCCCGGAGCCTCCAGCCCCGCCCTCCGCGATGGCCAGCAAACCGAATTGCGCCGATGTGACGGTCCCGCCCAGCCAATTCAGAGACACCGCGCCCGCCTGGCCGCCATTGCCGCCATCGCCGCCCTGCGTGGTGTCGAGCTTGTCCGTGGTGGAGGAGTTGCCCCCGTTCCCGCCCGAACCGCCGCCGGACTGTGCCGAGACGCCGACGGCATCAGCCTGGACGGAACCGCTGGCCGTGAGCGCGACAGATCCGCCGGCGCCCCCCGCCCCGCCGTTGCCGCCCTGCTTGGCGTAGATTCCGGAATAGCTGGACGCCCCCCCGGTGCCGCCGGCGGCGCCTGCGGACGATGCGGAGAGTCCGTAGGTCGCCAGACCGGTGGCTGGATCCGGAACGAAGGTGCCGTCGAACCCGACGGTGATATTGCCGCCCGCCCCGCCGGCGCCGCCATTGCCGCCCTGCAGGTCGATCGAGGTGGTGTAGCCGCCCTGGCCACCGGCGCCTCCCGCTCCGCCGATGCTGGCGATATTCGCGCCGACGGTCGAAACGGTGCCGACCGACATGACGCCGCCGACGATGGTCAGGCCGGTGTTGGTGCCGCTGATCTGCCCTCCGGCCTGTCCCAGGCTGCCGTCGACGCCGGATTCGCCGTAGCCTCCATCGGGCCCGATGCAGCCGGCGGCACCCGGCGAGGTCACCGCATAAGGGTTCCCCGGGCCGAAGCTTTGGTTCGAGAAGTTCGCCGTGACCGCAGGCGGCGGAGGCGGGTTGCTGCTCGAGTTGCACTGCGCCCGCGCCGCGGTGGGGATCTGGGCGAAGGCGATGCCCCCGAGCGCCAGGCCGATGACGTCCCTTCGAATGCCCATCCTGCCTTGCCCCCTTGCCTTACCAGGTCCGCCGGAACACCGCCCTGAGCTGGTGGTTGTCGGTGCCGCCGGCCACTTCGCCGTCGTAGCTGACCGCCAGGGTGGTGTTGTCGGCGATGCTGGTGGCGGCGGAGAAGCCGATCACGGCGCTGTCGCGCGCCACCGAGGCGCCGGACACCGTGAACCGCGAACCGGGGGCGTCGTCGAACGCCGCGGTGATCGGCCGGTCGGTGTCGGCGAATTCGTGCATCCAGCCCAGCCGCAGGCCGAGGCCGAGCGGCAGGCCGCCGCCGAGATCGAAGCCGGCCGCGAGGTCGGCGCCGAATGTGGTGCGCACCGAGGTGGTGGTCTGCGACGCGACGTCGAGATCGAACGCGCCCCCGCCGCTCTCGCTGAAGCCGTCCTGGTGGACCGAGCCGATCTGCAGCCGGCCGAAGGGAGTCACCGACGTGTCGGCCGGCAGGCCGAGCCCGATCCTGTAGCCGGTCTCGATCTGGCCGAGGAACTGGTTGGCGCTGGTGTCGCCGCTGGCGCTGCCCGTCTCCACCCCCGGAAGGGAGACCTTGCGCCGCATGTCGTTGGAGGCATTGGCGTAGCCCGCCAGCACATCGGTGTAGAAGGCCCCCTCGGTGAAGGAGCCGTAGAGAGCGACGCTCAGCGCATCGGTGTGGCCGTCGCCCCGGAAGCCGTCGGCCCACTGCGTGCCGCCGACGTAGCCGCCGGCGATGCCGAGCAGGACGCGCGGATCGAGGCGATAATCGACACCGAAGGCAGTGCCGCCCAGCGTGTAGCTGAGGTCGGCGGCATTGCCGTCGCCCCCGACGCTGCCGGTGGTGCCGATGCCGCCCAGCCAGGCCGAGACATGGTCATCGGCGTCGCAGGCGGCCCCGCACGCCCCGGCCAACCCCACGCTCGCGGGGGCGCCGAGGCCCCCGCCGCGCTTGGCCGCCATCTGGCGACCGACCGCATTCATGAACAATTGGCTCGCCTGCAGGTTCACTGTGCCGAAATCGGCATAGGGCTCGCCGCTCAGCGCCTGCAGTGCCGCAGCACCCTGTGACGGCTGCAGGTTGGCCATCGTGGTGACGAGGCCGCCGACATCGCCGCCGGCGGCGATGTCATCGAGCGCGCCGCCGACCGCCTGCTGGTTGGCGGTCCGGCCGGCCGAGCGGAAGGCATCGGGCGGCAGCGCCAGGGTGAGGTAGATGCTGTGCAGATCGGGATCGAGCGAGGCCTCCGGCACCAGGAATCCGACGCTGCCGGCAAGGTCGCCGACCCAGACGGAGCCGCCGGCCTCGGTCGTGATGATCGTGTATCTCGTGTTGGGGGTGTAGGTGCCGGCCTGCGGGACGACCAGCAGCGTGCCGGTATGGATCCTCACCGCGTGGCCGGCGCCGACCACGCTGACGCGGTCGCTGTCGCCCTGGGGATCGACCTCGACCTCAAAGGTGCCGCTGTTGAAGGTGAAGTCGCCATCGACCGTCAGATGGCCGATCGAGTTGCCCGGGCTGATCGTGCCGCCATTGTTGGTGATGCTGCCGGTGATGTTGCCGGACCCGTTGAGCGTGCCTCCCTTGTTGACCGTGACGTTGCTGGTCAGGTCACCGTTGACGGCAAAGGCGCCGGCATTGATGGTCGTGCCGCCACCGACGCTGCTGGTGCCGGAGAAACTGAGCTTGCCGGTGCCATTCTTGGTGAGCGTGCCGGAGCCGGTCATGGCGCCGGCATAGGTGCCGGCGAAGTCCTGGTCGAAGATCACCGCGGCGTTGTTGGTGATGGCGCCCTGCAGGCTCTTGCTCGTGCCCTGCAAGGCCCCGGCCGAGACCGTGGTGCCGGCGCTGTAGGTGTTGTCGCCGGTCAGGATCAGCGTGCCGGCGCCGGTCTTGGTCAGGC
This sequence comes from Inquilinus sp. 2KB_23, assembly GCF_052115705.1. Taxonomy (NCBI): domain Bacteria; kingdom Pseudomonadati; phylum Pseudomonadota; class Alphaproteobacteria; order Rhodospirillales; family Rhodospirillaceae; genus Inquilinus; species Inquilinus sp. 2KB_23. The sequence continues at coordinate 179,857 of NZ_JBFRHF010000001.1, read as the reverse complement.
TGCCGATGCCGGTGATCTTGTTCGTGAAGGTGCCGTCCGCGGCCTGGTCGAACGTGACCGACCGGGCGATCGTGTTCTGCGCGTTGGTATCGAAGGCGATGTCGCCCCGCACGGTCGAGGTGTTGCCCTGCAGCGTGCCGCCGTTCTGGAAAATGGTCCCCATCGCGCTGCTGGTGCCCGCCAGGACGAGGGTGCCGGCGCCGACCTTGGTGAGGAAGCTTCCTGGGGCCACCACGAGGTCCCCGCCCAGGGTCAGGGTCTGGCCGGCGTCGACCTGGAACCCGCCGCCCCCGTTTTGCAGCGTGATATCCCGCGGGGTGGTGAAGGTCCCGGACGCCCAGAGATTGCCCCCCTGGATCAGGGTGATGTTCGTCCCCGCCTTGCCGAGCTTGTCGTCGGAGGCGATCTGCAGCGTGCCTTGCGCCACCATCGTGCCGCCGGTGTAGGTGTTGGTCTGTCCGGAGAGCGTGAGCACGCCGAGGCCGCTCTTGATGAACCGGCCATCGCCGGTGATGTTGCCGCTCCAGGTGAGAGGATTGATCCCGAGGGTGATGCCGCCGCTGCCGACCAGGGTGATGGGGCGGGCCATCGAGAGGCCCGCGACCGCATCCTTGGTCGTTCCGATCGATCCGCCCTGCAGCGTGATCTGCGTGCCGGCCGCGCCCAGATTGGCGTCGGAGGTGAACGACAGGGTGCCGCCGCCGACGACCGTGCCGCCGGCATAGGTGTTGGCCCCGGACAGGATCAGCGTGCCAAGGCCGGCCTTGCCCAGCCGGCCGGTCCCGCTGATCGTGCCGCTCCAGGTCACCGGGCTTGTGACATCGTCTCCAACGAACATCCCGCCGGTGCTGGTGATCGTGACGGGTCGGCTGAAGGTCTGTCCGCCCGCCCCTGCACCGACCCCGATCGTGCCGTTGTTGAGACTGATGCCGTTGCCCGCCGCGCCCAGATTGGCATCGGAGCTGAACAACAGAGTGCCGCCGTTGCTGACCGTCGTGCCTCCCGAATAGGTGTTGGTTCCGCTGAATGTGACGGCACCGGAGCCGCGCACGGTGAGGGCGCCGGTGCCCGACAGGTTGCCGGCATAGGTGCCGGCGCCGGCCTGGTCGAAGACCACGCCGGCGTTGTTCAGGATGTTGCCCTTCAGGCCAGCGGTGCTGCCCTGCAGGACACCTGCCTTAACGGTGATCCCGCCGGAATAGGCGTTGTCCCCGGTCAGGATCGTCGTGCCCGCGCCGTCTTTCACCAGCGACCAGCTGCCGGCATTGGCGCCGGTGCCGCCGGCACCGGTCTGATCGACAATGGCGTCGCTGATCACCTGTGACAGCCCGGCACCGGGAGTCAGGTTCAGCGTCCCGTTGCCACCGAGAAAGAGTCCCGATCCGGCGCCGGCGCCGGACARGCCTCCGTGAGCGCCAGATCCGCCGCTGCCGCCGGCAACGGTGTTTCCGGAAACGTTGAGCGGGCCGGCCAGGCTCAGGGTTCCGCCTTGCTGGACGAAGATCGCACCGCCAAATCCGCCGCCGCCTCCCCCGCCGCCGCCGAGGCCGGCCAAGCCGGCGCCGCCCCCGCCGCCCAGGAAGCCACCGGGCATCGTGGTGGCGCCGGAGCCGCCGCCCCCGCCGCCGCCAAACCCACCGCTGCCGCCGAAATAGCCGGTGCTGCCTCCCCCCCCGCCGCCGCCAAATCCGCCGTTATCTCCGTTGGCATATGAGTGGCCGTCGCCGCCGGTGGGGGTACCGCCGCCGCCGGCGGCGGAGAAGCTGCCGTAGCCGCCATCGGCTCCGGTGACCCCATACCCGCCACCGCCGCCGCTGGTACCGCCGCTGCCTGAGACGCTGTTGCCGCCGTTGCCGCCACGCGCCGAGCCGTTCTGCACGCTGACATTGCTCACCGCCACCTGGGCGCCGGTGGCGACGAACAGCGCGCCACCAAATCCGCCGCCGCCGCCGCCGGCGCCGCCGCCGTCGCCGTCACCGCCTCTGCCGCCCTGGGCGACGGCATCCTTGATGGCGAGATCGTTGATCGCGACCGTGCCGGACTGCACGAACAGGCCGCGATACTTGTTGTCGCCCGATAGGGTGAAGAGCCCGCCGTTGACGGTCACGTTCTTGGTCACCGTCGGCAGGTTGCCGCCGAGGGTGATGTTGCCGGTGAAAGTGATGGTGTCGCCATTCCCGGCGCTGCTGATGGCATTCCTCAGCTGGCCGTCATTGGCGACGTTGAAGTTTGCGGCAAGTGCAGGCCACGAGACACCCATGGCGAGGAGCACAACCGGCACCAGGCGCATGATGGGGGCCCGGAGGCAAGTGCTGCCGAGAAGTGCCCGCGCCGTTGCGCGGCCGTGATTCTGCGAACCGGTGATCAATTCTGCCCCCGCCCAGGTAGACTTTCCCAGACCATCTTTGCGGCAGTGCGGGCGGGAACAGCATCCCCCGCGTTTGGAACGCACCGGATTTCTTTGTCTTTTCCAGGAATATGCGAATATGGCGTTTGGAAACCGGGCAAGCGTCCCGTCAGCAGGAAACTCGAGTGGCACGAGACATCGATCGGAAGTTTCGTCTCACCGCGGCCGTACTGGGTGCGGCCACGCACAAGGATCTCGCCGCCGCCTTCCGGCGCATCAATCCGGCGACGCCGTTCGATGTCGACCGCGCCTACAAATGGCTGCAGGGCCGTGCCCAGCCGCGCGAGCAGCAGATCTACGAGGACTGGTCCAAGGTGCTCGGCCTGGATCGGCCCGGCCAATGGATCGCGGATTGCGACACCGAGGCGTTCCTCGACGAGGTCTGTGCCCGCCACGGTCGTGACCGCGAAGACCTGCTGCGCCGCCTCGAGGAGCCCACCAGCCGCCGCAACAGATCGGGATCCGTCGAACTGGCCGGCACGTTCGTCTGCTACTCACATGCCTGGTCGCCCTATTTTCGCGGTCGGCTTGTCCGGGGCGAGCTGACCGTCGGTGTCGAATCGAGTCCCAATCGGCTGCCGGTCTCCTACACCGAGGTGCTGCCCACCGGCGCGCTGGTGCTCAAGGGCGCCATGTTCCTCTCCAAGCATGGGTTGCATGTCCAGGTCGGCGACGTGACCGGCGATACGCAGGCCATCACCTTCTGCCTGTTCCCGGCGGCTCCGCCCGCCAGCGTCCTGGGCGGATTGATGATCGGCACCACCCTGATCAGCCCCGATGCCCAACCCTCGGTGACACGCGTCGTCCTGGTGCGGCTGCCCGCGGCGAGCCCGCAACTGCGTTCGGTCGACGCCTATCTTCCGCGGCAGGGTTCGGTGGCCGAGGACCTGGCGCAGTTCGGCCTGCATGTCGGCGACGCCGCGGCCGTCGACCTTCGCCTTGCCGAGTTCCTCACCGGAAGCAGCGACGGCTTCGATCAGGTTCCCGTATTGGCATACCGCGCGCTGGCGGACCTTTTCGATCGCGATTGGCTGGTGGGCGCGGCGCGGCGCCCCGGACCGCTACGCGTCATCGCCGGCGGCGCATGATAGCCCCGCGCGACTGCAGACATTGCGAGCACCTGACCGCGCTGATTTCGGCACCGGTGTTTCAGTTGCCAGCCGGTGTCGGGGCGGCGGAGCGCGCATTCGAACGTCGCATCCGCAGCTCGCGAAACGATATCAACCGTCCCTGCCTCTCGTCCCACAGGGCGAGCGTCGCGCAGCGAAAGCTCTGAAGGAACGTCAGCCGCCCGACGCCCGCCAGTTCGGGGTGATCGTCCAGGACCTGGCGCAGGCGGTAGAACGGGATCCGGCTGCACAGATGGTGCACATGATGCACGCCGATGTTCCCCGTGAACCAGGCGAGGGCACGCGGCAGCTCATAGTGCGAGCTCCCGTGAAGGGCGGCTTCATGGAAGTCCCAGTCGCCTTCGTAGGCCCATCGCGTGTCCTCGAACTGATGCTGGACGTAGAAGAACCACACGGCGATCGAGGCGGCGATCAGCACCACCGGGCCTTGCACCAGGAGGAATGGCCCCACCCCGACAAGCCAGACCATCATCAGGACGACGGCGGCGATCGTCGCGTTGGTTCCCATGGTGCTGGCCCAGGGCTGTCCGCCGGCCCGCATGAGACCAAAGGGAAGGCGGTGATGCAGCAGGAACAGGTACGCCGGAATCAGGCCGAACATCACGATCGGATGGCGATAGACGCCGTAGGCAAGGCGGCCGACGGCGCCGAGCGCGAGGTATTCACTCACCGTCTTGGTGTCGATATCGCCGATGCCGCGATGGTCGAGGTTGCCCACGGCCGCGTGATGCGTCGCATGGGTCCGGCGCCAGAAGCCATAGGGCGTCAACGTCACGACGCCGATGATCCGGCCCACCCAATCATTCATGGCGCGTCGGCGGAAGAAGGCTCCGTGTCCGCAATCATGCTGAATCATGAAAAGGCGCATGAGGAAGGCCGCGGTCGGCACCGCGAGCAGCAATGACAGCCAATAGCCGATGCCGAGCGCGGCCCACATCAGGGCCCAAAGCACCGCGAAGGGCACTGCCGTGACCAGCAGTTCAAACGCGCTGCGCGCGGTCTTCATTTCGCGGTATCGGCTCAGCGCCTGCATCCCGGCCTTGGCGTCTCCAACGGGGAAGGTCATGTCTTTTGTCATCCGTCATCGACGCTTGCTGCGAGCTTCACCGTCGCGCGATCGAGCCRGCCGTCCGCGTGCACCTGGACGGCCGGCTCGATCGCGCGACGGCACTTGCAACTATACTCATCGCCGGGTCAATGACGGCAGGCTCGGAAATCACTCAAGGATGTGCCCTGGCGGCCTGGCGAGGGTTCCAGGTCTCGGCCACGGCCGCCGGCGGCAATGTTCAAGGCGATGACCCGGCGACCGTTCCACGCCGCTCCAGGAGAGCGAGGAGCCCCTTGAGCAGGGCGGTCGGATCCGGCGGACAGCCGCGGATATGGAGGTCGACCGGCAGCACGGCGGCGACGCCCCCGACCGTCGCATAGGAGTCCGCGAACAGGCCGCTGCCGGCAGCGCAGTCGCCGACCGCGACCACCCATTTCGGCGCCGGCGTTGCCGTGTACGTCCGCTCCAGCGCCTCACGCATGTTGTGGGTCACCGGGCCGGTGACCAGCAGCACATCGGCATGGCGCGGCGAAGCCACGAAGCGGAGCCCGAAGCGCTCGAGGTCGTAGAAGGCGTTGTTGAGGGCGTTGATCTCCAACTCGCAGCCGTTGCAGGAGCCGGTGTCGACCTCCCGGATCGACAGGCTCCGCCCCAGCCGCCGGCGGGCGGCCCCGTCCAGGCGGGCGGCCAGCGCCGCCAGCTCCGGATCGTCGCCGGGCGGCGGTGGTTCGGTCAGCGGCGGCCGGAAGAGGCCCTGGAAGAGATGCCGACGCATGGCGCCCTCAGAGGTCGTGCCCCGCATAGGAGCAGTTGAAGGATTTGTTGCAGAGCGGAAAATCCGCGACGATGTTGCCTTCGATGGCGGCTTCCAGGAGCGGCCACTGGAACCAGGAGGGGTCGCGCAGATGGCCGCGGGCAACCCGGCCCTCCGCATCGAGGCGGACCCAGGCGAGGATGTCGCCGCGGAACCCCTCGACCAGGGACAGCCCCTCGCCGGCCCGCCGCGGGATCTCGATGCGGATCGGCCCGTCCGGCAGCCGCTCCAGGATCTGGCCGATCAGCGACAGACTCTGCTCGACCTCGCGGATCCGGATCCAGACCCGGGCATTGACGTCCCCCTCGCCCAGGACCGGAACATCGAAGCTGAGCATCCGGTACGGACCGTCGCCGAACGCCCGCCGGGCGTCGAAGCGGCGCCCCGAGGCGCGCCCGATGAAGCCGCCGGCGCCGAACTGCCGTGCCAGCGCAGGGTTGAGGACACCGGTCGCGACCGTCCGGTCCTGCAACGATGCCGTGTTGTCGTACAGCTCGATCAGCGGCGGGAAGGCCATCTGGATCTCGGCGACCAGTGAGGCCAGGATCTCGACGGCATCACCGTCAGGGTCGACCGCGACGCCGCCCGGCACCACCCGGTCCATCATCAGCCGATGACCGAAGGCGCGGCCGCAGGCCCGCAGGACCCGCTCGCGCAGCACGCCGGTCTGGGCGTGCATGAGAGCGAAGGACGCATCGTTGCAGATCGCGCCGATGTCGCCGAGATGGTTGGCCAGGCGCTCGAGCTCGAGCATGAGGGCCCGAAGCCAGGTGGCGCGGAACGGCACCTTGACGCCGAGTGCGGTTTCGACGGCCCTGGCGAGGGCGCAAGCGTAGGCGACGGTGCTGTCGCCCGAAGCCCGCCCCGCGAGGCGGCCCGCATGACCGGGATCTGCGCCGGCCATGAGGCCCTCGAGGCCGCGATGGACGTAGCCGAGCCGCGCTTCGAGCCGGACCACGGTTTCGCCATTGGCCGTGAACCGGAAATGCCCGGGCTCGATGATGCCCGCATGCACCGGGCCGACCGCAATCTGGTGCAGGCTCTCACCTTCGACCGGCAGGAAGGCGTACGGCTCCATGCCGAGCGCCGGCTCGCATCGGCCGAGAGGGTGGTGCTGGCCCCATCGTCCATGGTCGAGCCAGGGCCGGACATCCGGGATGCCCATCGGCTCGAGGCCGAACAGGTCCCAGATCGCCCGTTCCAGTCGGATGGCGGGTGGATGACGCTGCCCCACCGAGGGGAAGCGCCCGTCCGGGCATTCGAGGCTGATGACGGCCATCTGGGCGGCAGGCTCGTCGAGCACCGCCATGTGGACGTAGGGAGGGTCGCCCCAGAGGCCGAGGAGGGTCCAGGCATTTTCGGCCAGGTGTCCGGTGACGACCTGCCAGAGATCCGCGTCGACGACGACCCGAATCCACGACGGATCGGTGTCCACCCTCCTGCCTGCGAGAACGAATTCGGCCAGCGCCGGCATGCTCCTCACTCCCCCTTCAGCCCAGAAGGCCGGCGACGTGCTGGAACCAGGCGGCCAACGGCGGCGGCAGATAGATGCCGGCGACCAGCACCAGCCCGAGATGCCCGAACATCGGCAGGTACGACGCCTGCACCGGGGCGGTGCTGCCGGTCGGCTCGCCGAAGGCGAGGCCCTGGACCCGCAGCAGTAGCGCCCCGAAGGCGATCAGCAGGCCGAAGACGAGCGGCACGGCCAGCAGCGGTTCGCGGGCGAAGGTCGAGCTCACGACCAGGAACTCGCTCATGAAGACGCCGAGCGGCGGCATGCCGGCGATGGCGACGACGCCGGTCACCAGCCCCCAGCCGAGCACGGGGTGGGATTCGGTCAGCCCGCGGATCTCGGCGATCTTCTGGGTGCCCTTGACCTGGGCGATGTGGCCGACCGCGAAGAAGATCGCAGACTTGGTCAGGCTGTGCATGGTCATGTGCAGCAGGCCGGCGAAGTTGGCCAGCGGCCCGCCCATGCCGAAGGCGAAGGTGATGATGCCCATATGCTCGATCGAGCTGTAGGCGAACATCCGCTTGATGTCGCGCCGGCGGTACAGCATGAAGCCGGCGAAGATCAGCGAGGTCAGGCCCATGGTGGCCATCAGCGGCCCGGGGGCGATCGCGGCGTGGTTGGCCGCCATCAGCATCTTGAAGCGCAGCACGGCATAGAGCGCGACGTTGAGCAGGAGCCCCGACAGCACGGCCGAGATCGGGGTCGGGCCTTCGGCATGGGCGTCCGGCAGCCAGGCGTGCAGCGGCGCCAGGCCGACCTTGGTGCCGTAGCCGAGCAGTAGGAAGATGAAGGCGAGGTTCAGCAGCGCCGGATCGAACGCCGCCACGCGGTCGATCAGGACGGTCCACAGCATGCCGTCGATGCCTTCGCCGACAACGGGCCGCGCGGCCATGTAGACCAGGATGGTGCCGAACAGCGCCAGGGCGATGCCGACGCTGCCGAGGATGAAGTATTTCCAGGCGGCTTCGATCGCCTCGGGCGTCCGGTAGATGCCGACCATCAGGACGGTGGTCAGGGTCGCGAGTTCGACCGCCACCCACATCAGTCCGATGTTGTTGGCGACCAGCGCCAGGTTCATGCCGAACATCATCGCCTGGTACATGGCGTGGTAGAATCGGAGATGGCCCGGGGTGAGACGGCCGGTCTCGATCTCGTGGGCGATGTAGCTGGCGCTGAACACACTGGTGGTGAAGCCGACGAAGGTGTTCAGCACGATGAACACGATGTTGAGGTCGTCGATCAGAAAGTAGGAATCGGGCTGCGGCCGGCCGAACAGCAGGGACAGCGCGGTGAGCAGGGTCAGCAGGCACGCCAGGACATTGAGCCGGGCCGAGAGCCGGTAGCCGGGCAGCAGGGCGAGGACGGCCGCCGTTGCGGCCGGAATGGCCAGCACGAGCGGCACGGCGAAGGCCGAAAGCGCGGTCATCGCCGCTCTCCCCGGAAGTGGTCGAGAGCGTGGACGTCCACGGTGTCGAAGCGTTCGCGGATGCGGAACAGGAAGACGCCGATCACGATGAAGGCGATCAGGATCGAGAAGGCGACGCTGATCTCGACCACCAGCGGCATGCCCTTGGCGCCGGCGGCGGCGAGGACGAGCCCGTTCTCGAGCGACATGAACCCGACCACCTGGCTGACCGCATTGCGCCGGGTCACCATCATCAGCAGGCCGAGCAGGATGACGGCGAGCGCGAAGGCAAGATCCTCCCGGGCCAGCGGGTCCGCCTCGGCCGTCACCCGCAGCATCACCACCATGGCGAGCGCCACGAGGCCGATGCCGGCGAGCATGGTCGGCCCGATGCCGACCACGGTCTCGATCTCGCGGTGGATGCCGAGCCGGGCGATGATCCGGTGCAGCGCTACCGGAATGACGACCGCCTTGAAAGCGAGCGCGATCACCGCCGTGACGTAGAGATGGGGTGCGTGCTGGGTAAAGGCTTGCCAGGCGACCGAGAGCGACAGCACGACCGCATGCAGCGCGAACACGTTGAGCAGCGCGTAGAGGCGGACCTGGTAGAGCAGCATGAAGCTGACCAGCACCAGGCCGCCGGCGAGCAGATGCGCGACGTCGAAGGTCAGCTCGCCCATCTAGAGGCTCCTCGAAACGAACAGCAGCAGCGTGCCGAGCAGGCCGAGCATCAGGGCCGCGCCCAGGAAATTCGGGACCCGGAAGACCCGCATCTTGGCGATCGCGGTCTCGAAGACGGCGAGCGCGAAGCCACCGACGGCCAGCTTCCCGGCATAGACGGCGATGCCGATCGCATAGGCGCCGCCGCCGGCCCCGGCCGGTGCCGACCCCCAAGGCGCGAACACGCAGGCGATGAGCGAGAGGTAGAGCAGCAGCTTGAGCGATGCGGCGAGTTCGATCACCGCCAGATGCCGGCCGGAATACTCCAGCACCATGGCCTCGTGCACCATGGTCAGCTCGAGATGGGTCGCCGGATTGTCGACCGGGATGCGGGCGTTCTCGGCGATCGCGACCATGATCAGGGCGATCAGCGCCAGGCCGAGCGAGACGCGCAGCCCGACCTGCGGCGACAGCATGATGCCGGCGATGGTCGAGAGCTGGGTCGAACCGGCGACCAGCGCCAGGATGAACACGATCATGATCATCGCCGGCTCGGCCAGGGTGGCGATCAGCACCTCGCGGCTGGAGCCGATGCCGCCGAAGCTGGTGCCGATGTCGAGCCCGGCCAGCGCCAGGAAGAAGCGGGCGCTGCCCAGCAGCGCGATGATGGCGATCAGATCGGCCGACCAGCTGAACATCAGGCCCCGGGCGAAGGTCGGCACCAGGGCCGCGGCCACCCAGGTGGCGGCGAAGACCAGGTAGGGGGCCGCCCGGAACAGCCAGGACGCATGCTCGGCGAGCACGACCTCCTTGCGCAGCAGCCGCAGCAGGTCGCGGTACGGCTGCAGCAGCGGCGGACCGCGGCGGCGCAGCAGCCGCGCCTTCACCTTGCGCACGAAGCCGGTCAGGAGCGGCGCCGCCGCCAGCACCAGGAGCATCTGCAGGGCCTGGACGGCAAGGTCGACGATCAGGACCATAGCGACAGCGCCAGCAGCAGGGTGACGAGCGCCATGAAGACCAGGCTGAGATAGCGTCGGATCGTCAGGAACTGCAGATGGTTGAGCCGATCGGCGAGGAAGCCGACGATGCCGGCCACCGGGGCGTAGAGGATGTCCCAGACGGGGTCGCGCAGATCCACCTTGAAGCGTGCGGGCCGCGGGTCGCCCGGCGGCGGCATCTCGACATGATCCCGGGCGCGGAAGACGACCGTCCCGAAGACCCGGCGGATCGGTTGGGCGAAGCTGCCGGCGGTGTATTGGGTCGCCGGGCTCGGGTCGGGATAGCCGCAGTCCCAGGCCGGCGCCCGGCGCAGGGCGCGCGATGCCAGCCGGTGGATGGCGAAGGCCGCCAGCGAGGCCGACAGGGCGATGAAGAGGAAGACCAGGAGGCCGTTGTAGGAGCTCCGGCTCTCGCCGACCGGGACGATCGACAGCCAGGCGACCGCGATCTGCCGTGGCATCTCCGCAGCCACCACGCTCCGCACCGCCGGAGCCAGCCCGTCGATCACGAGGCCGGGCAGGATGCCGATGGCGAGGCAGAGGCCGGCCAACCCGACCATTGCCGTGAGCGACCAGCGGTCGACCTCCTGGGCCTGCGAAGCCGCCTCGCTTCGAGGGCGGCCGAGGAAGGCGATGCCGAAGACCCGGACGAAACAAGCCGCGGCGAGCGCCGCGGCCAGCGCGAGAAGGGCGCCGACGGCCGGGACCGCCAGCTTCAGCCCCCATTGCGGCAGTTGCGGGCTCAGCAGGATGGCCTGCAGCGTCAGCCACTCGGAGACGAAGCCGTTGAACGGCGGCAAGGCCGAGATGGCAGCGCAGCCGGCGAGGACCGCCGCCGCAGTCGCCGGCATGCGGTGGATCAGGCCGCCGAGGCGCTCGAGGTCGCGCGTGCCGGTCGCCGTCAGCACCGCACCGGCGCCGAAGAACAGCAGGCTCTTGAACAGGGTGTGGTTGAGGGCGTGGAACAGTGCGGCAGTCAACGCGAGGGCAGCGGCGGCGGACATGCCGTTGGCCCGGAACGCGAGAGCCAGCCCGAGGCCGACGAAGACGAAGCCGATGTTCTCGATCGTGCTGTAGGCCAGGATCCGCTTCAGGTCGGTCTGCATCAGCGCCTGGAGCACGCCCAGCACGGCGGTGACGCCGCCGATACCGAGCACAGCCAGGCCCCACCACCAGCTCGGCGGACCAAGCAGGTCGAAGACGATGCGGATGAAGCCGTAGACAGCGACCTTGGTCATGACCCCGCTCATCAGTGCCGAGACGTGGCTCGGCGCGGCCGGATGGGCCAGCGGCAGCCAGACATGCAGCGGCACCAAACCGGCCTTCGACCCGGCGCCCAGCAGAACCAGGATGAGAACCAGCCCCGCCAGCCACGGCGACGGGCTCCCCGCCCGGATCGACGCGAAGGCGTAGCCGCCGTCGGGGCCGGCCAGAAGACCGAAGGCCAGGAGCAGCGCCAGGGTGCCGAAGCTCGCCATCAACAGGTAGACGTAGCCGGCCCGCGCATTCTCCGCGTCGCGGTGATGCGCCATCACCAGCGCCCAGGACGCCAGCGACATCGATTCCCAGCTCAGCAGGAAGGTGAAGGCGTCGTCGGCGAGGACCACGAGGGTCATGCCGGCCAGGAAGGCCGGGAAGAACGGCAGCACGCGGTGGGGAGCCTCCTCGTGGCGGCCGTAACCGAGGCCGTAGAGACTCGCTGCGGCGCCCCCGAGGTTGACGATGACGAGGAACAGCGCCGATAGCGCGTCAACCCGGAACCGCGCCCCGATCCACGGCAGGCCGAGCGGCAGTGTGATCGTGTCGGGTGGGGCGGCGGATAGCAGATGGGTGAGCGCCGCGGCAAAGGACACCAGCGACACCGCGAGGCTTGCGGCATAGACGACCTGCGTCGCGAAGGGCCTCCGCGCGATGGATGCGCCCAATACGGCGAGGCCGACCAGGGCGGCCACGCACCAGAGAGCTACGCCGGACGCCATTGCGATCTCGCTTCCCACGGACGCCCGACAAGCCCTGGCGCGTCACCGAATCCGATGTCCACGCTCATGCTTTCAGCCGGACGCCGCGCCCACCTCCCTGGCTTACCGATCCCTCGCCGATGAGCTCGATCCCGGCGACGTCGAGCGCGCCGACGAGCTTCATCAACGAGTCGACATTGCCGCGGATGACGCCGTCGCTGCCCTCCATGCGCTGGATCGTCGGCAACGACAGGCCCGACAGCTCGGCGAGCTTCCGCTGATCCACACCGAGCAGGGCCCGAGCGGCTTTCAGTTGCGCAGAGGTCAGCATGGCTGAATCATCATTAAGCATGTTTTAAGCATCATTAATACCATTTACAGCTTGCATAATCCGAAATCAACTAGCAATTCCTATTGATGGGCCATGCCACAGAGGCATATTCTTGCCGGCGGCCCGGCGTGGCGTGCGACGAGCCGATGCGATTTGGTGACTGAGGACGACAGCGGGATGACCCAAGTGCCGGCGCGCGGACTCTACGGGGTCTATCGGCAGCGCATCGAGACGCTGGCGAACATGCCGCCAAGACCGAATGACATCTGGATGGCGGAACTCCAGGAGGTCCTGACCCAGTTCAAGGCGGACACGGCCAGCCTCACGCCTGGCCGCGCCCACCTCCTGTGCTGGGAACTCTGCGAGCAGTTCGAAGATGAGGCCTACCAGACCGGACGGCATCACCGCCGGGATGTGCTGATGGCGGCGATCAAGGGGCTCGAGCGGATCGCCCTGGAGCCGTGACCGAGCCGAAATGGCCGGTCGCCGAATTCGGAGCCCGGATCACGACCCTGGGAGCCGCGGCGTCAACCTTGTTGCTGCTTTTCGGCGAGCAGGATGACGAGGCTTTCGCGGACGCCGAGCCGAAGGGTCACAGCATCTCGCCATAGGGAATGAAATCGACCGCCATTCCCGGCTCCAGCTGAGTCATGGACTCCGGCAACTCGGCCAACCCGTCTGTTTCGGTCAGCGACGTCAGCATGCCGGCTCCCTCCTTCGGAAAGCGCCGCAGCCGCCCGCCATCGCCCGCTTCGACCGAAACCCGGACATATTCGCGCCGGCCGGCTTTCTTCCGGTAGGAGAACCCGCTCACCATGGCAAAGCGACGCGGCACGCGTGGGAGCATGCCGGTCATCGCCTCGATCAGCGGCCTCGCCACGGCGGCAAAGGTGACGAGCGCCGCCACGGGATTGCCGGGAAGTCCGATCAGCGGTGTCCCGCCGATCTGACCAAGAGCGACCGGCCTCCCCGGCTTGATCGCCAGGCGCCAGAAAAACAGGGAGCCATGCGACGCGATGACATTGCGGACATGGTCTTCCTCGCCGGTCGAAACGCCGCCGGACGTCACAATCAGGTCGTGCCGGGCTGCCGCGTCGACCAGGGCTTCGGCCAGCGCTCCGGGCCGATCGGGCAGAATGCCGCGATCGGAGACCACGACGCCCGCGCGGACCAGCATGCTCGCCAGCATGAAGCGATTCGCGTCATAGATCTGACCGGCCGCCAGAGACTGGCCGGGTTCCCTCAGCTCGTCGCCAGTCGAGAACAGGGCGACCGACAGACGCCGGCGGACGGGTACGACGGATTGACCCAGTGCCGCGAGCATACCCAACTCGGCGGGTCCGAGGCGACGGCCGGCGGCAAGTGCCACGCTTCCGGCGGCGATGTCCTCACCGGCCAAGCGCCGGTTGGCACCGAGCCTGATCCCGGGCCGGATGAGCACCATGTCCCCATCCTCCCGGCAATCCTCCTGCATGATCACGGTGTCTGCGCCCACGGGCAGAGCCGCGCCGGTGAAGATGCGGGCCGCCCGACCGGCCGCCAGCGGATCGGCCGGCGTCTGGCCCGCCGCGATGCGGCCGTCACGCACGAGTCTGGTCTCGGCATCCGGAGACAGATCGTCGAAGCGAACCGCATACCCGTCGACCGCGGAGTTGGTGAAGCCCGGGACATCGCGCGGCGCCGCCACGGCTTCAGCCAGCGTCCGGCCGTCGGCTTGCATCAGAGCGACTGTCTCGACATCGGCGACAACCTTGACGCGCTCGACGATCAGCCGCCGCGCCTCTTCGAGCGGCAACAGGGCTCCGCCAAACGCGAAGCAGTCATCGGAAAGCTGCGCCATGATCGGCTTCCTCCGCCGCTCTCCGGTCCATCGGCCTCGGTCACCGGCGACGTCGACCTGACTCTGTTCGAGCCGGAGGGCGGTCTCTCGACGTTCCCGCAACATGGCATTGAAGATTATGGACGGCAACCGGCGCAATTGGCCGCAGTTCGAATGGTGGAGAGCCTCGCTCCCGGCCGCATGACGCCCGGCCGGACTGCGACAAAAACCTCCGGACCGTTATGTGGCACTGGCCATAGCGGCGAAGTTCCGCCTATCGTAATTTTGTATACCAGAGGCGAGGCTGACCATGAGTCGGATGGAACACGCTCCGCCCCTGGGCATAGACTGAACCGAACGGGCGCCAGACCCGGCCTTGGCCAGGAGGGAACGGAGCGTATGGACACGATCGACCCGGCATCGTTCGGATCGCCTTCGGGTCGCCGCAAGGCGCGAAGCACCCCAAAGGGCCGGCAGGTGGATGCCGCAGCCGCGCGGGAAATGCGCGAGCTGCTGGGCGACCGGTCACGTCGCCGGGACCTGCTGATCGAGCATCTCCACCTGATCCAGGACCGCTGGGGCCATCTTTCGGAACGCCATCTGGCGGCGCTGGCCGACGAGATGCTCCTGTCGATGGCGGAGGTCTATGAGGTCGCGACCTTCTACGCCCATTTCGACGTGGTGCGGGATGGCGAGGTCCCACCGCCGGCGCTGACGGTGCGGGTCTGCGACAGCCTGACCTGCGCCCTGCACGGCAGCGAGGCGCTGCTGGCCGAACTGCGGAACACCCTCGGATCGGATGTCCGGGTTGTCCGCGCGCCCTGCGTTGGCCGCTGCGATGTGGCCCCGACCGCCGAGGTCGGACACAACTTCGTGGACGCCGCGACGGTCGAAACCGTGGCAGCCGCCGTCGCTGCGCAGGCGATCCATCCGGTCCTGCCGGCCTATCGCGGCTACGACGCCTATGTCGCCGATGGCGGTTATGCCCTCTTCAACCGGATTCGCGCCGGCACGGTCACCCGCGACGAACTGGTCGCGGCGATGGATGCCGCCGGCCTGCGCGGCCTCGGCGGCGCTGGCTTCCCGACCGGCCGGAAGTGGAAGACGGTCCTGTCCTTCCCCGGGCCGCGGCTGATGGCGGTCAACGGCGACGAGGGCGAGCCGGGCACGATCAAGGACCGCTGGTATCTGGAGCGCGACCCGCACCGCTTCCTCGAAGGCACGCTGATCGGCGCCTGGCTGGTCGAGGCGGCCGAGGTCTTCATCTACCTGCGCGACGAATACCCGGCGCTGCGCGAGGTGCTGCACGCCGAGATCGGCCGGATCGAGGCGGAGGGGCTGACGCGGGGCACGGTGCTGCATCTGCGCCGCGGCGCCGGCGCCTACATCTGCGGCGAGGAATCGGCGATGCTGGAAAGCATCGAGGGCAAGCGCGGCCTGCCGCGGCACAAGCCACCCTATCCCGCGGAGGTCGGGCTGTTCGGCCGGCCGACCCTGATCCACAACATCGAGACCCTGTACTGGATCCGCGACATCGTCGAGAAGGGCGCGGAGTGGTGGACCGGCCAGGGCCGCAACGGCCGCAAGGGCCTGCGCAGCTTCTCCGTCTCCGGCCGGGTGGTCGAGCCGGGGGTGAAGCTGGCCCCGGCCGGCATCACCGTCGCCGAGCTGATCGAGGAATATTGCGGCGGCATGGCGCCCGGCCACAGCTTCAAGGCGTACCTGCCGGGCGGCGCCTCGGGTGGCATCCTGCCGGCCTCGATGGCGGACATCCCCCTCGATTTCGGCACGCTGGAGCAATATGGCTGCTTCATCGGCTCGGCCGCGATCGTGGTGCTGTCGGACCAGGACGACATGCGGGCCGCCACGCTCAACCTGCTGAAGTTCTTCGAGGATGAAAGCTGCGGCCAGTGCACGCCCTGCCGCGTCGGCACGGAGAAGCTGGTGGCGCTGATGGAGCGGCCGCACTGGGACGAGGCCGTGATGGGCGACATCGCCCAGGTGATGCGCGACGCCTCGATCTGCGGCCTCGGCCAGGCCGCCTGCAACCCGCTGAGCAGCGTGCTGAAGCACTTCCGGGAAGAGGTCCTGCGATGACCGACACCATCGCCTTCACCCTCGACGGCGAGGCCGTCGAGGCCCTGCCCGGCGAGACCATCTGGCAGGTGGCCGACCGGCTCGGGGTCGAGATCCCGCATCTGTGCTGGCAGCCCAAGCCCGGCTACCGCGCCGACGGCAATTGCCGTGCCTGCATGGTCGAGATCGAGGGCGAGCGCGTGCTTGCGGCCTCCTGCATCCGCAAGCCTTCGGCCGGCATGAAGGTGCATGTCGGGTCGGAGCGGGCGCACAAGGCCCGCCAGGGCGTGCTGGAGCTGCTGATCGCCGACCAGCCGGCCAAGGCCGAGGCGCACGATCCGCAGTCGCAGTTCTGGCATTGGGCCGACGCCATGGGTGTCGAAGCCGGGCGCTTGCCACGGCGAGAGGCCGAGGCGGCCGATCCCAGCCATCCGGCGATGCGGGTCAACCTCGACGCCTGCATCCAGTGCAACCTGTGTGTCCGCGCCTGTCGCGAGGTCCAGGTCAACGACGTCATCGGCATGGCCTATCGCGGCCACGGCTCGAAGATCGTGTTCGATTTCGACGACCCGATGGGCGATTCGACCTGCGTCGCCTGCGGTGAATGCGTCCAGGCCTGCCCGACCGGCGCGCTGATGCCGGCGACGGTGCTGGACGAGAACGAGGTCCGCACCGGCTATGCCGACCGCACCGTGGACAGCCTGTGCCCCTATTGCGGCGTCGGCTGCCAGCTGACCTACAATATCAAGGACGACAAGATCCTGTTCGTCGAGGGCCGCGACGGCCCGGCCAACCACGAGCGGCTGTGCGTCAAGGGCCGCTTCGGCTTCGACTACGTCACCCATCCCCACCGCCTGACCGTGCCGCTGATCCGCCGCGACGACGCCCCGAAGCATGCCGAGATCGACTTCGATCCGGCCAACCCCTGGACCCATTTCCGCAAGGCGACCTGGGAAGAGGCGCTGGACCGCGCCGCCGGTGGCCTGCGCGACATCCGGGACGCCCATGGCGGCCCGGCCCTGGCCGGCTTCGGCTCGGCCAAGGGATCGAACGAGGAGGCCTACCTCTTCCAGAAGCTGGTCCGCACCGGGTTCCACACCAACAACGTCGACCACTGCACCAGGCTGTGCCACGCCTCCTCGGTCGCGGCGCTGATGGAGGGGCTGAACTCCGGCGCGGTGACGGCGCCGTTCTCGGCCGCGCTGGATGCCGAGGTCATCATCATCATCGGCGCCAATCCGACGGTGAACCATCCGGTGGCCGCCACCTTCATCAAGAATGCGGTCAAGCAGGGCGCCAAGCTCGCCATCATCGATCCGCGCGGCCAGACCCTGTCGCGCCATGCCACCTGGAAGCTGCAGTTCAAGCCGGGCTCGGACGTGGCGCTGCTCAATGCCATGCTGCACACCATCATCACCGAGGGTCTGTACGACTGGCAGTACGTCCAGGGCTACACCGAGGGCTTCGACGCCCTGCGCGAACGCATCAAGGACTTCCCGCCGGAGAAGATGGAGGCGGTCTGCGGCGTGCCGGCCGAGACCATCCGCGCCGTCGCCCGCGCCTACGCCACCTCGCGCGCGTCCCTGATCTTCTGGGGCATGGGCATCAGCCAGCACGTCCATGGCACCGACAACGCCCGCTGCCTGATCGCGCTGGCCCTGATCACCGGCCAGATCGGCCGGCCCGGCACCGGGCTGCACCCGCTGCGCGGCCAGAACAACGTCCAGGGCGCGTCCGACGCCGGGCTGATCCCGATGGTCTTCCCCGACTACCAGTCGGTCGAAGACCTGGAGATCCGCCGCTTCTTCGAGGAATTCTGGGACACCGAGCTCGAGGCCAAGCGCGGCCTGACCGTGGTCGAGATCATGAACGCGATCCATGCCGGCCAGATCCGCGGCATGTATATCGAAGGCGAGAATCCGGCGATGTCGGACCCGGACCTGAACCATGCCCGCGAGGCCCTGGCCAAGCTGGAGCACCTGGTGGTGCAGGACCTGTTCCTGACCGAGACCGCCTTCTTCGCCGATGTCGTGCTGCCGGCCTCGGCCTTCCCCGAGAAGACCGGCACCTTCACCAACACCGACCGCCGGGTGCAGATGGGCCGCGCGGCCCTGCCGCTGCCCGGCGAGGCGCGGCAGGATTGGTGGATCATCCAGGAGATCGCCAAACGCCTGGGCCTGAACTGGACCTACGCCGGGCCGCACGAGATCTTCCCGGAGATGGCGGCGACCATGCCCTCGCTGAAGAACATCAGCTGGGAGCGGGTCGAGCGCGAAGGCGCCGTGACCTACCCTGTCGACGCACCGGACCAGCCGGGCAACGAGATCATCTTCGCCACCGGCTTCCCGACCGCCAGCGGCCGCGGCAAGATCGTGCCGGCCAACGTCACGCCGCCCGACGAGGTGCCGGACGACGACTACCCGATGGTGCTGTCGACCGGCCGGGTGCTGGAGCATTGGCACACCGGTGCGATGACCCGGCGCGCCGCCGTGCTCGACGCGATCGAGCCGGAGGCGATCGCCTTCCTCAACCCGAACGAAATCGGCCGCCGCAATCTGACGCCGGGCGAGACCATCAGGGTCGAGACCCGGCGCGGCGCGGTCGAGATCCGGATCCGGGCCGACCGCGACGTGCCGCCGGGGATGATCTTCATCCCGTTCTGCTATGTCGAGGCGGCGGCGAACCTGCTGACCAACCCGGCGCTCGACCCCTTCGGCAAGATTCCGGAGTTCAAGTTCTGCGCCGCCCGGATCGGCCGGGTCGAAGCCAGGGTGGCGGCGGAATAGATGCCGACAGGTCCGGCTCGGCCAGATGGCCGGGCCGGGCTGCCTCCGGCGTTGGCTGTCCTGCCTATGGATGCCGCTTCCAAAATACCCTCAAGGCGGCGGCAACCAGGATGCCCCCCAAGAGCAGCTTCAGGATCTCAGCCGGCGCCGATCCTGCAAGCGCACCGCCGGCGGCCGCTCCGACCAGGCTCTCCGCCCCCATGGGCAGGCCAATGCGGAACAGCGTACGCCGGCGCGGCAGCAGCCCGAGGCGGCCGTAGCGCCAGAGCCCGGCACAGATGGTCGGGATCGAGATGAACAGCGTCGCCGAACCGGCGGTGTGGATATCCGCTCCGAAGACGAACACCAGCGTCGGGATCAGCAGCTCGCCGCCGGCGACCCCGAGGAAGGTACTGATGGTGCCGATGCACAGGCCGAGAGCAAGCCCCGCCGGAATCTGCCAATAGGGCTCCCTCGGCACCAGTGCGGGGATGCCTTCCGGCAGCAGATGTTCGCCGACGAGCAGGAGGCCGATCGCCATCAACAGGATCGCGATCGACCGTTCGAGACGATGGTCGGAGACCATCGAGATCAGGCGTGCGCTCATATAGGCTGCCGTCATCCCGGCGACCCCGAGGGCGGCGACGGCGGGGGCGAAATCACCGACCCCGACGAGCAATCCGTGATGCCAGCGCATTGCGAAGGCCGTGGTCAGCGTGACCAGGCTGAGGATCTGATTCATCGGCACGGCAGCTCTCGCGGCGAAGCCGAGCAGGCCGACGAGGATCGGAAGGCGGAACTCGCCCCCACCCAGCCCGATCAGCCCGCCGGCCCCCCCGATCACCAGGGCGCAGGCGAGAGCGAGTGCGGTGGTACGCCAGCCGGAAAAGCCGGGTTCCAACGGCTTTGCCGGTGGCTGGACGCTCCTATCCACCTCGGCGCGCGCCACCATCGTCGGAAGCCGAATCGCTATGTCAAATTGACCATAACGCTATCTGATCCTCCATGCCCGCGCCAGCGGGGATGGAGGATCGGGCGGCGGTCAGACTTTGGGGCCGGCCTCTGGTCGCGCGCGCTGTTCGATCGCAGCGAGGTCGTCGACGGCGAGGTTCGCGGCGGCATCCTGCAGCCGGCGATAGCGCGACAAGAGATCCTGGCCGAGCGGTGTGAGATTGGCGCCACCGCCGCCGGCGCCACCGGTGGTGCGTTCGACGATCGGCGCATCGAAGGCGCGGTTCAGGCTGTCGACCAGCAGCCAGGCGCGCTTATAGTCCATCCGCATGGACCGGGCGGACGCAGATATCGAGCCGGTCTCATGGATGCTCTCCAGCAGAGCTGCCTTGCCCGAACCGATGCGGGCGCCGGAATCGAGGACCAGAGTGAGCTTGAGCGTCGCCATGTACAACAATGCCATCGACGTGAAGACGCACTCTAGCGCGTTGGTCGCCGGGTTTGCTCGGCAGGTGGCGGCACAACCTGCCGGCTGACCGCCTCCCGTTCCACTTCCGGCCTTCCCAAGCCTTCGGCCATCCGTTTGAAAGGTGCCCGATGCCGGGGTTATCAATGGCCAAGCCATTTGCGCCCGGTGTATGTTGATGGGCATGCGAGCGGTCGGGTCCATCAGCCGTGAGCGCCGCTGGGATTTGGGTGGAAGGTCGTTCATGAACGAGCTCCGTGAGAGACGAATTCAGCGCCGTGATCTGCTGCGCGCCATGACGGTTGGTGTTGCCGCGGTCGCTCTTCCGCTTGCGCCCGCCGACGCCGATACCGGGACCACGGCCGCGAAAAATAAGCGCAGGGCCCGCTACCAGGCGAATTCCGTAGAGGTGCAGAACTTCTACCGGGTCAATCGTTATCCGTCCCACTGAGGGAGACGTTCGTGCTGATCAGGAAGTCGGAACGTCGGGCCGGCCATGGAACGCTCGCCGCCGCGCTTGCTGGCCCCGAGAGCGGCGGCCTCGATCGCCGGACCTTCCTGCGGCGCTCCGGCCTCGCAGCCGGGGGCTTGGCGGCGCTCGGCAGCCTGCCGCTCGGCAACATCCGCAAGGCTGACGCCGGCCCGCCGCCCCCCCCTGGCGCGACGGTCACGACGCACAAGAATGTCTGCACCCATTGTTCGGTGGGCTGCTCGGTCATCGCCAAGGTGGCGAACGGGGTGTGGATCGGCCAGGAGCCGGCCTACGAGAGCCCGATCAATCGCGGCTCGCATTGCTGCAAGGGGGCCGCGGTTCGCGACGACGTGCTGAACGAACGCCGCCTGCGCTATCCGGTGAAGCTTGTGGACGGCCAGTGGACCCGCGTGTCCTGGGACCAGGCCATCGACGAAATCGGCGACAGGCTTCTGGAGATCCGCCAGAAGTCCGGGCCCGACTCGGTCTACTGGCTCGGCTCGGCCAAGTTCACCAACGAAGCCGCCTATCTCAACCGCAAGCTGGCCGCCTTCTGGGGAACCAACAACTCCGACCACCAGGCGCGCATCTGCCATTCCACCACGGTCACGGGCGTGGCCAACACGTGGGGCTATGGCGCGATGACCAACAGCTACAACGACATCCGCAACGCCAAGACCATTCTGATCATGGGCGGCAACCCTGCCGAGGCGCATCCGGTTTCGCTGCAGCATATTCTGGAGGGCAAGGAACTCAACCGCGCCAACATGATCGTCATCGATCCCCGGATGACGCGGACCGCTGCGCATGCCACCGAGTATGTCCGCGTGCGGCCCGGCGCGCACATTCCAACCATCTACGGCATGCTTTGGCACATTTTTCAGAACGGTTGGGAGGACACGGAATTCCTCCGCCAGCGTGTCTATGGCCTGGATGACATCCGGAAGGAGGTTGCGAAGTGGACGCCCGACGAGGTCGAGCGCGTCACCGGCCTGCCGGAGGCCCAGGTCAAGCACATCGCCGAAGTCTTCTCGAAGGAAAAGCCGGCGACGCTCATCTGGGCCATGGGACAGACCCAGTTCACGACCGGAACGGCGAACGTCCGTGCGAGTTGCATCCTGCTGCTCGCCACCGGCAATGTCGGGCACGCCGGCGGCGGCGCCAATATCTTCCGCGGCCACACCAATGTCCAAGGGGCGACTGATCTCGGCCTCGATGTGACGACGTTGCCGCTCTACTACGGTTTGTCCGAGGACGCGTGGCGGCATTGGTGCCGGGTGTGGCAGGTGGACTACAGCTGGATGAGCTCCCGCTTCGCCAGCAAGCCGTTGATGGAAGGGCCCGGAATCCCGAGCACGCGATGGTTCGACGCCACCCTGTTGCCGAAGGACCAGGTCGGCCAGCCTGACACGCTGCAGGCGATGTTCGTGATGGGACACGGCGTCAACACCATCACCAGAATGCCGGAAGCGGTTCGCGGGATCGAAAAGCTCGATCTTCTGGTCGTCTGCGATCCCTATCCGACAGCCTGGTCGGTGCTCTCCGAACGCAAGAACGGCACCTATCTGCTGCCGGCCTGCACGAGCTTCGAGATGGACGGATCGCGCACGGCGTCCAACCGTTCGCTCCAATGGGGCGAGCAGATCGTGCCGCCGGTCTTCGAATCGAAGAACGACTACGACGTCATGTACATGCTCGCCCGCAAGTTCGGCTTTGCCGACCAGATGTTCAAGAACATCAAGGTCGAGAACGGAGCGGTGTCGGCCGAGGATATCCTGCGCGAGATCAACCGCGGCGGATGGTCGACGGGCTATTGCGGGCAGTCGCCCGAGCGGCTCAAGGCCCATATGAAGAATCAGGCCAAGTTCGATCTGGTCACTCTTCGGGCACCCAAGGACGACCCGGAGGTCGGCGGCGACTACTATGGCCTGCCGTGGCCATGCTGGGGCACGCCGGAGTTCAAGCATCCCGGCACACCCATCCTCTACAACACCAACCTGCCAGTGAAGGAAGGCGGCGGCACGTTCCGCGCACGCTTCGGCGTCGAGCGCGTGGTCAAGCGCAAGGTGACCGAGAACGGGCAGGAGGTGGAGAAGGAGGAGCATGACAACCTCCTCTCGGACGGGTCCTACTCGGTCGACTCCGAGATCAAGGACGGATATCCGGAGTTCACTCTCGGCGTGCTCAAGAAGCTGGGCTGGGACAAGGATCTCACCCCGTCGGAAATGGCGATCATCCAGCAGGTGAACACCGCCAATCCCGATGCCGTATCGTGGTCCCTCGACCTCTCGGGCGGCATCCAGCGCGTGGCGGTCGGGCATGGCTGCTCGCCCTACGGCAACGGCAAGGCCCGGATGATCGCCTGGAACCTGCCCGATCCCATTCCGGTCCACCGCGAGGTGATCTATACGTCGCGGCCCGATCTCGTGGCGAAGTATCCGACCCTGCCGGACGCCAAGCAGTTCCGCGTCCCCAACATCGGCTTCACCGTTCAGAAGGCGGCCGTCGACACCGGCGTCTTCAAGCAGTTCCCGCTGATCCTGAGTTCGGGCCGGCTGGTGGAGTACGAGGGCGGAGGCGAGGAGACGCGCTCCAACAAGTGGCTGGCCGAGCTGAAGCAGGACATGTATGTCGAGATCAATCCGGCGGATGCGGACGAACGTGGCGTCAAGGACGGCAACTGGGTCTGGGTCACCGGGGCCGAGAGCAGCTCGAAAACGCGGATGAAGGCCCTGGTGACGGAGCGGGTCGGCAAAGGCGTCGCGTGGATGCCGTTCCATTTCGCCGGCTGGTTCGAGGGCGCCGACCTGCGCAGCAAATATCCGAAGGGTGCCGATCCGTTCGTGCTGGGCGAGAGCGTCAACACGCTCACGACCTACGGCTTCGATCCGGCGACGGGCATGCAGGAACCCAAGGCCACGCTTTGTCAGATCAGAGCGGCGTGAGGAGACGGACGCCACCATGGCACGAATGAAATTTCTCTGCGACGCCGACCGCTGCATCGACTGCAACGCCTGCGTCACCGCCTGCAAGAACGAGAACGAGGTGCCGTGGGGCATCAATCGACGGCGCGTCGTCACCATCAATGACGGCAAGCCGGGCGAACGGTCGGTGTCCATGGCGTGCATGCACTGCACCGACGCGCCCTGCGCGGCCGTCTGCCCGGTCGAGTGCATCTTCCCGACCGACGACGGCATCGTGCTTCACTCGAAGGATCTGTGCATCGGCTGCGGCTACTGCTTCTACGCCTGCCCCTTCGGGGCGCCGCAATATCCGCGGATCGGCAATTTCGGTTCGCGCGGCAAGATGGACAAGTGCACCTACTGCGCCGGCGGCGGCGGGACAGAGGCCTCCGGCAGCGCCGAGGAATACGAGAAATACGGCTCCGACCGGTTCGGTGAGGGCAAGCTGCCGATGTGCGCCGAGATGTGTTCCACCAAATCGCTGCTCGCCGGCGATGGCGAGATCATTGCCCAGATCTACAAGGAGCGGGTCCTGGCGCGGGGCTACGGCTCCGGTGCCTGGGGCTGGATGACGGCCTATCACGAGAGCATCGCGGTCTGAGCTGTTCCGGCCGGGATCGGCTCTGGCCAGCCAGAGGTGGGAGAAGGACCATGACGAAGCTTCCGACCCGCGCCGGCCTCGTCTTTGGCGCGCTGGCGATCTCCGTCTTGCTTGCCGCGGCAAGTCCGGCGCTCGCCCAACAGAGCGGGCCCGACGGCGCCCCCAACCCGACCGCCAGCGTCGTGAACGAACAGACGCTGCTCGAGCAGGCCCCGCGCATTCAGGGTCGCATCGACATTCCCGACGAGAAGGCCAGCGTGCTCATCCAGCCCGCAGGGCGGGAGTGGGATTATTTCCACGAAGTGCTCCTGCACTGGTTCGGTGCGCTCGTGATCGTGGGGACGATCGCGATCCTCGGGGCCGCCTACCTGATCATGGGCCGCATCCGGATTTCGGCAGGACGGTCCGGACGGAAGGTTCACCGCTTCGGTGCCTTCGAACGATTCTCGCATTGGCTGACGGCGGTGTCCTTTGTCCTTCTCGGCCTGACAGGATTGAACATCACATTCGGCAAGATCGTGCTTCTGCCGGTGATCGGTCCGGAGGCGTTCAGCGGCCTCTCGCAGGCCGCGAAGTACGTGCACAATTTCGTCAGCTTCGCGTTCGTGGTCGGCCTCGTCCTCATCGTGGCGCTTTGGATCAAGGACAACATCCCGCGCAAGGTGGATGTCGACTGGATGAAGCAGGGGGGAGGCTTCATCAAGTCGAAGCACGCACCGGCCGGGCGCTTCAATGCCGGCGAGAAGCTGGTGTTCTGGTTCGCGCTCGGCGGCGGGGTGGCGGTCATCGTGTCGGGCTATCTGCTGATGTTTCCCTTCTATGCGACGAACATCGCCGGGATGCAGATCGCGCAGGTGGTGCACGCCGTGGTGGCGGTTCTGTTCGTCGCCGTGATCCTCGGCCACATCTACATCGGCACGCTCGGAATGGAAGGCGCGTTCGAGGCCATGGGGACGGGCGAGGTCGACCTCAACTGGGCGAAGGAGCACCACGACCTCTGGCTGGCGGAGCAACTCGCCAAGGAGCGCTCGGCCGGCCCGGCACAGCCATCGGCCACGCCGGCGGAATGAGCCTGGTTCCTGCGGCCGGGTTGTGGTGCCTCGAACGGTCACGAACAGCCACCATGCCGGTCTGTCACTGGATCAGCAGGCGACCGCTGCCATGCGAAAGGCAAAGGTGCCGGTTGTCCCGCCCATGGTCGGCGACGTCGAGGTCGTTTTGTCTGCTTCCGTGTTCCTAGGTTCAGCGGGTCGATTGACGCCGGCATCTCATGTCGGATGACGAGACCGAGGATGGGCCGGGGCGGCCGGGCGATGTGCGATTGGCGGGCTTCGCCGACCGCGTTTCCTTCGCGCGGGCCGCGGCGTGGATCGACAGGCATGCGCGGATCCTTCCGGCCGAGGAGATCGACGCGGCTCTTGCAGCCGGGCGCATCCTCACCACGCCGGTCGAAGCGCCGCGGGACAGCCCCCAGCACGACCGGGCCGCGGAAAACGGCTATGCCCTCAGGGCCGGCGAGACCATCGGCGCCAGCGATTACAATCCATTGCCCTTTGCGCTGCGGAATGCGGAGGACCCGCTACCGGCCGGAGCCGCGGCGCTGGTCGCGTCCGGCGCGCCGCTGCCGGCCGGCGCCGATGCCGTCATCCCGTTCGAGATCGCGCAGCCGAGCGGCGCGATGCTGGAGGTGTTCGGCGCGGTTGCGGCCGGAACAGGCGTTGAAAGCAAGGCGCGGGACGCCGCAGCCGGAACGCTGGCGATGGAACCAGGGCGCAGGCTGCGGGTGCAGGACGCGGCCGTCATCCTGTCGTTCGGCCTTGGGCAGGTTCGTGTCGTGCGACGGCCGCGGATCAAGCTGATCATCGCCGGTCCGAAACCCTCGCCTGCCGGTCCGGCTCGCGATGCCGATGGCGTGATGCTCAGCGCTTTGGTCCGCCGCGACGGCGGCATCGTCTCGGACATCGCAGCCGACGCAGCGGGACGGGCCGCCATGGTCGAGGCGCTGACCGGCACCCCGGCGGACGCCATTCTCGTCGCCGGGCGGACCGGAACGGGCCCGGACGACGAAGCACCGCTCGCGCTCGCCGAGGCCGGCCGTCTGTCGATCCACGGCCTCGCCCTGCGACCGGGTGGCTCGACCGGGATGGGGCTTGTCGGCGGCGTGCCGGTCATGCTGTTGCCGGGCGATCCGCTGGCGTGCCTCTGTGCCTACGAGATGCTCGGGGGCCGGCTGATCCGGCGGCTCGGCGGTCTCGATCCGGATCCGCCGCATCCGTTGCGCCAGGCCGAGCTCGGTCGCAAGATCGTCTCGGCGGTGGGTGTGGTCGACATCTGCCAGGTGCGCTTCGTCGGTGGCCTGGTGGAACCTGTCGGCTCGGCCGAACGCGGCGGCCTTGCCTCCGCGGTCCGCGCCGATGGGTTCGTGGTGATTCCGGCGGCGCTCGAAGGATATGCATCGGGCACGCGCGTCGACGTGCATGTCTATCAGGCGACCGGTGCGGACTTTGCCTGTGCTTGAGGAGTGCGACGATTGGCCGACGCCCTGAAGGAGGCCTTGCGCAAGGCCGCGCGGCAGGAGCAATTCCTCGAGGTTGTCGACCGCGACGAGGCCGAGGCGCGGTTCCGCCGGCACATCGCGATGGCGCCGCTGGGCGAGGAGGCCGTACCGCTGGCGCAGGCACTCGGCCGGGTCCTCGCGCGCGATGTCGTTGCCGACATCGATGTCCCCAGCTTCGACAGGGCGAGCGTGGACGGGTTTGCGGTGCGCGCCGCCGATGTCGCGGGCGCCTCCGACGAGGTGCCGCGCCGCCTCCGTCTCAACACCGAGATCCTCACCCCCGGCGTCGAGCCGGAATGCGACGTGGCCGGAGAAACCGCAACCGTCATCGCAACCGGCGGGATGGTCCCGCGCGGTGCCGATGCCATCGTGATGGTCGAGCATAGCGACACGCATGATGGTGATGACGGTCTTGCGGTGGAGATCCAGCGTGCCGTCGCACCCGGACAGTTCATCCAGGCCGCGGGCTTCGACATCGCGAGCGGCGAGACCGTGCTGCGTGCCGGCCAGGTGCTCAGCTCACGCGAGATCGGTGCCCTGGCGGCCGTCGGCCTTGCCGAGGTCTTCGTGTGGCGCAAGCCGAGGGTGGCGATCTTTTCCACAGGCGATGAGCTTGTCGCGCCCGGCGATCCCCCGCGCCCTGGTGGCGTCTACGATTCCAACGCAGCGATCCTTGCCGCCGCCGTCGAGGAGCTTGGCGGCGAGCCCGTTCGGCTGGGCATCGCCCGCGACAACGAAGCGGAGCTGACGGCGCTTCTGGAGACGGCCCTCGCCCATGACATCGTGCTGTTGTCCGGCGGCACGTCGAAAGGCGCGGGCGATCTGGCCTATCAGGTGGTGAGCCGGCTCGGGGATCCGGGCATCGTCGTCCACGGGGTGGCGCTCAAGCCGGGCAAGCCGATCTGCCTCGCCGTCTCGCATGGCAAGCCGGTCGTCGTCCTGCCCGGCTTTCCGACTTCGGCGATCTTCACCTTCCACGAATTCGTGGCGCCGGTCATCCGCGCCTTTGCCGGCCGCGCGCCCGAACGGCGCGAGACCGTGACGGCCGAGCTTTCCATGCGCGTGGCCTCGGAGCGCGGTCGCACCGAGTATGTCATGACCTCGCTGGTTCCGCGCGAGGCTGGCGGCCTCTCCGCCTATCCGACGGCCAAAGGCTCCGGCGCGGTGACCGCCTTCGGCCATGCCGACGGCTTTTTCAGGATCGCACCGCAGACGGAAACGGTGCCGGCCGGCACGACGGTCGATGTCACCCTGATCGGCGCGGGGCACAGGCTGGCGGACCTCGTGGTGATCGGAAGCCATTGTGTCGGGCTCGACATGCTGATCGGCCGGATGACGGCCGAGGGTTACGCAGTGAAGGCCCTGGCGGTCGGCAGCACGGGCGGCCTCGCGGCGGCGAAGCGCGGCGAGTGCGATGTCGCCGGCATCCATCTCATGGATCCGGCGACGGGCGAATACAATCGTCCCTTCCTGACCGAATCGCTGGATCTCGTCCCCGGCTATGGTCGCTTGCAGGGCCTCGTGTTCCGGCCGGGTGATGCCCGCTTCGAAGGTCGTCCGGTCGAGGTCTGCATGGCAGCGGCGCTCGCCCATCCGTCCTGCCTGATGATCAACCGCAACTCCGGCAGCGGTACCCGGATCGTCATCGACCGCCTGCTGGACGGCACCCGTCCCGCCGGCTATTCGCACCAGGCGAAGTCGCACAACGCGGTCGCCGCGGCGGTCGCGCAGGGGCGCGCCGATTGGGGCATGGCGATCGAGACGGTGGCGCACCGATATGGTCTCGGCTTCCTGCCGCTGCAGCCGGAACGCTATGACTTCGTCGTCCCCAAGGCCCGGGCAACACGCCCGCCGGTGCTCCGCTTCCTCGAGCTCCTGCGGGAAGATCCGGTGCGCGCGCAGCTCTCGGATCTCGGCTTCACCCTATAGGACAACGAGTCGGGCTCCTGCGGGGGGAAGGTGCCCGCTCAGCTCTCGCCTTTTTTGGCCTGATCGCGCTCGCGCAGATAATCGTCCGTGGTGCGCGCGGTTCGGGTCGGCGTCCCGTAAGGGTCGAAGGCTTCCTCCGTGACGAAGGCAACGCGGCAATCCTCGCACATCTTGATGACGTCGAGACGGTTGGGCGAGCCTTCGTACATCCAGTGCGTGCCCTGCAGCTTCGCTGTCACGCGATCGATCGTGCTCTTGACCCCGAATGGCTTGCCGCAGCGAATGCAGCAGAACGGCTCCTCCTGCTTGAGGACGCGTGCCGACGTCGCGGCGGTGCGAAAATCCAGCTGGGGCCTGAGCGTGATCACGCTCTCGGGACAGGTCGCCTTACACAATCCGCACTGCACGCAGGCGTCTTCGACGAAGCGCAGCATCGGCCGCTCGGGATCGTCGCCCAGCGCTCCGGTCGGGCACGCCGACACGCAGGAGAGGCACAACGTGCAGCCGCCGACATCGATCTCCACCGCGCCGAACGGCGCCCCTTCGGGCAGCGCCACGATGTCGACAGGGGCGGGTGAAGCACGGTGAAGCTCGTGCAGCGCGAAGCGCAGCAGGCCCCGCTTCCCACCGATCGGAAGGAAGCTCGCCGGACGCGGCGCCGATGGCATCGACGGGATCCCGGTCAATGCTCTGCTCAGACCGTCCGGGTCGTCCGTCTCGATGATCGCAACCCGGTCGGTGCCGAAGCCGAGCCCGGCGAGGATGGGGTCTGCCAGCGCGATCGTTCGTTCCAACCCCGTGACGTCGTGGCGCGGCCGTCCCCGTAGGAGGAGCCGCACCGCCGACGCGCCGAAGGCGAAGGCCGCGGCGATGCTTTCCAGGCCGATCTGGGTGACCTCATTGACGGCCAGCGGCAGCACATGCGCCGGCAGCCCTTCGCCGAACCGGGCCAGCGCATCGATCAGCGCCGCGCCGTGCGGTTCATCGTGCAGCAGCACGACTGCCTGCTCGCCACCCGCCCCGCGATAGGCGACGAGCATCGCGCGCAGCTTGCGCATCAGCACATCCGGCGGCGGCAATGCGTAGGACGCCGCACCGGTCGGGCAGACCGCCGCGCATTGACCGCAGCCGGCGCAGACATACGGATCGATCGCCACATGGTCGCCGGCCGGCGCGATGGCACCGGTCGGGCAGAGATCGAGGCAGCGGGTGCAGCCGACGATCTGCGAGCGCGAATGGGCGCAGAGCGGCGCGTCGAAGGCGATGTAGCGCGGCTTCTCGAAGGTGCCGACGAGGTCGCGGGCCTTCAGGACGGCCTGCAGCATCGCCGCGGGATTGGCAGGATCGGCGCGCAGATAGCCATCGCGCAGATCGGCGGCGTTGAACAGCGGCGGCCCGCCGGAGAGATCGAGAATGATGTCGCAGCGCGACCGGGTGCCGTGGCGCGAGGGGCCGAACGACAAGACGGCGCGCGAGGACGGCGCCGGCGGCGCGAAATCGTCGACCGTCACCTCGAATGCGCCGAGATGGCCTGCGGCCGTCCGGATCAGCCCCTTCGCGACCGGAAAATCGGCGATGCGCCGCGGCACGATGGCCGCCGGCGGCTTGATCAGCACGGTGACGTCGAGATGCTCCTTGAGCAGGTCGCCGGCCTCGACGGCCACTTCGTCGCGGCCGTAGACGAGGATGACGCCTTCGCTCGCGACATCGACAAACGGCACATCCGGCACGGGCTCCGCCGCCACGGCGAGAAGTGCCGCCATTTTTGGCCCGGCCCGGGCGGCGTCGCCGGACCATCCCGCGGTCTCGCGGATGTTCGCGTACCGGATGGGCGCCGTTCGCCCGCTCTCGGCCGCAGCCTCGGAGAACAGGGCGACCTCCTGCGTGCAGCCGACCGTCAGCGGACCAGCCTCGGCGGCGATCGCCCGGAAGCGGTGGAGCTCCGCCCGGCAGAGGTGTCGCGCCGTCGTGACCTGATCGCCGCGGCAGCCGCGCCGAATGGCCTCTGCGTCGAGCGGCATCGTGTCTTCACACGAGCAGATCACGATCGTCTCAGGCGGAGCCGGCATGTGTCTCGTGATTCCCCAGCGATCGGGATCTGAGTCTTCTGCGCCAAGCTATTTGCCCGGCCACTCCTGGCCCATATAGTCACACAAGTTCGACATCGTAAATCCTGGAGGTCCTGTGCCGATCGAGGCACGCCGCCGGGGGCGCCTGCCCCCACCGTCTGGGCTTGATCTGCCGCCTCCCTTCCGCCTCGTGAGGCTCAGGGAGGCGGGCGATGCGTTTGCCCATGCCACGACCGTCGCGGCCCACGAAGGCGCAGGCACGCTCGTCCATGTCGGCCGCTTCGACATTGCGGAATTCGCGGTGGTCCTCGAGCCGGAGGAGCCGCTTGCGACAGCGCGCCGCGCGCTCTATGCCGGCTTGATCGCCCTGAGAGCGGCGCTGGCGGCGGATGCGCCGCCGCACCGGCTGATCACCTTCGCCTGGCCTGATGCGCTTCATGTCGATGGCGCATTGGCCGGTGGCGTGCGTCTCGCCTGGCCGGCGGCGGCGGATGAAGACAGCCTGCCGGACTGGCTCGTGCTCGGCGCGATGGCGAGGGTGGCCGAGGCGTCTGACGACCAGGGCATCGACGGGCCGCATCCCGCCCGGCTGGTCGAGTCGTGGGCGCGCCATTTCGCCGCCGCCATAGACGAATGGCAGACGGACGGCTTCGGCGTGGTGGCGGACAGCTATCTCGCGCATCTCGGATGCGAGGGAGGCGCCACACCCGCCATCGACGACAATGGCAACTTGGTGCTACGCCGGCTCGACGGGCGGTTGCCCGATCGCCGTTCCCTGGCGGAAGCGCTCGCCGCACCGACATGGCTCGACCCGGCGAGCGGAGGGCTGCGCACGTGAAACTGCTGCGAACCATTCGGGCCGATCCCTCGGACACATTCGTGTTCGAGAGGGCGGCGGAGCCTGGGGAATGGGCAGTGTCGGGCGCTTTCGCGTTTGCACGCATCGACCCGGCCACACTCGTGGGCGGCGCCCGTGCCGCCTTTCGGGCGGGCTTTCTCGGCATCGCTTCGCTCGGATGGTCGACATTGGCGCAGATCGTCGAGGCAAGCGAGACGGACCGAGCGGAGGCCGTGGAAACCCTGGCCAAGCGCCTGGTCGAGAGCTTCGGTGCCCCCGATCTGCGGACCGCGCGGCCGGCGGCGGAGGAGGAGGTCGCCTTCGCCGCCTCGCTCTGCGATCACCCCACCGGAATGCTGGCAGCCGTATCGCGCCGCTACGAGAACGGGTCGATCCACGAGGCGTTTCGCAGCCTGCACCCCGCCAACCGGTTGAAGCCGGCGCGCGCCTTCGACTTCACGGCGATGACGGACGCGGAAGAAGCGGCGGAGGAGGTCGATCTCGCGGGCCTCGCGAAAGGGGAACGCCGTTGAACGCGCGGCGCGACTTCTGGCTCTCCTGCGGCCATCATCTGCTGGATCGCGGCCCGGGCGGCGGGCTGGTGGTCACGGACGAATTCCTGAAAGCCTATCTGGCCCGACCGGAGCTCGCGCCGCCGCCCGACGCGTGCCCGGCAGAACACAGTCTTCGCAGCATTCTGCTGGACCGGCCGCGCCAGGCGGTCACGCCGTCGCAGATCGCGGCGATCGCCGATGCCGACGCGCGCCAGAACTGGGAGCTGATGATCGCCTGGCGCGACCATCTCCTGGATCACCAGACGTTGGAGGCGGGCTATCTCGACCTCGTCCGGCGTGGGCTCAGATTTCCGCATCTCTTCATCGACCAGCTGGTGCAGGTGATCCTGCGAAACGCACTGGATGGCTGCGACGACGCTTTCGAGCTGCGGGCAGCCGAGATGTTCTTCCGGCCGCAACGGCTTGCCCTGCACCAGGGCTCGCTCGTGGCCGCCGATGACGAGACCGTGTCCGGCCTCGGCGGCCGGCCGCTGTCGCCGCTGGTCTCGCTGCTGGGATTGCCGACGGCGGCCGAGATCGACGTGCTCAGCGATGCCAACGACGGCGGCTATTGGGATCGCAGCGACCGGTTCGACATGGCGCTCGATCTCACGACCGGCCGGCGCGGGCTCGCGGCGCTCGGCGACGTCGTTGCACGCTGGATCGCCCATCTGCTCGCGATCGATGTCGCGATCGAGCCCATGATCGAGCTGCGGGACGTGCCGCTGAGGTGGTATGTTGGCCTGGATCCCGATGCGACGCGTATCGGCGATGCGCTGTGGAACGGCGACGATCTCGACGAAGCGGCGCGGGCCCGCGTGATCGGCCTCTATCGGCTGGTTTTCGAGGACCCGAGAGACGTGATCGAGGAGCTCAGGGGCGAACCGGTGTATCTCATCGTTGCCATAACGGCCGACAAGGTGCTGCGACTGAAACCGCAGAATCTCGTGACCGGCCTTCCGATCCGGCAACGGGAGGCGGCACGGTGAGGGAGACGGCGCTCGCACGCATTCCCGTGGGCGTCATCGTGGAGCGCCGCAAGGCGATGAGTCCGTGGCTCGATTTCCTGTGGCGCCCGGTCTCGGTCCTTCCCGGGAACCCCTCGGCGGCGCCCTGGACGCAGATCAGCGCTGGGCCGGCGGCGGCCATGTTCTACGCAGGCGAGGCCGTGATCGAACTGCACCGGACGGAAACGGTCAATTATCGCGCCAATCTGGCTTCCGGCGCACCCTTGCTGTGGGTGGTGCTGCGCCCGACCAAGTCTGAGCCGGCCTATGAGGTTCTCACCGTGACGGCCGATCCGGCGGAGGGCGAGGCTTTCACGGACGCCGGCAACGATCTGGTCGAGGCCGTGCCCATGCCGCCCATCATCGCCGGGAAGCTTGCTGATTTCATCGCCGAGCACCATGTCGAGCGGCCCTTCGTGAAACGCCGGCGCGATCGGGCTTCGACGGATGGACATGCCGGGCGCGACGACGGCCAAGAGGGGGGCGAATGAGCGCGCCTGAACCTTTCATGTCACGCTGGTCGCGGCTGAAAGAGGAGGCCGGCAGCAGGACGGACTCCGAGCCCGCCCCTCTGCCTCTCAAATCGGATGCCGTCGCGGCGAAGCCTGTCGGTGCGGATGCAGAGACGGCCGTGCCGACCGAAACGAACGCGCCCGGTCCGCTGGTCTTCGACCCGGCCAGCCTGCCGCCGATCGAATCGATATCCGTCGGCACCGACATCCGTTCGTTCCTGCAGTCCGGCGTCCCGGCAGACCTGACGCGCGCTGCCCTGCGCCGCGCCTGGGTCGCCGATCCGACAATCCGAGACTTCATCGGGATCGCCGAAAACCAGTGGAATTTTAACGACCCGACCGCGATCCCAGGCTTCGGACCGCTGACCGCCGCCGACGACGTTCCGGGGCTCCTTGCCAGGATCATGGGCACAACGGACGATGCCGTGGGCCGGATCACCGAAGTCGTCGCCCCCGCTCGTCCCGCGGCGTCGCCGGCCACCGATGGCCGCCGCGTCGAGGCCGACGACGTCCGACCGGGGGTCGCGATCACGGCAGACGATCCCGGCAGTCCGCATGCGGTCGGGCGCGAGCAGGAGCGCCATGGGGCGGAGATCGCGGCGGCAGATCGACACGCCGCCGCAGAGTCGGGCGCCGCAGAACCGGGCGTACGGCGCAATCGCCGTCCGCACGGGAGCGCCATGCCCAAATGACCTCGGCAGCTCCACGCGCACGCCGTTGACGATCGTCCCGCCCGGGTTCTAGCGTCCGGGCGGAATTGTACGGAATCCTTGAAGGATCGAGCAGATGCGGGATCCGGGCTCTCAGGAGGCCATGCGCGACGAACCCGCAGCCCATGCCGTCGACGAGATCGATCGGGCGCGCGAGCAGGAATACGCGTTGCTCTCGACATTGCTGGCGCGATGCCCCGACGCGGCCATGATCGAGAGCCTGGCCGGCCTGCAGGGCGATGCGAGCCCGCTCGGCATCGCGCATGCGGCGCTCGGGCAGGCTGCCGCCCGGACCGACGCCAAAGAGGTCCAACGGGAGTATTTCGACCTCTTCAGCGGGCTCGGGCGCGGTGGGCTGCTTCCCTACGCATCCTATTACTTGACGGGCTCTCTGTACGGTCGCCCCCTCGCGCGGCTGCGGGATGTTCTGCAACCGCTCGCGATCGTGCCGGCGGAGGGACAATCAGAACCCGAGGATCATGCCGCCATGCTCCTTGAAATCATGGCAGGCCTCGCCGGCGGCCGGATCGCCGCTCCGGTCGGAACGGAGCGTGACATTTTCGAGACGCACCTCGCGCCGTGGATCGGACGCTTCTTTGCGGACCTCGAACAGACCGGGCCGGCGACGTTCTATGCAGCCGTTGGTGGGCTGGGCCGAGTCTTCACGGAGATCGAAATCGAGGCATTCAGATTGCCGGCTTAACCAGTCTGCGAAAGCATGCCTTGGCAATGTGGGGCTTCCCCCTCTGAGTCGACGACGTCAGGAATGAGGAGAAAGGTTGTGCGCAGCTTCTTGGTAGCATGTTTAGTAGCCGTCATCATTGCTGTTGGCGCCGCTGCTGTGCTGGACCAATTCGTGCAGGAACCAGTTTCGAGCGCATTTGCCGAGTCGAGCGTCCGGAACTAGGCTTCGTTGGAGAAGGGGCAAACACAGCAGTGCTGAGGCGAGGCTGACGGCGCCAAGATATGGCTCTTTGGCACGGCATCTTTGACCCCCGTGCGCCCCTGCCACCAGCCAAGCCCGTTCCAACGATTTGTTCCTGATGTGCTTGAAGAAGCACCGATCGCTGTTCCGACCAGAACCACGGCGAGCCCATGGTCACGTATCGTCTTCACGACGCTCCTTGCCCTGGGATCTCGAAGAGTCGGCATCGATCGCCGCTGGGTCGGCATCGAAGACGATGCGCTCAGTGCCGCTCAGCGCGATGAACCGGGTGCCTTTTGCTCGGCCGATCAGCGTAAGGTTCGCTTGCCGCGCGAGGTCGACCCCCCAGGCCGTAAAGCCCGAGCGGCTGATCAGGATCGGGATCCTCATGCGGACGATCTTGATGACCATTTCGGACGTCAGGCGCCCGGTCGTGTAGAAGAGCTTTCCCTCTGGCCGAATACCGTTGAGGAACATGTATCCGGCGATCTTGTCGATCGCGTTGTGCCGTCCGACGTCTTCCATATAGACGAGCGGGGCATCACGCTCGCACAACACGCAGCCGTGCATAGCGCCCGCTTCCAGATAGAGACTCGGCGTCAGGTTGATTGCCCGGCCCAGACTATAGAGCCAGGAAACGCGCAACTCCGCCTCACGGCCGAGCGTGATCGCAGCAAAATTTTCCAGAAGATCGCCGAAAGCCGTACCCTGGGCACATCCTGAGGTCAGCGTCTTCTTGCGAAGCTTGTCCTCGAAGTCGGTCTCGCGGGCGGTCCGTACGACGACGACTTCCAGATCATCGTCGTGCTCGATGGCGGTGATTTCGTCATCGGGTCGCAGCATGTTCTGATTGAGCAGGTATCCCACCGCCAGACAGTCCGGATAGTCTCCGACCGTCATCATCGTGACGATCTCTCGGCTGTTGAGGAACAAGGTCAGTGGACGCTCGACCGGGACCGTGACATTGACTTTGGCGCCAGCGTGATCGATGCCGTCGATCGAACGGGTAAGGCTCGGATTGGCTGGGTTCGGCCGGATCACGAGGCTTGCGGGGGCTACGAGCTTGCCGGTCACGCCATTTCACCGCAGGGGATGAAATCGACCATCATGTCCGGCCCAGGCTCGGTCAGCGACGTCAGCATGTCTGCTCCCTCCGTCGGAAAAGCATTGAAGGCGCCCGCTATCGCCTCGCCGCGACCGAAACACGGGCATCATCTGTGTGCCGACGTTGCATCGCCCACGGCAAGATGGAGATACATCGCCGCTGCCCATTTTAAGCTTCAGCGGCGGCCTGCGTCGATTCGTGTCGTGGAAGCCCAGTACCAAAGAAGCCCGGCAGTGCGCCGGCGCCCGATTCCGTGGAGATCCAGCAGGGCTTCGGTCGGCCAATCAACACGATGGCCCTTCACCTGTGACGCACGAGCGACTTTGCGGCATTCGGACCGCAGGCAACCGCCAGATCAGCGGAGAATGCAGCATTTGCGGCCGTATTGCGCCGGGCTCAGGAGACATTTCGAGGCGCATGACGGTGGTGTCAGCGCCAAAAGCGCGAAGAGACCGCCATCGCAGCCTCATCCTAACGCACTGATTTTCCCGAAAAACTGGAGCGGGCGAAGGGATTCGAACCCTCGACCCCAACCTTGGCAAGGTTGTGCTCTACCCCTGAGCTACGCCCGCTCTGGCGCCGTCCGGCGCCGCAGCGCCGTCCGAGGTGGCGGGTTATATCCGATGCCACGGGATTTGCAAGCACCTAAATGCCGAAATTTCCGACGCCCGGAGACGCGGCGGCACCCGGTGCTTCCAGCGCATGGGCGCGCCCCGGGCGGGTGGGCTTGGAAGCGGGACGGCAGGCTCGTATAACACCGGGGCCATGACCGCGCCCGACACCAACACCCCCGCCCGCGCCGACGCGCCCGCCGCCGAAACCGCCGGCCGCCCCCGCGCCACGCCGCAAGACCTGTTCGCGCGATTGCGGTCGCTGGGCCTCGCCGTCAGCACCCATGAGCACGAGGCGGTGTTCACCGTCGAGGAATCGCGCCACCTGCGCGGCCTGCTGCCGGGCTGGCATTCCAAGAACCTGTTCCTGCGCAACAAGAAGGGCCAGGAATGGCTGGTCGTGTGCGAGGAGCAGCGGCGCATCGACCTCAAGGGCCTGGGTGACCTGCTCGGCGCCGGGCGCCTGTCCTTCGGGTCGCCCGATCGGCTGATGGATTCGCTCGGCGTCACCCCCGGCTCGGTCACGCCCTTCGCCATCATCAATGACGCCGACCGGCGGGTGACCATCGTGCTGGATTCCGGGATGATGCGGCACGGCACCCTGCACTTCCATCCGCTGGTCAACACCATGACCACGGCGATCGAGCCGGCCGGGCTGCTGGGCTTCATTGCGAGCTGCGGCCACGAACCCCATATCGTCGATCTCGACCCCGTCACCCTGCCGGCTGAACCAGAGTCTGCCGGGAGCTGACGCCCCGCTTGCCGCCCCCGCCCTTCGGCACAGATCAATACCAGACCTGGGACAACGCCATGGACGCCCTCATCAACGCCGCCGCCGGCACCGCCCCGGCGATCAAGGACAGCAGCACCGCCGGCTTCCGCGCCGACGTGATCGAGGCCTCGATGGAGGCGCCGATCATCGTCGACTTCTGGGCCACCTGGTGCGGCCCGTGCAAGACGCTGACCCCGATCCTGGAGAAGCAGGTCCAGGCCGCCCAGGGCAAGGTCCGGATGGTCAAGGTCGACATCGACCAGAACCAGGCCCTGGCGGCGCAGCTGCGCATCCAGTCGGTGCCCACGGTCTATGCCTTCTACCAGGGCCGGCCGGTCGACGGCTTCATGGGCGCGGTGCCGGAAAGCCAGGTCAAGGCGTTCGTCGACAAGCTGGTGCAGCTGGCCGGGCATGACGACCACGACCATGTCGACCAGCTGCTGGCCGAGGCCAAGACCGTGCTCGATGGCGGCAATGCCGAAGAGGCGGCCGGCATCTACCAGCACATCCTGGCGCATGCGCCGGACAGCGGTGCCGCGGTCGCCGGCCTGCTGCGCAGCCTGATCGCGCTGGGTGAGACCGATCAGGCCAAGCAGCTGCTGGAGAGCCTGACCCCCGAACTGGCCCAGCATGCCGAGGTGCAGGCGGCGAAGAGCGCGCTGGAGCTGGCGGAGCAGAGCGCCGGCGCCATCGCCGGCCTGGCCGGGCTGCGCCAGCGCCTGGCCGCCAACCCCGACGACCACGAGGCGCGCTACGAGCTGTCCACCGCCCTGTACGGCGCCGGCCAGCAGGAGGAGTCGGTGGACGAGCTGCTGGAACTGTTCCGCCGCAACCGCGAGTGGAACGAACAGGCGGCGCGCAAGCAGCTGGTCAAGCTGTTCGAGGCGCTGGGCCCGACCGATCCGCTGACCCTGTCCGGCCGGCGGCGGCTGTCCTCGCTCCTGTTTTCATGAAGAGGGGGCCGCGCGCGCCCAGCTTCGAGGACCTCGGCACCGACCTGCCGGTCTTCCCCCTGCCCGGGGTCCTGCTGCTGCCGCGCGGCCTTCTGCCCCTGAACATCTTCGAGCCGCGCTACCTCGCCATGATCGAGGATGCGCTGGCCGCCGACCGTCTGATCGGGATGATCCAGCCGCGCACCGAATCCGCGGCGGCGCCCCCGCTCTACACCGTCGGCTGCGCTGGCCGGATCACCAGCTTCGACGAGACCGATGACGGCCGCTACCTGATCACCCTGACCGGGCTGTGCCGGTTCCGGGTGGCGGCGGAACTGGAGGAGCGGCGCGGCTACCGCCGGGTGCGGCCGGACTGGACCGGCTTCGCCGCCGACATGGCCGCCCCGGCCGCGGCCGAGATCAACCGCGCCGGGCTGGACCAGGCCCTGACCGAATACTTCCGGGTGGCCGGCCTGTCCGCCGACTGGGAGGCGATCGGCCAGACCCCCGACGAGCGGCTGGTGACCTCGCTGGCCATGATCTGCCCGTTCGAGCCGCAGGAGAAGCAGGCACTGCTGGAGGCGAAGGATCTCTGCGAGCGCACTGATCTCATGCTATCGATCATCCGGATGGCGATCCATGGCGGCGATGCCGGCCAGGTGCGCCACTGACAGAGCATCCGGAACCGGCCATGAGCGACACCCCCGAGACCCCCGTCACCCCCGCCGCCAGCCTGCCCGCGGCGGTCGACCCGCGCCTGCTGGAAATGCTGGTCTGCCCGCTGACCAAATCGCCGCTGCGCTACGACGCCAAGGCGCAGGAGCTGATCTCCGACCAGGCGCGGCTGGCCTATCCGATCCGCGACGGCATCCCGATCATGCTGATCGACGAGGCCCGGCCGCTCGACCCCGACGCGCGGCGCTGAGCCCATGGCCGGCAATCTGGGCAGCCCGCCCCTGACTGGAAGCGTGTCTCGGCCGGTCGAGATCCGGCTGAAGCGGGCCGAGCGCGTGCTGGAGATCCGTTTCGACGACGGGCTGCACGTCACCCTGTCGGCCGAGCTGCTGCGGGTCGAGAGCCCGTCCGCCGAGGTCCAGGGCCACGGCCCGTCGCAGAAGACCATCGTCGGCGGCAAGCGCAACGTCGCGATCACGGGCGTCGAGCCGGTCGGCCACTACGCGGTGCGGCTGGTGTTCGACGACGGCCACGACACCGGCCTCTATTCCTGGACCTATCTCCACGACATGGCGAGCCGGCAGGACGAGCTGTGGCGGGGCTACCTCGCCGCACTGGAGGCCCGAGGGCTGTCACGTGACCGCTGAGCTTGATGCGCCGGTCCCGGGCCGCCAGCCGGTCGCGGCGACGCTGGCCGGGCTGCGGCGCTGGCTGGGCAACCAGGCGCTGATGGCCGGGCCGGTGCCCGACGTCGCCACCGGCTTCGCCGACCGCCTGCTGAAGGCCGGCATTCCGCTGTGGCGGGCCCATCTCTCAGTCTCGACCCTGCATCCGCAGATGGAAGCGATCGGCCTGACCTGGACCAGCGACGGCGGCCGGCAACTCGAGGAATACGGCCATGGGTCGTTCAGCCGGGTGTCGCGCGACAGCCCGATCTACGACGCCATCGTCCGGGCCCGCGAGGCGGCCCGCGACCCCGCCACGGCGCGTGCCGAGGACATCGTGCCGCTGACCCGCTACCGGCTGGAGCGGGACGAAGGGGTGGAGCAGTTCCCGGTCCTGGGCGCCTTCCGCGATGCCGGCGCCACCGACTACCTCTGCTTCGTCATCCCGTTCTCGGCCGACGGTCTGCTGCATCCGCTGGAAAGCGGCGCGGTGGTCAGCCTGGCCACCGACCGGCGCGGCGGCTTCACCGCGGAGGAGGTGGAGGCGATCGACGAGCTGATGCCGACCTTCGGCGCCGCCATCCGCATCGGCATCGACCTTGCCGCCTTCCGCACCGTGCTGGGCACCTATCTCGGCCGCGATGTCGGCCAGCGGGTGATGCGTGGCGAGATCCGCCGCGGCTCGGTCCAGACCATCTCGGCGGCGATCCTGGTCGGCGACCTGCGCGGCTTCACCGCCCTGGCCGACGCCATGCCGCGCGACCAGCTGGTGACCATGCTGGACGACTATCTGGACGCGCTGGCGACGCCGATCGAGACCCAGGGCGGCCAGGTGCTGAAGTTCATGGGCGACGGCCTGCTGGCCACCTTCGCCTTTGCCGAAGACGACCCGGCCGAGACCTGCGGCCGGGCGCTGGCGGCAGCGACCGAGGCGCTGGCCCGCATCGCCGCGATCAATGTCCGCCGCGCCGGCGACGGCGAGCCGGTGATGACGCTGGACGTCGCCCTGCATGTCGGCGACGTGCTGTACGGCAATGTCGGATCCGGCCAGCGGCTGGACTTCACCATCATCGGCCCGGCGGTGAACGAGGCCAGCCGGCTGGAGCATCTGTGCGGCGCGCTGGATGTGCCGATGGTGATCAGCCAGCGCTTCGTCGAAGCCCTGGCGGCGCCGGACCGCTTCCGCTGCCTCGGCCCCCAGACCCTGCGCGGCGTGCGAGCGCCGGTCGAAGTGTTCACGCCAGTCTAGGCACCCGCCTCCCACAGCCGCGCCAAATCGAAGCCGTGCACGTCGCGGCACAGGGCAACGAAGGCGGCGGCCTGGTGGTCGACGACCTGCCGCCCCTTCTCCGCCGTCGCCCGGGCGGCGTTGCCGACCGCGCCGCCGGGGTTGAGGTCCTGCGCCATCCAGCCGAACTGCGAGATGCCGTGCGCCCGGAGATGCGCGAACTCCTGGATGAACTCCAGTTGGGTCGAGCGGAAATCCGCGGCCAGGTCCATCTTCACCAGGTCGGGCCGCAGATGCAGCATGACCGAGGTCTCCATGTCGCCGCCATGGATGCCGTAGGTCGCCTCCTCCGCTGGGAACAGCCCCTCGGGGTTGCCGAAGCGCGACCAGGCCGAATGCACCGCCAGCATGGAATGCCGGACCCGCAGCTCGCGCGCCACCACGTCGAGGATCGGCACGTTGCCGCCATGCGAATTGATCAGGATCAGCTTGCGCACCCCGGCCCGCCGCACGCTCTCGCCGATCTCGATCAGGAGCTGGGTCAGGGTCTCCCAGGACAGCGTCAGGGTGCCGGGCGAGGCGATGTGTTCGTTCGACTTGCCGACCGCCTGGGTCGGCAGCAGCGTCACCGGCAGATCTTCCGGCAGCAGCTCCAGCACCCGCCGCACCATGCCCTCGGCGATGCAGGTGTCGGTGTAGACCGGCAGGTGCGGGCCGTGCTGCTCGATGGCGCAGACCGGCTGCACCGCGATCCAGCCCTCCGTCCCGCCGTCGCGGAAGTCGAGCGTCGTCATCTCGTGCCAGTGGCGCTTCGGCAGCATCGGAAATCCTTTCAGACGGCAGGCCCAGCGGCCACGATCTCGACTTCAACGAAGAATTCCGGCCGGGCGAAGCCGGAGACGATCATCAGGGTCGAGGCCGGCGGCGGGTCGGCGACGAAGCGGTCGCGCGCCGCCATGTAGCCCTTGAGATGCTCCCGCCCGGTGACATAGGCGTTGATCCGGATGATGTGGGACAGGTCCAGCCCCGCCGCCGCCAGGATGGCGCGGATGTTCTCGAAGCAGCGCTCGGTCTGGCCCTCGACCGTGCCGGGCACGGCCTCGTCCGGGCCGATGCCGAGCTGGCCGGAGCAGAACAGCAGGCGGTGGCCAGCCGGCACCTCGACGGCATGGCTGTAGCGGGCGAAGGGTGGCCGGATTCCGGTGGGGGTGATGGGGCGCGACAAGGGTTTCGTCTCCCGCAAAAGCAACGGCACGGTAAGGCGGCGGCGGGCCGGTGACAAGGTTGCCGGGTGCCGGAAATCTCGGCTAGGCTGCCGTCAAAATAGGCAATGGACGGACGGGGTTTCCCCGGCTGCGGGGCCGCCCCAAGCCTCCATGCGCAGCATGTGTCCTGCAGGTCTTCGGTCAGGCGGTCCCGGCCCGCGTACCAGGGGCGGATGGCATGGCCGTTGCATCCTGTCTTCGATGGTGCCCATCAACGACACAAGAACGGGATCGGCTTCATGCAGCTCTTCGGACGGGTCCTCGGCCTCGCCCTCGGC
The DNA here is from genome assembly GCF_052115705.1 of Inquilinus sp. 2KB_23. Taxonomy (NCBI): domain Bacteria; kingdom Pseudomonadati; phylum Pseudomonadota; class Alphaproteobacteria; order Rhodospirillales; family Rhodospirillaceae; genus Inquilinus; species Inquilinus sp. 2KB_23. The sequence goes on along the minus strand of NZ_JBFRHF010000001.1, from coordinate 136,848 downwards.
CTGACGGCCGGGCTTGCCGCGACCTCCGCCTTCGCGCTCGACAAGGTCACCTTCGGCACCAACTGGCTGGCCCAGGCGGAGCACGGCGGCTATTACCAGGCGGTGGCCGACGGCACCTACGCCAAGTTCGGGCTGGAGGTCACCATCGCCCAGGGTGGGCCGCAGGCGGCGAACCGGGCGCGGCTGGTGGCTGGACAGATCGATTTCTACATGGGCGGCACCCTGGACGCCTTCGACGCGGTCAAGGAGGGCGTGCCGACGGTCAATGTCGCCGCCATCTTCCAGAAGGACCCGCAGGTGCTGCTGGCCCATCCCGACCAGGGGCTGGAGAAGCTGGAGGACCTGGCCAAGCTGAAGACCCTGTTCCTGTCCGGCGATGGCTATGACAGCTATTTCCGCTGGCTGAAATCGGCCTATCCCGGTTTCAAGGACGAGCAGTACAAGCCCTACACCTTCAACCCCGCCCCGTTCATCGCCGACCCGAATTCCGCGCAGCAGGGCTATCTGACCTCGGAGCCGCTCGACATCGAGAAGCAGGCCGGCTGGAAGCCGAAGGTCTTCCTGCTCGCCGATTACGGCTTCGACCCCTATTCGACCACGATCTCGGTGCAGCAGTCGCTGGTCGACAAGAACCCGGATCTGGTCCAGCGCTTCGTCGATGCCACCGCCATCGGCTGGTACAACTACCTATACGGCGACAACGCGGCCGCCAATGCGCTGATCAGACGGGACAATCCGGAGATGACGGATGAGCAGATCGCCTTCGGCATCGCGCAGCTGAAGGCCAACCACATCATCATCGCCGACGAGGCCGAGACCCAGGGCATCGGCTGCATGACGGCGGCGCGCTACCAGGGCTTCTACGACAAGATGGTCAAGGCCGGGGTGCTGGAGCCGGGGCTGGATGTCGGCAAGGCCTTCACCACCCAATTCGTCTGCAAGGGCGTCGGTCTCGACGTCTACAAGAAGCTCGCCGGCGGCTGAGGTGGATTTGGCCGTCTCCCCAGCCCCGGAAAGCCCGGTCACCGGGCCAAAGCGGGCGCTGGTCTCGCTGAACGGCGTATCCAAGCGCTTCGCCAGCGGCACGCTCGCCCTGTCCGCCATGACCCTCGACATCCGCGAGGGCGAGTTCGTCAGCCTGCTGGGCCCGTCCGGCTGCGGCAAGTCGACGGCGCTGCGGCTGGTCGCCGGGCTGGGCACACCCTCGGCCGGCACCATCGACTGGCCGGGCGCCAGCCATGATGCAGTGGGGGTCCCGGAGCGGGAGATCGGCTTCGTGTTCCAGGAGCCGACGCTGATGCCCTGGGCCACGGTGTTCAAGAATGTCTGGCTGCCGCTGCGGCTGAAGGGCCTGTCCCAGGCGGCGGCGCGCGACCGGGTGATGGACGCGCTGGCGATGGTCGGGCTCGACCGCTTCGCCGGCGCCTATCCGCGCGAACTGTCGGGCGGCATGAAGATGCGGGTGTCGATCGCCCGCGCTTTGGTCACCCGGCCGAAGCTGCTGCTGATGGACGAGCCCTTCGCGGCGCTGGACGAGATCACCCGGATCAAACTGAACGACGACCTGCTGCGGCTGTGGCAGGGCCAGAAATGGACCATCGTCTTTGTCACCCATTCGGTGTTCGAATCCGTCTACCTCTCCACCCGGATCGTGGTGATGGCGGCACGGCCGGGCCGCGTGATCGAGGAGGTGGCGGTGGACGCACCCTATCCCCGCGGCAACGACTACCGCCTGTCCGCGCCCTACAACGCCCATTGCCGCACCGTCTCCGACGCGCTGATGAGGGCCATCATGGTGGCGGCGGAATCCAAATGACCCAGGCCGAGCTCCAGGCCGGCGACGCCGCCGAGGATGCCGCCGCGATCGAGGCGGCGCGGCGGGCCGAGCCGGGGCGCGTCGGCAAGCTGGCGGCGCGCATCGCGGTGCCGGGGATCGCCTTCGCCGCCTTCATCGCGCTGTGGCAGTGGTATGTCGTCACCTACCAGGTGCCGCACTACATCCTGCCGGCGCCGACCCAGGTGCTGGCGGCGCTGGTCACCGACTGGCCGATCCTGTCCTCGGCGCTGGAGGTCACGCTCGGCATCACCTTCGCGGCCCTGGCCGCGGCGCTGGTCGGCGGCGTGGCGCTGGCGATCCTGTTCGTGCAGTGGCGCTGGCTGGAGCTGGCCTTCTACCCCTATGCCGTGGTGCTGCAGGTGACGCCGATCGTCGCCATCGCCCCCCTGATCATCATCTACGCGCCGTCGACCGAATCGGTGCTGCTGATCTGCGCCTTCATCGTCGCTTTCTTCCCGATCCTGTCGAACATGACCCAGGGGCTGAAGAGCACCGACCACAACCTGCTGAACCTGTTCGAGCTGTACGGTGCGTCGCGCTGGCAGGCGCTGCTGCACCTGCGCATCCCCGCCGCCCTGCCCTACTTCACCACCGGCCTCAGGATCGGCGGCGGTCTGGCGCTGATCGGGTCGGTGGTGGCGGAGTTCGCGGCCGGATCGGCCGGGGCCCAGTCCGGCCTGGCCTTCCGCATCCTGGAGGCCGGGCGACGGCTGAACGTGCCGCGGCTGTTCGCGGCGCTGCTGCTGATCACCCTGACCGGCATCGCCATCTTCGCCCTGACCAGCCTGGTCTCGCACCTGCTGCTGCGACGCTGGCATGAAAGCGCCATCCGGCGGGAGAACTGAGCATGTTCGCTACCCTGCCCGCCGCCGCGCGCTACCGCCTGACCAACGCCACGGTGCCCGCCTGCCTGGTCGAGGGCACCGCCCTGGCGCCGGACGCCGAAGGCTTGGCCCGGGCCGACCTGACCATCGACGGCGCCACCCTGGCCGCGATCCGCCCGGCCGGCAGCCCCGACCCCGACGGCGCCGCCCTGCCGGCGCTGGACCTCGACGGCGGCATGGTGTGGCCGGCCTTCGTCGAGGCGCACACCCATCTCGACAAGGGCCACATCTGGCCGCGCGCGCCGAACCCGGACGGCAGCTTCAACGGGGCACTCACCGCCGTGCGCGGGGACAGGGCGGCGCATTGGTCGGCAACGGATGTGCGGGCGCGGATGGAGTTCAGCCTGCGCAGCGCCTTCGCCCATGGCACGCGGCTGATCCGCACCCATATCGACAGCGACCCGCCACAGCATTCCGTCTCCTGGCCGATCTTCGCGGCTTTGCGCGCTGAATGGGCGGGACGGATCGAGCTGCAGGGCACGGCCCTGGTCGGCATCGACCGGTTGCTGGACGATCCCTACTTCGACAACCTCAGCGATACGGTGCGCACCCATGGCGGCATGCTGGGCGCCGTCACCTACATGGTCCCGGGCATCGAGGCCGGCATCGACCGGATATTCCGCCACGCGATCGAGCATGGGCTGGACCTCGACTTCCACGCCGACGAGACCGGCGATCCGGAGGTACGGTCGCTGGCGATGATCGCCGAAGCCGCGATCCGCCACCGCTACCGCGGCCGGGTGCTGGTCGGCCATTGCTGTTCCCTGGCCCGGCAGCCCGAGGACGTCATCGACCGCACGCTGGACCTTGTGGCCGAGGCCGGCCTGGCCATCGTGTCGCTGCCGATGTGCAACATGTACCTGCAGGACCGCCGCAGTGGCGCGACGCCGCGCTGGCGCGGGGTGACGCTGCTGCACGAGATGAAGGCGCGCGGCATCCCGGTCGTGGTCTCCTCCGACAACACCCGCGACCCGTTCTACGCCTATGGCGATCTCGACCCGCTGGAGGTCTACACCCAGGCGACGCGCATCCTGCATCTCGACCACCCGGTCGGCGATTGGCCACGTGCGGTGACCGCGACCCCGGCCGAGGTGCTGGGCCGGCCCGAGTTCGGCCGCCTGGCCGCGGGCGGCGGCGCCGACCTGGTGCTGCTGCGCGCCCGCCGCTGGACCGAGCTGCTGTCCCGCCCCCAGGCCGACCGGATCGTGATCCGCGCCGGCCGCGCCATCGACACCACGCTGCCGGATTACCGCGAGCTCGACGCCCTGCTGGCGCCCGCCGAAGGAGAGGCCCGATGACCGATCTCGCCGCGCTGAAGCGCGACCTGGAGGGGCTGCGCGTCACCGACGACCCGGTGCTGGTGAAGCAGAAGAGCCAGGACTTCTTCTGGTACTCGCCGGTGCTGAAGCGGCAGCTGGAGCACGTCACCGGCGACATCGTGGTGTCGCCGACCTCGGAGGCCGAGGTGGTGCAGGCGCTGAAGGCGGCCCATGCCCATGGCGTGCCGGTGACGCCGCGCGGCGCCGGCACCGGCAATTACGGCCAGGCCATGCCGCTGTCCGGCGGCATGGTGCTGAACCTGGCCCGGATGAACGCGGTCACCGCGATCCGCCCCGGCGCGGTGACGGCCGAGGCCGGCGCGGTCCTGGCGCAGATGGATGCGCAGACCCGGGCCAAGGTCGGGCAGGAGATGCGGCTGTTCCCGTCGACCTACCGCATGGCGACGATCGGCGGCTTCCTGGCCGGCGGGTCCGGCGGCGTCGGTTCGATCCGCTGGGGCGGCTTGCGCAACCTCGGCAACGTCATGCGGCTGAAGCTGGTGACGATGGAGGCGGAGCCGCGAATCCTCGACCTGTCCGGCGAAGACCTGCTGAAGGCGCTGCACGCCTATGGCACCAACGGCATCATCACCGAGGTCGAGATCCCGCTGACCGCGGCGCCGGACTGGGTCGACGTCGTGGTCGGCTTCGACGACTGGATGGACGCGGTGCGCTTCGGCGAGGAGATCGGCCGGGCCGACGGCCTGCTGGTGAAGGAGATCGCGCCGGTCGCCGCCCCGGTGCCCTACGAGTATTTCCTGAAGCACCGCAAATTCGTGCGCCCCGACCAGTCGGTGGTGCTGCTGATGGTGGCCGACTTCGCCATGGGCGGCTTCGAGGCCTTCATGAAGCGGTCGAAGGGCGAGGTGCTGTTCCGCGCCGACACTGCGACCGACGAGGAGAAGAAGGGCCTGCCGCCGCTGTACGAGCTGACCTGGAACCACACCACGCTGCGGGCGATCAAGATCGACCCGACCATCACCTACCTGCAGGTCCTGTACCCCTTCCCCGACCATCTGCGGCTGGTCGAGGAGATGACGAAGATCTTCGACGACGAGGTGCCGGGGCATCTCGAAGTGATCCGCTTCGACGGCAACGTCACCTGCTCCGGCCTGCCCATCGTGCGCTTCACCAGCGAGGAACGGCTGGACGAGATCATCCGCATCCATGAGGACCATGGCTGCCTGATCTTCAACCCGCACCGCTACACGCTGGAGGAGGGCGGCATGAAGCGCACCGACGCGGTGCAGCTGGAATTCAAGCGCGAGACCGACCCGCAGGGGCTGCTGAACCCCGGCAAGATGATCGGCTGGGACGACCCGAACTACGATCTGAATTCCGGCCGGACCTACCTGTTCCCGGGGCTGCAGGCGACGGCCTGACCCATGCGCGTCCTGGTGCTGTTCGCCCATCCGGTCGAGACCAGCTTCCATGCCGCGCTGCACCTGGCCATGGTCGGCGCGCTGCGCCGGGCCGGGCACGAGGTCGACGATTGCGACCTCTACGCCGAGGGCTTCGACCCGGTGCTGAGCCGGGAGGAGCGGCTGCGCTACCACGACCTCGCGACCAACCGCCAGGCGGTGGAGGCGGATGTCGACCGCCTGCTGCGGGCCGAGGCGCTGGTGATCATGGCGCCGGTGTGGAATTTCGGCTTCCCGGCGATCCTGAAGGGCTTCTTCGACCGGGTGATGCTGCCCGGCGTGTCGTTCCGCATGGTGGACGGCCGGGCGCGGCCGAACCTGCAGCACATCCGGTCGCTGACCGCCGTGGTCTCCTATGGCGGCACGCGCTGGGCCAGCGCCCTGATGGGCGACCCGCCGCGCAAGCTGGTGCGGCGCTGGCTGCGCGGCATGATCCGCCCCTGGTCGCCGGTGCGCTACCTCGCACTCTACGGCATGAACCGGGCCACCGAAGCCGACCGCGACGCCTTCCTGGCCAAGGTGGTCCAGGCGGCCGACCGCCTGTGAGGCGCACGTCTGACAGGTTATCGCAAACAAACCGAGGTGCCGCCGTGCTGGACAGGCTGAGAGACCAGTTCGAGGAGGCGTCGCTGAAATACAGCGAGGCCAACGGCCTGACCCGCGATCCCGACTGGTTCGTGCTCAAGCTGCATGAGGAGCTCGGCGAGCTGACCCAGGTCTGGAACAGGCTGACCGGGCGGGGACGCACGCATGGCCGGTCGGAAGCGGAGCTGCGGGAAGCCCTGACGGACGAGACGGCGGATCTGCTGGGCCATGTCCTGCTGTTCGCACGCCACAACCGGCTGGACCTGGCCGCGGCCATCGAGCGGAAATGGCGCTTCCGGCCCGGCTAGACCTCGACCTCGACCAGCGCCGTCTCGGCCTGCGAACAGCAGGCCAGGATCCAGCCCTCGGCAATCTCGTCATCGGCGATGCCGCCCATATGCTCCATCCGGACCTGGCCGGACAGCTTGCGCACCAGGCAGGTGCCGCACAGGCCCTGGCGGCAGGCGGTGGGGATGCGCAGGCCGCAGCCCTCCGCCGCCTCCAGGATGGTCTGGCCCGGCAGCAGCGGCGCCTTGCGGCCGGAGCGGGTGAACGACACCTGCATGCCCTCGCCCGCGGCGTCGGACGGCGCGGTGATCGGCGACGCCACCGGCACCGGCGCCGGGGTGGCGCCGAAGCTTTCCTCATGCCAGCGCGCGGCGGGCACGCCGAGGTCGCCGGCCAGCCGCCGGGCCGCGTCCATGAAGCGGTCCGGGCCGCAGCAGAACACCGCGCGGTCGCCGAGGTCGGGGCACAGCACCGACAGCAGCGCCGGGTCCAGCCGGCCGCTGCTCCAGCCCTCGCCCTCCGGCGCGCCGGTGACGACGAAGCGCAGCCGCAGCCCGGCCGCGGCGCCGGCCATGTAGCCGAGCTCGGACCGGAACAGCAGGTCCTCCGGCCGCCGGGCGAAATGGACATAGGTGACGTCGGTCTGCGGCGCGGTGTCGAACAGCCAGCGGGCCATCGACATCATCGGCGTGGCGCCGCTGCCGGCCGACAGGAACAGGTAGCGGTCGGCGGGATGGTCGACCAGCGAGAACCGCCCGGTGGGGCCATGCGCGGTCAGCCGGTCGCCGAGCTTGAGATGATCGAACAGCCAGCGCGTGGCGACGCTGCCCGGCTGGACCTTGGCGGTGATCTTGGCGTGGTGCGGCCGCGACGGGGTCGAGGCCAAAGTGTAGGTGCGCAGCACCGGCTCCGGCCCCACCGGCAGCTCCAGCGTCACGAACTGGCCGGGGCGGTAGGCGAACCAGCTGCCGTCCTCGGCCTCGAAGCGGAAGGTGCGGACATCAGGCGCCTCCTCGCGGATGCCGACGCAGCGCAGCCGCGCCGTCTTCGCGTTCCACAGCTTCGGCTGTTCCGTCACCGCACCGGCCACGCCCCGCCCCTCAGGCCACGTCGCGGATCGGGGCGACGGCGGAGCCGCCGCCCAGCCGGCCGGCGAGGGCATCGGCGTACCAGTCGACGAACTGGATCACCGCACCCTCGTGCAGCCGGGAATACGGCCCGGGCGCATAGGCGGGGGACAGGATGCCGCGCTGGTTCTCCTCGACGATCCGGCGGTCCTCGTCATTGGTCGCCACCCACACCTCGGTCAGCGCCTTGAGGTCGTAGTCGACGCCTTCGACCGCATCCTTGTGCACCAGCCATTTGGTGGTGACCTCGGTCTCGGTCGGGCTGATCGGCAGGACGCGGAAGCTCAGCGCGTGGTCGGACAGCAGGTGGTTCCAGCTGTTCGGATAGTGGTACAGCAGCATCGAGCCGAGCGCGCCGCTGGGGAAATCGGCGAGCGGGCGGCGCACCGCGGGCTGGCCGTTCATGGTCATCGACTGGGCGTCGCGCAGGAACGGCACCCGCATCACCCGGTACTGGTGGTCGGGCGAGATCTGGTACCGGCTGGGCAGGCCCATCGCCTCGCAGCGCTGCCAATGCGACAGGATGGTGTCGTCCTCGCCCATCTGGTCGTGGCCGCTGGTCAGGGTCGGCTGGTCGGAGAAGACGCGGCACAGCTCCGGATGGTTGCCGGAGCAGTGGTAGCATTCGCGGTTGTTCTCCATCACCAGTTTCCAGTTGCCCTTCTCGATGATGGTCGAGCTGTGGGCGACCTTGGCCTCGGCCAGCCGGTGCGGCGCCATGTAGGGCTCCACCATGCGGCGGAACACCTCGAAGTCGCGCGGCTCATCCGCCAGCGAGATGAAGATCCAGCCGGCCACCTCGCCGCAGGCCACCGGCCGCAGCCCGAACTGCGCCGGGTCGATCTCGTTCATCATGTCGCGGGCGAAGATCAGCTTGCCCTCGAGGTCGTAGGTCCACTGGTGGTAGGGGCAGACCAGCCGCGGGCGCGAGCCGCGCTCGTCGGTGCACAGGCGCGAGCCGCGGTGGCGGCAGACATTGTGGAAGGCGCGGATGGCGCCGTCGCGTCCGCGCACCAGGATCACCGGGTACTCGCCGATCTGGACGGTGGTGAAGTCGCCCGGCCGCGTCATCTCGCAGGAATGGCCGACGAACAGCCATTCCTTGTAGAAGATGTGCTCCAGGTCCAGCGCGTGATAGGCGGGGCTGGTGTAGAAGTCCCGCTTCAGGCTGAAGCCCGGCGCCCGGGTCATCAGATCCATCAACATGGCCGAACGCGCTTCCATTTCCAGCTCTCTCCTGCGGGCTCCAGGTGGGATCATCATCCGCCCCCGACCATCGCGCGACTCGGGACCCGCACCCGCTCCGCAGCCGACACCGCCTGACGCAACCGCGACACCGGATGGTCGCCCGGCCGGCGCGGCATCTCCTGCTGCCGGCGGGCCGGACTTCGCCATCTCCTGCCGCCGCCCGGCGCGATTGCGCAGCCCCTGCCGGCGCCGCCCGCGCATCATCGGGGATATCGACACCGGAGACGCGCCATGAAGCTGACCGACTTCAAGATCCTGACCTTCGACTGCTACGGCACGCTGATCGACTGGGAGACCGGCATGGTCACGGCGCTGGCGCCGCTGACCGCCCGGGTCGGCCGCCCGCTGACCCGCGACCAGATCCTGGAAGCCCATGCCCGCCACGAATCGGCGCAACAGCGCTGGACCCCGGCACGGCGCTACAGCGAGCTGCTGGCCCTGGTCTACAAGCGCCTGGCCGAGGAATGGGGCGTGGCGGCGAGCTGGGAGGAGGCGCAGGCCTATGGCCGCTCGGTCAAGGACTGGCCGGCCTTCGCCGACACCGCCGGCGCCCTGCAGTATCTGAAGAAGTACTACAAGCTGGCCATCCTCTCGAATGTCGACAATGCCAGCTTCGCCCTCAGCAACGTCCGGCTGCAGGTCGAGTTCGACGCGATCTACACCGCCGAGGACGTCGGCAGCTACAAGCCCGCCGCCCGCAACTTCGACTACATGCAGGAGAAGCTGGACAGCCTGGGCATCGCCAAAAGCGAGGTGCTGCACACGGCGGAGAGCCTGTTCCACGACCATGAGCCGGCGACCGCGGCCGGCTTGGCCACCTGCTGGATCCACCGGCGCCATGCCGAGGGCGGCTTCGGCGCCACGATGCGGCCGGCGACCGAGCCCAAGGTCGATTTCCGCTTCACCAGCATGGCGGAACTGGCAAAAGCTCATCAGGAAGCGCTGCGGGGCTAAGTCCCGCGGCCGATCGGACGAGGACAGGATGGCGCCGAAGCTGGACCGGATCGACATCGCCATCCTGGCCCGGCTGCAGGCCGATGGGCGGATGACCAACGCCGCCTTGGCCGAGGCGGTCGGGCTGTCGCCCAGCCCCTGCCTGCAGCGCGTGCGACGGCTGGAGGCGGCGGGCTACATCGCCGGCTACGGCGCCCGCATCGCCCTGTCGAAGCTGACCGAGACCGTGACCGTGTTCACCGAGGTGACGCTGAGCGACCACCGGCGCGAGGACTTCATCCGCTTCGAGGCCGGGCTGGGCACGGTCGAGGAGCTGCTGGAGTGCCACCTGGTCAGCGGCGGCTACGACTACCTGCTGCGCTTCCTGACCCGCAGCATCGCCCATTACCAGCAGGTGATGGAGGCGCTGCTGGACCGCCGCATCGGCATCGAGAAGTACTTCAGCTACATCGTGATCAAGTCGCCGATCCTGCGCCAGGCGGCGCCGCTGCACCGCCTGCTGCGGTCCGACAGCGAATAGTCACGCGGCGCCGGGCTGGGCCGCGCGATGCGCCGCGAAGGCGCCGACCAGCCAGTCGATGAAGACCCGGACCCGCGGCGACAGCTGCCGGCTGCGGGCATACAGCAGCGACACCGGCACCGGCGGCGGCGGGCAGTGGTCCAACACCAGCACCAGCGTCCCGCGCTGGAGATCCGGTTCGACATGGTAGCGCGGCACCTGGATCATCCCCAGCCCGAGCCGGGCCGCCGCGACATAGCTTTCGGCGCCGTTGACCGAGACGGTGGCGGGCAGGACCAGGCTGCGCACCACGCCGTCGACCGTGAATTCGAACGGCATCAGGGCGTTGGTCGCCGAGGAGCGGAAGCCGACGATGCGGTGGCCGTCCAGCCGGTCGATCGCCTCGGGCCGGCCGAAGCGTTCGATGTAGGACGGCGCGGCGCAGGTGATCTCGTCCAGCATCGCCACCCGCCGCCCGATCATGTCGCTGTCCTGCAGGTCGCCGACCCGCAGCACGCAGTCGATGCCTTCGCGGATGAGATCGACCAGCCGGTCGCCCTCGCTCACGTACAGCGCGATGTCCGGATACTCGGCCAGGAAGGCCGGCAGCCCCGGCAGCACGAAATGGCGCGCCAGCGTGCCGTGGACGTCGACCCGCAGCAGACCCTTCGGCTTGGCCCCGCCGAACGCCGCCTCGGCGTCCTCGAGATCGGAGATCAGCGACAGGCAGCGCCGGTGATAGGCCTCGCCGTCCAGCGTCGGGCTGACATGCCGCGTCGTCCGCTCCAGCAGCCGGACGCCGAGCCGCGCCTCGAGCTGCTTCACCGCGTCGGTCACGGTCGAACGCGGCAGGCCGAGATCCTGCGCCGCGAGGGTGAAGCTGCGCCGCTCCACCACCCGCGTGAACACCCGCATGGCGTCGAACCTGTCCATGGATTGTTTGTCATTTCCGGATTGTGATGCCGAATACTGCTGGATTATCCGGAAACTGAAAAGGTCCATCTTATCTTCATCGAACGCGGACACCCGCAGCCGACGATGAGGAGACGAAAAATGGCCCAGGAAACCAACAAGGTGGCGATCGTGACCGGCGCCTCCCGCGGCATCGGCGCCGCGGTGGCGGAGCGGTTGGCCACGGACGGCTTCACCGTCGTCATCAACTACTCCGGCAACGCCGCCCCGGCCGAGGCGCTGGCGCGCCAGATCGAGGCCAAGGGCGGCCGCGCGCTGACCGCCAAGGCGGATGTCAGCGACGCGGATGCCGTGCGGCGCATGTTCGACGCGGCGGAGACGGCCTTCGGCGGCATCGACGTGCTGGTCAACAACGCCGGCGTCATGGCGCTGACCACCATCGCCGACACCGACGACGCGACCTTCGAGCGCCTCATGAACGTCAACATCCGCGGCACGTTCAACACGCTGCGGCAGGCCGCGACCCGCCTGCGCAACGGCGGCCGGATCATCAACTTCTCGAGCAGCCAGGCCGGCCTGCTGCATCCGACCTACGGCGTCTATGCCGCCACCAAGGCGGCGGTCGAGGCGCTGACCAGCGTCCTGTCCAAGGAACTGCGCGGCCGCGCCATCACCGTCAACGCCGTTGCCCCGGGGCCGACCGCCACCGACCTGTTCCTGAACGGCAAGCCGCAGGAGGTCATCGACCGCCTGGCCAAGGCGGCCCCGCTCGAACGCCTCGGCCAGCCCCAGGACATCGCCTCGACCGTCGCCTTCCTGGCGGGCCCCGACGGCGCCTGGATCAACGGCCAGACCCTGCGCGCCAACGGCGGCATCATCTGACCACCCGCGCCACGTCATCGATGCAAGGATCGCAGCCATGAAGCAGATCATCGTCGTCACCGGCGCGTCGAGCGGCTTCGGCGCGCTCGCCGCCCGCGCCCTGGCCCAGGCCGGGCACACCGTCCACGCCTCGATGCGCGAGACCACCGGGCGCAACGCGCATGAGGTGGCCGAGGTGGCGCGCTACGCCGCCGAGCATGGCGTCGACCTCCGCACCGTCGAGCTCGACGTCGCCTCCAGCGACTCGGTGGATGCCGGCATCGCCAAGATCATCGCCGACAACGGCCGCCTCGACGTGGTGGTCCACAATGCCGGCCACATGTCGTTCGGCCCGGCCGAGGCCTTCAGCCCGGAGCAGTTCGCCGAGCTCTACGACATCAACGTGCTCAGCACCCAGCGGGTCAACCGTGCGGCGCTGCCGCAGCTGCGCAAGCAGGGCAAGGGTCTGGTCGTCTGGGTGTCGTCGAGCAGCGCCCGCGGCGGCACGCCGCCCTACCTGTCGCCCTATTTCGCGGCCAAGGCGGCGATGGACTCGCTCGCGGTCAGCTATGCCGGCGAACTGGCGCGCTGGGGCATCGAGACCTCGATCATCGTACCGGGCGCCTACACCAAGGGCACCAACCACTTCGCCCATTCCGGCAAGCCGGCCGACACGGCGCGGGCGGCGGAATACGACCAGGGGCCCTATGCCGGCCTGCCCGAGCAGGCACTGAAGGGCCTCGCCGCGCTCGAACCGGCCGACGCCGATGCCGCGGCGGTGGCCGAGGAGATCGTGCGGGTGGTGGGCCTGCCCTTCGGCAAGCGCCCGTTCCGCACCCATATCGACCCGTCGGAGGATGGCTGCGAGATCGTCAACGGCGTCGCCGACCGGGTGCGGGCCGAGCTGCTGCGCCGCATCGGCCTTGAGGATCTGCTGTCGCCGCGGATCAACGGCTGAACCAGCGAGGCCATGGGTCGGGGCTGCCGCGGCGGCCCTGACCCATGATCGCGTCTGCCTACCCCGTCGCCAGGCTGCGCAGGTTGCGGTTGGCGACGGCCAGCATCGACAGGTCGACCTGGTCCATCGCCTTGAGCTCGGAGACCAGCTGGTCCACCCGCTCGACCGGGGTGCGGCGCTGGTCGACCCAGGCCTCGACCGCCTCGGTCCCGGCAGCCCCCGCCGGCGCCGCCTGCATCGCCCGCACCGCCAAGTCGGCCTGCAGGGTGTAGAGATCGTCGACGATCGCCCCCACCGCCTGCTTCTGCCAGTGGTTGGTGGCCGGCATCCGGCTGGCGCCGTCGCGCAGCCAGGCCAGGCCCAGCCGGCGCCCGGTCTCGAAGTACACCGAGGCGACCTCGGTCACGCCGCGGCCGGTGTCGTCGGCGATGCGTATGACGTCCAGCCCCGCCGCCCACAGGTTCAGCCGGGCGACGCGGCGGGCCAGGTCCTCCGGCAGCCCGGCTTCGACGAAGGTCTTGGCCCGGGCGTCGATCACCGCCCTGGCATCGTCGAAGATCGCGGCGTCCAGCTCGCGCTCCAGCTCGGCCAGGCCGGGCTTGAGATGCGCGACGTCCTTGCCGACATCGAGGCCGCGGCCCTGCTGGCGCAGGATCCAGGACACGGTGCGTTCGATCAGCCGGCGGGTTGCCAGCATGGCGCGGATCTGGGCCTGGGCCTCGGCCTTGTTGTCGAGCGCCTCGACCGCCGACCATATCTCGCGCAGGCCGAAGCTGTCGCGCACGATCAGATAGGCTCGCGCGATCTCGGCCACGCCCAGGCCGGTCCTGTCCGCCATCTCCGACACGAAGGTAGCGCCGACCCGATTCACCATGCTGTTGGTGACATGGGTCGCCACGATCTCGCGGCGCAGCCGGTGGTGTTCGATCGCATCCTTGAACCGCTCGCGCAGCGGCGTCGGGAAGTACAGGAACAGGTCGTCGACCAGGGCCGGATCGTCCGGCAGGTCGCTGGCCAGCAGCGCGTCGTAGATGGTGATCTTGGCATAGGCCAGCAGCACCGCCTGCTCCGGCCGGGTCAGGCCCTCGCGGTTGGCCAGGCGCTGGGTCATCTCCTCGTCGGTCGGCAGCATCTCGATCAGGCGGTCGAGCTTGCCCACCTTCTCCAGCCCGCGCATGAAGCGGCCCTGCTGGTCCAGCACCTCGACCCCCTCGCCGACCGCGAGCGACAGCGCCTGGCTCTGCAGGTAGTTGTCGCGCAGGACGAGGTGGCCGACCTCCTCGGTCATGCTGCCCAGCAGCTGGTTGCGCTGCTTCAGGGTCAGGTCGCCGGCCTGGACCACGGCGCCGAACAGGACCTTGATGTTGACCTCGTGGTCCGAGGTGTCGACGCCGGCCGAGTTGTCGATGAAGTCGGTGTTCAGCCGGCCGCCGGCGCCGCCGGCCCCGACGCGGGCGTATTCGATACGGCCGAACTGGGTGACGCCGAGATTGGCGCCCTCGCCGATCACCTTGGCGCGGACGTCGCGGCCGTTGATGCGCAGCGGGTCGTTGGCCTTGTCGCCGACATCGGCCTGGCTCTCGCGGCCGCCCTTCACATAGGTGCCGATGCCGCCGAACCACAGCAGGTCGACCTCGGCCCGCAGCATCGTCTGCATCAGCTCGTTCGGGGTCACCGTCTCGCGGTCCAGGCCGAAGCGGGCGCGGACCTCGGGCGACAGCTTGATCGACTTGGCGCGGCGGTCATACACCGCACCGCCGGGCGACAGCAGCGCCGAATCGTACTGGTCCCAGGATCCGCGGCCGAGGTCGAACAGCCGCTTGCGCTCGGCGAAGCTGACCGCCGCATCCGGGTCCGGGTCGACGAAGATGTGCAGGTGGTTGAAGGCACCGAACAGGCGGGTGTGCTCGGACAGGATCATGCCGTTGCCGAACACGTCGCCCGACATGTCGCCGACGCCGACGCAGGTGAAGTCCTGGGTCTGGATATCGCGGCCAAGCTCGCGGAAGTGCCGCTTCACCGATTCCCAGGCACCGCGGGCGGTGATGCCCATCTTCTTGTGGTCGTAGCCGACCGAGCCGCCGGAGGCGAAGGCGTCGTCGAGCCAGAAGCCGTAATCCTGGCTGACCCCGTTGGCGATGTCGGAGAAGGTGGCCGTGCCCTTGTCGGCGGCGACGACGAGATAGGGATCGTCCTCGTCATGCCGGACGACGCGGTCGGGATGCTGGGTCTCGCCACCGGTGATGGTGTCGGTGATGTCGAGCAGCCCGCGCATCAGGATCTTGTAGCATTCGATGCCTTCGGCCTGGAACGCCTCGCGCCCGCCCTGGGTCGGCGGCCGCTTCAGCACGAAGCCGCCCTTCGAGCCGACCGGCACGATGACGGTGTTCTTCACCATCTGCGCCTTCATCAGCCCCAGGATCTCGGTGCGGAAATCCTCGCGCCGGTCGGACCAGCGGATGCCGCCGCGGGCGACCTTGCCGCCGCGCAGGTGCACGCCTTCCATCCGGGGGCTGTAGACGAAGATCTCGCGCCACGGCCGCGGCAGCGGCATCTCCTCGACCGAGAGGCTGTCGAGCTTGAGCGACAGGTAGGATTTCGGCCGGCCCTGGTCGTCGGCCTGGAAGAAGTTGGTGCGCAGCGTCGACCGCACCAGGTTCAGGTAGCGGCGGAGGATGCGGTCCTCGTCGAGATTGGTCACCGCGTCCAGCATGTGGTCGATCTCGACCAGCATGCCGCGGATCGCCACCTCGCGGTCGCCGGTCAGGTCCGGGTCGAAGCGGGCGGTGAACATGCGGACGATCGCGCGGGTGATGTCCGGATGCGCGACCAGCGTGTCCTCGATCGTCTCCTGGCTGAAGGCGAAGCGGGCCTGGCGCAGGAACTTGGCATAGGCGCGCAGCAGGGTGATCGAGCGCCAGTCGAGGCCGGCGGCGAGCACCAGCCGGTTCAGTCGGTCATCCTCCATGTCGCCGGTCCAGATCCGCTCGAAGGCGGTCTGGAACACGGCCTTCAGCCGGTTCAGCTCGATCGCGTCGCCGCTGCGGCTGCGCACCTCGAAATCATGGATCCAGACCGCGGGCAGACCCTGGATCGCGACTTCGGTCGGGATCTCGGAGATCACCTTGAAGCCGATATGCTCCAGCATCGGCAGCACGTCGGACAGCGGCACCGGGGCGCCGCGGTGGTACAGCTTGAAGCGCAGCTCGTTCGGCGCCGCCTCGATCGGGCGGAACAAGTGCAGCCCGATCTCGCCGGCCTCGTCGATCTCCTCGATCCGCTCGATGTCGACGATCGCCGCCGCCGGCGCCGTCTCCTCGCGGTAGCCCGCGGGGAAGGCGTCGGCGTAGCGGCGCAGCAGGTTCAGCCCCTGCTCCTCGCCCTTCTTCTCGACCAGGGCCGATTGCAGCAGGTCGGCCCAGCTGCGGCCGGCCTCGACCAGCCGCTCCTCGATCACATCGACCGGTTCGTCCGTGCCGACGCCGGGTTCGGTCCTGATGGTGAAGTGGACGCGGGCGTGCGCCCCTTCGGTCATCTGGGTGGTGAAGGCCGTGACCGGCCCGCCATAGGCCTTCTCCAGGATCTTCTGGATGCGCTGGCGCAGGTCGGTGTTGTAGCGGTCGCGCGGCACGTAGACGAGGCAGGAGACGAAGCGGCCGAACGGGTCGCGGCGCATGAACAGCGCGGTGCGCTGCCGTTCCTGCAAGTGCAGCACGCCCATGCCGGTGTCGAGCAGCTGCTCGTCCGAGATCTGGAACAGCTCGTCGCGCGGATAGGTGTCGAAGATGTGCCCCAGCGCCTTGCCGTCATGGCTGCGCGGGTCCAGCCCGGCGCGCGCCAGGGTGCGGCTGACCTTGGACCGGAGATAGGGGATGTCGCGGGCGCTGCGGCTGTAGGCGAGGGAGGTGAACAGACCGACGAACATGTGGTCGCCCGCGACCTCGCCGGCCTCGTCGAAGATCTTGACGGTGAAGACGTCGAGATGCACCGGGCGGTGCACGGTCGCCTTCAGGCTGGCCTTGGTGACGGTCAGCGGCACCGTGCTGCGTAGCATGGCCTGCGCCTCTTCCGACATCCGGTCGTAGCGGCGCGCGCCGTCGAACACCGAGACGTCGGCCTGGCGCAGGATGCCGAGGCCGCTGTCCGGCACGATCGCGATCTCGAGCCCCTTGTCGCTGTGGATAAAGTCGTAGCGGCGGTAGCCCAGGAAGGTGAAGTGGTCGTCCTCGAGCCATTCCAGGAAGGCGACGATCTCGCGCACCTCGCCCGGGTCGACCGGCAGCGCCTTGCCGTCGAGCTCGTCGAGCACGGTGCGGATCTGCTTGCGCATCGCCGCCCAGTCCTCGACCGAGGCGCGGACATCGGTCAGCACGCTGCGCAGGGTGGCGGCGATGCGGTCGAGCGCTGCCTGGTCGGTGCGCTCGTCGACCTGGATGTGCATGAAGCTTTCGGCAGCCGTGCCTTCGGGGGCCGTCGCCGGATCCTGGGCGTCGGTCAGCCGGCCCTGGGCGTCGCGGGTGACCGCGATGATCGGATGGGCGACCAGATGCACGGTGAGGCCGAGCTCGGACAGCGCCGCGGTCACCGAATCGACCAGGAACGGCATGTCGTCGTTGATGACCTCGACCACGGTGTGCGGGCTGCGCCAGCCATAGTCGTCATAGACCGGATTGAAGATCCGGATCTTGACCTCGCCCTTGCGCCTCTCGCCGCCGAACTGCAGCAGGCCGAGGGCGACGCTGTACAGCGTGTCGGCCCCCTCGCGCAGCACGTCGTGCGGCGGCATGTTGCGGAAATAGAGGCGGATGAACCGCTCGGCCATTCCTCCCTTCGCCGGATCGAGCCGCTGCTTGGCGAGAGCGACGACACCATCGACGATTTCGGCCTTATGCTGATCGGCCTTTGACATCCTGCAGACTCCAGAGAGCGTGCGGCCCAACGTCAGGGCCGCATCAGGCCCCATGGGCATACAAGCAACCCGTGTAAAAGAAAACCGCGCAACGATGACGGTGCGCCGGCGGGCGCCCGGGCCATGGCGAAAGAATTTCGCGCCGCAGGACATCTCGCACCGGAAATCGCCGTATTCCGGTTCGAATGATCCAAATGCCTGTTTCCGGGCCTTTGGTTTGATCGCCGGCTGGACGTCCGACCCGCTTCGCCTGTATTGGAAGAAAAAGATTCTGGCCGCCAAAACAAGAAAGAGAGCGCGTGTTGTCGATCCATCATCGTCGCCCCTCGCCGACCCTCTTCATCGCGCTTGCCGCGGCGACCCTCCTTGGCGCCTGCCAGACGACGCAGCAATCGGTGCAGATCCCCCCCTACGACTTCCCCAAGGTGTCGACCGAGTGGCATGACGACATCAACGTCGTCTACACCGGCACCCTCCAGGTCGGCCGTCCCTGCAGCGTGCTGCGCCGCGACGACGGCACCGAGGTCGCGATCCAGGGCAAGCCGTTCCCGGTCCGCATCGGCGACCGCGTCACCATCTCCGGCCCGACCGCGCGCTGGTCGCTGTGCCAGACGCTGGAAACGATCCGCGCCGACAAGGTCGACGTCATGTCCGGCGCCTATGTGCCGTCGTCATCCGTCACCGTCTACTGACCGCCGCTCCGGTTCCGCTGCACCGCAAAACGCCGTAGCCGCCGCCCCGTCTTTGGGGCAGGCTGCGGCGAATCATGCCTGGGCGCCACGACGCACGGGCGACCGGAACAGGGGAACAGCATCATGCGCCTGGGCATCGCCGCCGCCATCGCCTTCGCCTTGACCGCCACGTCGGCCACCGCCGCGGAGCCGGTGAAACTGCGCCTGGCCATGAGCGGCTGGACCGGCTTCGCGCCGATCACGCTGGCCAAGCAGCTGGGCTTCTTCGAGAAGCACGGCATCGACCTCGACATCGTCAAGATGCCGACCTCGAACCGGCACCAGGCCATGGCCTCGGGCGACGTGCAGGTGATCACCACCACCGTCGACACCCATCTGCTCTATGCCAGCTCCGGCGTGCCGGTGGTGCAGGTGCTGGCGCTCGACACATCCTCCGGCGGCGACGGCATCGCCGCGCGCAAGGACATCGCCGACATCGAGGCGCTGAAGGGCAAGAGCATCGCGGTGCAGTTCGGCGGCGATTCGCAGTTCTGGCTGGCCTATCTGCTGAAGCAGCACGGCATGAGCTTCAAGGATGTCAGCCTGACCGACCTGCAGCCGCCCGACGCGGCCGCAGCCTTCATCGCCGGCCAGTTCGACGTCGCCGTGACCTATGAGCCGTACCTGTCGAACATCCGCAAGGATCCGAACGGCAAGATCCTAGTCACCTCGGCCGACACGCCCGGCGTGATCATCGACACCCTGGCGTTCCAGCCGGACTACGTCGCCGCCCATCCCGACGTGGTCAAGGCCGTGGTCGACAGCTGGTTCGAGGCGCTGGACTACATCAAGGCCAACCCGGCCGAGGCCAACAAGATCATGGGCGCCGACGTCGACCAGACGGCGGAGCAGTTCGCCGATTCGGCCCAGTACGTGACCTGGTACGACCGCGCGGCCAACAAGGCCTACCTGACCGGCACCATGCCGAGCTTCATCAACCAGGCGGCGGACATCATGCTCGAGGCCGGGCTGCTGCGGCGCAAGCCGGAGGACCTGACCGCGCTGTACACCGCGAAATTCGTCGAGTAGCCGTGCCCACACCGCTCGCCCCCGTCGGCGCCGCCCGACGCCTCGCCCTCGGCATCCTGTGCTTCGTCCTGTTCGTGGCACTGTGGGGCGCGGCGACCTGGAGCGGGCTGGTCAAGCCGTTGTTCCTGGCCAGCCCGGACACCACCTTCACCGAAGGCGTCGAGCTGTTCATGCGGTTCGGCTTCGCCTGGGACATCGCCGTCACCATGTTCCGCGTCTTCGGCGGCTTCCTGCTGGCGGCGCTGCTGGCGGTGCCGCTCGGCATCCTTATGGGCACCTTCAAGGGCATCGAGGCGTTCTTCGAGCCCTTCGTGTCCTTCTGCCGCTACCTGCCGGCCTCGGCCTTCATCCCGCTCCTGATCCTGTGGGCCGGGGTGGGCGAAACCCAGAAGCTGCTGGTGATCTTCATCGGCTCGGTGTTCCAGCTGGTGATCATGGTCGCGGTGATCACCGGGTCGATCCGGACCGAGTTGGTGGAGGCGGCGCGGACGCTGGGCGCCCGGACCCGCGGCGTGGTGGTGCGGGTGATGATCCCGAACGCGGCGCCGCAGATCTTCGAGTCGCTGCGCCTCGTGCTGGGCTGGGCCTGGACCTATGTCATCGTCGCCGAGCTGATCGGATCCTCCGCCGGCATCGGCCACATGATCATCGACGCCCAGCGCTTCCTCGACACCGGGCAGATGATCTTCGGCATCTTCACCATCGGCACCATCGGCCTGATCACCGACCAGCTGTTCAAGCGGCTGAACCGCGCCCTGTTCCCCTGGAGCCTCGGCCGATGACACTGGTCCGTGTCGAAGGCGTCAGCCGGCAGTATCCCGGAATCCATGGCGGCGCGCCGACCCAGGCGCTGAGCCCGGTCGACCTCGGTATCGCCGAGAACGACTTCATCACCCTGCTGGGCCCGTCCGGCTGCGGCAAGTCCACCCTGCTGCGCATCGTCGCCGGGCTGGACCGGCCGAGCACCGGGCGGGTGCTGGTCGGCGGCAGGCCGGTGACCGAGCCGGGGCCCGACCGCGGCGTGGTGTTCCAGGCCTACACCCTGTTCCCGTGGCTGAGCGTCGCGCAGAACATCGCCTTCGGCCTGCGCGAGAAGGGCGTGCCGCAGAGGCAGCAGGCCGAAATCGTCGCCGAATACGTCGCCAAGGTCGGCCTGCGCGGCTTCGAGAACCACTATCCGAAGATGCTGTCGGGCGGCATGCAGCAGCGCACCGCGATCGCCCGGGCGCTGGCCAACGATCCCAAGATTCTGCTGCTGGACGAGCCCTTCGGCGCGCTGGACACCCAGACCCGGGCGCTGATGCAGGAGCTGCTGCTGTCGATCTGGGAGGCGGAGCGCAAGACCGTGCTGTTCGTCACCCACGACATCGACGAGGCGGTGTTCCTGGCCAACCGGGTGATCGTGATGAGCGCCCGGCCCGGCCGGATCATCGAGGACCGGCCGATCGCCCTGCCGCATCCGCGCCACTACACGGTGAAGACCACGCCGGAGTTCCAGGAGCACCGCGCCGCCCTGACCGAGGCGGTGCGCCAGCAGGCGATGATCGCCGCCGGGATGGCGGGATAAAGCGACGAACGCCACAAAAAGGGCATTTTGTTTCGAGAAACTACCCTTGTTCTGCATCTTTCTTAGAGTATCTGGAAATAATATTCCGACCCTCGGATCCTGATCCGCGGACGGTCGGGTGGAGCGGTCCGGGCCGACCGGCTCGGCATCCCATCATCGAGAGTTGCGGGCCTTCGTCGTTGCGCGGCGGCCGGTGCCTTGGGGCACATCGTCCTGCGGTCCGGTGATTCCCGGCGACTGGCCGGGACCAGCGCATCGGCAGGTGCCGCCGTCCATCGGCGATCCCGCCGACATGCGGAATCCGGGACGGCGCGTCTCCAGCGAACATCGGAGACAGCGCATGGCCATACAATTGGAAATCAGGGACGGCACACCGGACTGGTGGATGAGTCCCGACATCTGGGTCGTCCCAGGCAACGACCCGACCGGACAGCCGGGGGCGCCGATTGCGGGGCAGCCGGCCTATGTCTGGGCCCATGTCGAGAACCACGGATCGAGTGTCGCCGACGGCACCCGCATCGATTTCTGGTGGGCCGATCCCAGCACCCAGATCCTGCGCAGCACCGCCCATTTCATCGGGTCGGCCAATGCGGACCTGCAGCCCGGCGCGGCACAGGACGTGCTGTGCCTGGTGCCCTGGGCGGTGACCATGGTGAATGGCGGGCATGAGTGTCTGATCGCCGTCGCCAATCATTCCGGCAGCTCGATCCCGGTCCCGCCGCCGGATGATTTCAACCCGCCGGCCTATCCGGAGGCCGCGCAGCGCAACCTCAGCGTCGTCGTGGCGCAGACCGGCATTCCCGCCCGGATGCTGACCATCGCGGCCGGCCTCCGCACCGACAAGCGGGTTCTGGTCACGGCCAAGGTCGGGGGCGAACTGGACGAGGCGCAACTGCGCCGGCTGGACCTGGCCGGCCTGAAGCCGTCCAAGGCCGCCAAGGTCGAGGTCGGCATGGGGCAGGAGCCGATGTGCACGCCGGAAAAGGGCGGCCTGGGCAAGCGGGAACTGGAGTTGCACATTCCCAGGGGCACCAAGGCCGCCATCCATGTCGCCATCAGGGCGCCGGACCTGGCGAAGGGCGAATACGCCCTGGTCCGGATCGCCGAGCAGGACGGGGAGGACCGGACGCTCGGTGGGTACACCTTCATCGTTCTGTCCGACCGGAAAGGAGGCCGCAAATGACCGCCACGCCGATGCAGGTGCTGACGCGCCCCTTCGCCGTCGAGCCCGTGACCAATATCATGCTGCCGGACGGCATCTTCGATAACGCTATCTATTCGCTGCTGATCTCGTGCCACTACACCAACAATTCCTCCAGCGACCTGGTCAATGTCCGCCTCTATCTCGAGAGCATTGGCGACCCGGGCATCGTTCCGGCGGCCAACACCCTGGTCTTCTCCAGGATCCCGGCCGGGGCATCGGTGCTGGTGTCCTGGCGGGCGAATTTCGAGAACGCCACGCCGGGCAAGCACCTGGTCAGCTTCATCGCGCGCGCCGACGGCTTCGAGTCCCGCCGCTCGATCCAGCAGATCTTCGTCTCGCAGACCCGGTTCGACTCGACGACCAATTCCTACACTTGCACCGTGGGCGAGGGATCGCTGGTGGTGTCGAACCTGGCCGCCCTCGGGCCGGCCGCGGATTGGTGGAAGTGCAATCCGAAAGACCCGAAATGCGGGCCGGATTTCGGCCCCTGGGTGCCGACCGGGGCGACGATGGTCTGGCAACCCAACCCCGCCTATGACGGGGTCCATGGCGAGCTGCCTTTCGCCGATCCTTGGTGGAAGATCCTCGCCCTCATCGTGCTGGTGGTCGCGGCGATCGTGGCGATCGTCGCCGTGGCCCTCGGTTCCGGGAACGCGAATTTCAGCGCCGGCGGCACCTTCGAGGAGACGGACCCGAGCGTCAGCTGCTGCACCCCGAAGGGCGCCGCTTCCGGCCCGCCCGAATACACGGTGGCGGGCGTGGCTTCGGCCATCGCCTCGGGCGCCCTCGTCGTCGCCTGCTCCGACGCCGCGGATCCCTTCTATCGCGGGCAGGCGGCCACGCCGCCGGGGGCCGGCGAGAAGACCCTGGGTGAAAAGGTGGTGGCGAAATGGAGCCTGCCCGACGCCCCCAACGCCGGCCGCGCCTATCCGGCCGATGTCGAATGGACCTATCAGCGCTTCACCACCGGCCAGACCTACAGCCATTCGGTGTCGGAGACGCAGACCAACATCCATGTCGGCGGCGACGTCGAGATCGAAACCCCCGGCACGGTGCATGCCTTCAAGCCATTGTGGGTGAAGGCGAAGTTTCAGAACGGCGGAGGCGGCTACTTCACCGGGACGGAGCTCTACGCGTTCGCCCTGTTCCAGGCGCCGCAAGGGCTGTTCTTCGTCGTGCCGCTAACGGATGACGGGCTCGGCTTCGACGACGCCGCCAATGACGGCGTCTATGCCGGCAGCCTGGACCTGGAGCGGGCCTACAAGCTGCTGCTGTCCCAGCACCAGGATGTCTACGGCGTCTGGCGGATCTTTGTCTTCGCCCAGGACGTCAACCTGACGAAGCCGGGAACGCCCCCTGAAATCGCGGCCCAGCACATCGGCGGCTTCTTCGTCGCCAGCGCGATCGAGATCACCTTCGATCCCTCCCTGCCATGTCCGCTGAAAGCGCAGAGCACGATCACCGTGGTCTGATCGACCGGGCTTCGGAGCCGGCTGAAGGTGGCCGCGATGTTTCCGTGCCGCCGGACGCCGGCTCCGGGCATACTCCGCGTCGGGGACAGACGAGGGGGCAGCCCGGATGCTCTACGCCATTCTTTGCTACAATTCGCAGGACGCCATCGGCGCCTGGACCAAGGAAGAGGATGACGCGGTCATGGCCCGGCTGGACGTCGTCCACCGCCGGCTGGCCGAGCAGGGCCGGCTGGGGCCCGCCGCGCGGCTGATGCCGACCACCGCCGCGACCACGCTGGTGAAGGGCCATGAGCCGCCGCTGGTGATCGACGGGCCCTATGTCGAGACCAAGGAGCAGATGCTCGGCTTCTACATCGTCGACTGCCCGTCGATCGAGGAAGCGGTCGCACTGGCCCAGGACCTGGAGCGGGCGAATCCCGGCATCGGCGGCTACGAGATCCGCCCGGTCAAGCTGTTCCTGCCCGGAAGCGGCATGGCCTGATGCCCGGCCCCGGCCGAAGCTGGCGTCCCTTCCGGGCCGTGGCGGGCTGGACGCTGCGGGACGGCCGGTCCGACCTGGTCGCAGGCCTGACGCTGGCGGCCATCACCATCCCCGAGCAGATGGCCACCGCCCGGCTGGGCGGCTTCGCGCCGGAAATCGGCTTCTTCGCCTTCGTCGCCGCGGCGCTAGCCTTCGCGGTGTTCGGCGCCCATCGCCTGCTGTCGGTCGGCGCGGATTCCACCATCACCCCGATCTTCGCCGGCGGCCTGGCCCTGCTGGCGGCGGCGGGATCGCCGCACTACGCGGCCCTGGCCGCCGCTTTGGCCCTGATGGTCGGCCTGATCGTCTGCTGCGGCGGCGTGTTCCGCCTGGGCTGGATCGCCGACCTGCTGTCGGTGCCGGTCACGACAGGCTTCCTGGCCGGGATCGCGGTGCACATCGCCGTCTCGCAGCTGCCGGGGCTGCTGGGCCTGCCGGCGCAGGACGGCAGCACGCCGCAGCGCATCGCCGAGACCGTGGCGCAGCTGGGGCAGGTCAATCCCTGGAGCGCGGCGCTGGGGATCGGCGTCTTCCTGGCGGTGTTCGGCGCCGAGCGGATCAGCCCGCGCATTCCGGGCGCGCTGATCGGCCTGGTGGCGGCGACGGCCGCGGTGGTCGCCTTCGGCCTCGAGAATCGCGGCGTCGCGGTCCTCGGCCCCCTTCCCGGCGGCCTGCCGCAGCCGGCGCTGCCGGCGGTGGATTTCGACGAGCTGCGCCGCCTGGTGTCCCTGGCGCTGATCGTCGCGCTGGTCGTCATGGTGCAGACGGCCGCCACCAGCCGCTCCTTTCCGCCCCAATCCGGCGCGCCGCCGGCGCTGAACCGCGATTTCATCGGCGTCGGCGCCGGCAGCATCCTGTCCGGCCTGTTCGGGGCCTTTCCGGTGAACGCCAGCCCGCCGCGCACCGCCACCGTGGCCGAGACCGGCGGCCGGTCGCAGGTCGCCGGCCTGGTCGCCGCCGCCATCGTGCTGGCCCTGGCGCTGCTCGGCGGCGGGCTGCTGTCGCATGTCCCGCATGCGGCCCTGGCCGGGGTCCTGGTGTTCGTGGCCCAGCGGGTCGTCCGGGTCCCGACCTTCGTCGCCGTCTACCACCAGGCGCCGGGCGAGTTCGCCCTGATTCTGGCCACCGCGGTCGCCATCGTGGTGCTGCCGATCCAGGCCGGAGTCGCCGTCGGCATCGGCCTGTCGCTGCTGCACGGCATCTGGGCGATCACCCGCGCCCAGCCGATCGAGTTCGAGAAGGTGCCGCAGACGTCGATCTGGTGGCCGCCCGCCGCCGGCTCCCATGGCGAGACGCTGCCCGGGGTCGCCGTCATCGCCTTCCAGGCCCCGCTGAGCTTCCTCAACGCCGGGACGTTCGAGGCCGGCATCGGCCGCCTGATCGACGCCAGGCGGGACGCGCTGCGCCTGGTGATCCTGGAGGCCAGCAGCATCATCGAGATCGACTATTCCGCGGCCCGCAGCCTGGCCGGGGTGATCGCGCAGTGCCGCGTCGCGGACATCACCTTCGCCATCGCCCGGCTCGAATCGGTCCGCGCGCAGCAGGCCCTGTCCCGCTTCGGCATCCTGGCGCAGATCGGCCCGGACCATGTGTTCCATAGCGTCGACGAAGCGGTGAGGGCGCTGGCCGGCCCGCCCCCCGATCCGGCACCCGGTGCAGGGCACGCATCAGCGAGTCCCTGAGGCCGCGCAAAGCCGCCGTTTCCCTGGGCCCGCCGCCCCGGGCTTGACTCTGCAGCGCTGCAGTGGATTCATACAAGAACAAATATAGAACATCTGTGAGCGCCATGTCCGCCCTCGCCGCCCTGCGCGAGCGCCTGAACCGCTATGGATCCGCCGTCGAGGATCCCGGAATCCTGCCGCTCGACCTGCCGCCGATCGATGCCCGCCTGCCGCGCGGCGGGCTGGCGCTCGGCCGGCTGCACCGGGTCGCCGCGGCCGGCGGGGGCGGGGCCGCCGCAGGGGCGACCGCGACCGGCTTCGCTGCCCGGCTGCTGGCCCGGCTGCAGCGACGCGGGCCGGTGCTGTGGTGCACGACGAGCGACGACCTCTATCCGCCGGCGCTGGCCGCGCTGGGCCTGGCGCCCGACCGGCTGATCCTGGTGCGGCCGCGCGACGAGAAGGGCGTGCTGGCGGTGGTGGAGGAGGCGCTGCGCACCCCCGGCTTCGGCGCCGTGCTGGCCGAGGCGGTGCGGGCCGACCTGCTGGCCGAGCGGCGGCTGCAGCTGGCCTGCGAGACCCGGGGCACCACCGCCCTGCTGCTGCAGCGCGAGCTGCTGGCGCCCCGCCTCGGCCGTACCGCCGCCAGCGCCGCGGTGACGCGCTGGGCGGTGGCCCCGGCGCCCAGCGGCGGCACCGCCACCTGGGTCGGGCCGGTGCGGTGGGAGCTGGCGCTGACCCATTGCCGCGGCGGCGCGCCCGGCCGCTGGATCGTGGAGACAAAGGATGGGACGGATCGTCTCGCTGTGGTTGCCGAACTGGCCGATCACGCGGCTGAAGCTGACCACGCCGGAGAACGCCTGGCCGGCTGAGCCGGTCGCGGTCGTCGAGACCATCGGACAGCGGCGCCAGGTCGTCGCCGTCGACGACCGCGGCTGGGCCGCCGGCATCCGGCCGCAGCAGAAGGCGACCGACGCCCGCGCCGTGCTGCCCACCCTGGCCCTGATCCCGGCGGACCACGCCGCCGACGCCCGCGCCCTGGCCCGTCTGGCCCGCTGGGCCGGCCGCTACAGCCCCGCCGTGGCGCCCTGCCCGCCCGACGGGCTGTGGATCGACATCACCGGCTGTGCCCATCTGTGGGGCGGCGAGGAAGGCTTGGTCGACGACCTGGCCGGACGGCTGCGGCGGCGCGGCCTGCCCGGCCGCATCGCCGTCGCCGGCAGCTTCGGCGCCGCCTGGGCCCTGGCGCATCACGGCCGCGCCGAACGGCCGATCCACATCCTGCCCGACGGCGAGGAACGGGCCGCCCTGTCCCCCCTGCCCGTCGCGGCGCTGCGGCTGGACGAGGATGCGGTGCAGGCGCTGCGCCGGATCGGCCTGACCAAGGTCGGCGACCTGCTGGCGGCGCCGCGCCCCGGCCTGGCCCGCCGCTTCGGCGCCCGGCCGCTGCTGCGGCTGGACCAGGCGCTGGGCCGGGCGGAGGAGACGGTCGGCTTCCGCCGGCCGCCGACGCCCTGGTTCGCCCGCTTGGCCTTCCCCGAGCCGGTCGGCACGCCGGAGGACCTGCAGCGCGCCATCGCGGTGGTGACGGCGGAGCTCTGCGCCCGGCTGGAGGCCCGGATGATGGGCGCCGCCCAGTTCGCCGCCGACTTCCACCGGGTCGACGGGCGGCGCCAGACCGCCGCCATCCGCACCGCTTTGCCGGTCCGCGACGCGGCGCGGGTCGCGCGCCTGCTGGCCGAGCGGCTGGACCGGGTCGACCCCGGCTTCGGGGTCGAGGTGGTGACCCTGCGGGCCGACCGGGTGGCGCCGCTGGACGGGCGCCAGACCGGGCTGAGCAAGCTGGAGGACGAAGGGGCCGCGATCGGCGACCTCGCCGGCTTCGTCGACATCGTCGGCAACCGCATCGGCTTCGACCGGATCTGGCGGCCGGCCGCGGTGGAGAGCCATCTGCCCGAACGCTGCGTCGCCGCCGCGCCGCCGCTGGCCCCGGCCGAGGTCACGGCCTGGCCCGAGGGCTGGGTGCGCCCGCTGCGCCTGCTGCGCCGGCCGGAGCCGATCGAGGCGATCGCCCAGGTGCCGGACGACCCGCCCAGCACCTTCCGCTGGGCCGGGGCGACCCACAAGGTGCGCCGCGCAGACGGGCCGGAGCGGATCGCCTATGAGTGGTGGCGCCGGACAAAGCCGGAGGACCGGAGCGAGCCAGAGATGATCCGCGACTACTACCGGGTCGAGGACGAGGCCGGCCGCCGTTTCTGGGTTTACCGCGCCGGGCTGTACCGCACCGGCGAGAGCGCGCGCTGGTTCCTGCACGGGGTGTTCGACTGATGGTCGATTATGCCGAGTTGCAGGTCACCACCAACTTCTCCTTCCTGCGCGGCGGGTCGCACCCGGCGGAGCTGGTGGAGACGGCGATCCATCTCGGCCTGTCCGCCATCGCCGTCACCGATCGCAACAGCCTGGCCGGGGTCGTGCGCGGCCATGTCGCCGCCAATCGCGACGCGGACCGGCAGAAAGCCCGCCGCATCCCCTACATCGTCGGCTGCCGGCTGGACTTCACCGATGCGCCGAGCCTGCTGTGCTATCCGACCGATCTCAAGGCCTATGGCCGGCTGTGCCGGCTACTGACCATCGGCAAGCGCCGGGCGAAGAAGGGCCAGTGCGACCTGGCCTTCGCCGACCTGCTGCCGTTCAGCGACGGCCAGATCCTGGTGGCGCTGCCGCCCGATACGCTTGACGACGGCTTCGCCGGCCATCTCGACCGGCTGCGGTCGGATATGGGGAAACGGGTCTATCTGGCGGCCAGCCATCGCTATCGCGGCGATGACGCCCGGCGGCTGGAAGACCTCCGCGACCTCGCCTTCCGCACGCGGGCGCCCCTCGTCGCCACCAACGACGTGCTGTACCACCTGCCGGAGCGGCGGCGGCTGCAGGATGTCGTCACCTGCATCCGCGAGCACTGCACGATCGACGAGGCCGGCTGGCGGCTGGAGGCCAATGCCGAGCGGCACCTGAAGACGCCGGACGAGATGGCCCGGCTGTTCCGCGACCATCCCCAGGCGCTGGAGCGGACGGTCGAGATCGCCGAACGCTGCCGCTTCGACCTGGATGAGCTGTCCGCCAAGTACCAGTACCCCGAGGAGATCACCCCCGACGGCGAGCCGGCGCAGGCCCGGCTGGAGCGCATGACCTGGGAGGGGGCGACAACCCGCTATCCCCAGGGTGTGCCGGCCGATCTGCGTAGCCAGATCGAGAAGGAGCTGGCGCTGATCGGCGGGCGCGAATACGCGCCCTTCTTCCTGACCGTGGCCGACATCGTCGCCTTCGCCAAGAGCCAGCACATCCTGAACCAGGGCCGCGGCTCGGCCGCCAACAGCGCCGTCTGCTTCTGCCTGGGCATCACCTCGGTCAACCCGGTCGAGGTCAACCTGCTGTTCGAACGCTTCATCAGCGAGGCGCGCCACGAGCCACCCGACATCGACGTCGATTTCGAACATGAGCGGCGCGAGGAGGTGATCCAGCACATCTACCAGAAGTTCGGCCGGCACCGCACCGGGCTGACCGCGACCGTGATCTGCTACCGAACCCGCGCCGCGGTGCGCGACGTCGGCAAGGCGATGGGCCTGTCAGAGGACATGATCGGCGCCCTGTCGGGATCGGTCTGGGGCTGGAGCATGACCGGATTGGACGAGGACCAGGTGCGCGAGGCCGGGCTGGACCCGGCCGACCCGCGGCTGCGCCTGGCCCTGACGCTGAGCTGCGAGCTGATGGGATTCCCGCGGCATTTGAGCCAGCACACCGGCGGCTTTGTCTTCGCCCGCGACCGGCTGGACGAGCTGGTGCCGATCGAGAATGCGGCGATGGACGATCGCACCGTCATCTGCTGGGACAAGGACGACATCGAGGCGCTGGGCATGCTGAAGGTCGACGTGCTGGCGCTGGGCATGCTGACCGCGCTCAAGCGCTGTTTCGACCTGATGGAAACGCATTACCCCGATAATTTCCGGGAACGGCCGAAGCTGGGCCGGAGGCCGACCGACAAAGCGGTCTTCGACATGCTGAGCCGGGCCGATTCGATCGGCGTGTTCCAGGTCGAATCCCGGGCCCAGCAGTCGATGCTGCCGCGGCTGAAGCCGCAGACCTATTACGACCTGGTGATCGAGGTTGCGATCGTCCGGCCGGGACCGATCCAGGGCGACATGGTGCATCCCTATCTGCGCCGCCGCGACGGCATCGAGCCGGTGAGCTACCCGAAGGACGAACTCAAGGAGGTCTTGGAGAAGACCCTGGGCGTGCCGCTGTTCCAGGAGCAGGGCATGAAGCTGGCCATTGTCGCCGCCAAGTTCAGCCCGGCCGAGGCCGACAACCTGCGGCGGGCGATGGCGACATTCAAGAATGTCGGCACCATCCACCAATACGAGACCCGCTTCGTCGAGGGCATGGTCGCCAACGGCTATGAGCGCGACTTCGCCGAGCGCTGTTTCAGCCAGATCAAAGGCTTCGGCAGCTACGGCTTCCCCGAGGCGCATGCCGCCTCCTTCGCCCTGCTGGTCTATGAGAGCGCCTGGGTGAAGCACTATCACCCCGAGGTGTTCTGCTGCGCCCTGATCAACTCCCAGCCGATGGGCTTCTACGCCCCGGCGCAGCTGGTGCGCGACGCCCGCGAGCATGGCGTCGAGGTTCGCCCGGTCGACGTCAACCGCAGCGACTGGGACTGCACGCTGGAGCCGACCGGGGGCCGCGACCACGCCCTTCGGCTGGGCCTGCGCCTGGTGAAGGGACTGAGCCAGGACGAGGGCGGCGAGATCGTGCGGCACCGCGAGGCCGGATACGCTTCGCCGGCCGATCTCGTCCGCCGCGCCGGCGTCTCGGCCCGCGCCCTGAACCGGCTGGCCGAGGCCGCCGCCTTCGGCTCGATGGGGCTGGACCGGCAGCAAGGGCTGTGGGCGGTGGCCGGCATCGCGGGCGAGGCCCTGCCGCTGTTCGCCGCCCGGCCGGCCCAGCTGGCGCTGTTCGAGGAGCCGCAGGCGGCGCTGCCGCCCCTGCCACCCGGGCTGGAGGTGCTGGAGGACTACGCCACCACCGGCCTGTCCCTGACCCGCCACCCGCTGGCCCTGCTGCGCCCGGCGCTGGCGCCGCTGGGCATCGTCCCCATCCGGACGCTGCGTGATGATGCGACCCGGGACAGCGCCCGCATCCGCCTCGCCGGCATCGTGCTGTTCCGGCAGCGGCCGCAGACCGCCAAGGGCACCATCTTCGTCACCATCGAGGATGAGAGCGGCGCCGCCAACCTGGTGGTCTGGGCCGACGTGTCGGAGAAGTACCGCCGCGCCGTCTATGCCGGGCGCCTGCTGGCCTGCGAGGGCCGGGTGCAGAAGGTGGGCGAGGGCGAGCACATGGTGATCCATGTCGTGGTCGAGCGTTTCGTCGACTGGAGCGACCAGTTGCCCGTCCTGGCCAAGGGCACCGATCAGGTGGTGCTCGACCCCGCCCATCAGGGCCGCCCGCGCGCCGAGGCCGGGCGCGGCCATCGGGTGACCCTGCGCAGCCGCGATTTCAAATAGGCCGGCCGGAAGCCCCCTCTCCGTCATTGCGAGGAGGCGAAGCCGACGAAGCAATCCATGCCAGGCGGCGCCATGGATTGCTTCGCTGCGCTCGCAATGACGGCTGAGTCTATAATTAAGAATTGACTTATTTAAGTTTCAACTTCATAAGAAACCCATGAACGCCTTCGCCGCCCTGGCCGACCCCACCCGGATGCAGATCGTGGAGATGCTGGCGGCAGGGGAGCGGACGGCCGGCGACATCGCCGCGCAGTTCGCCATGAGCGGCCCGGCGATCTCGCAGCATCTGAAGGTGCTTCGCGAGGCCGGGCTGATCACGGTCCGCGCCGAGGCGCAGCGGCGCATCTACGCGCTCGATCCCCGCGGCTTCGGCGCGCTGGACGACTGGCTGCAGCACATCCGCCGCTTCTGGGGCGGCCGGCTGGACGAGCTGGAACGGCAGCTGCGCGCCACCCCCGGAACAGAAGGACAGGAACCATGAGCGATTACGGCGCCATCACCGCCCCCGGCACGGTCCGGTTCGAGCGACTGCTGCCCGGCCCGATCGAGCGGGTCTGGGCCTATCTGACGGAATCAGACAAGCGCGGCACCTGGCTGGCCACCGGCGCCGTCGAGCCCCGAATCGGCGGCCAGGTGGAGCTGCGCTTCCTCCATTCCGGGCTGTCGCCGCTGCCGGACGAGATCCCGGCCAAGTACAAGTCGCTGGAGAAGGGCGCCGACTCCACCGCCCGGGTGACGCGGTGGGAGCCGCCACGGCTGTTGAGCCACAGCTGGCCCGGCGGGGACTCCGAGGTGACCTTCGAGCTGACGCCGCAGGGCGAAGACGTGTTGCTGGTGCTGACCCACCGCCGCCTCGGGACGGAAAAGATGCCGAGCGCCGCCGGCGGCTGGCACACCCATCTCGGCATCCTGGTCGACCGGCTGCACGGCCGGGTGCCGCAGCCCTTCTTCCTCACCCACACGCCGCTGGAGGCCGAGTACGAGAAGCGCGTCGCCTCGGCGTCACAATCCTGATCGGAGGGACTGCCATGACCACCGCATTCGCCGGCGGCCGCAACATCGCGCTGAAGGTGCCGCCGCACCAGTACGACGCCACGGTCCGGTTCTACCGCGACGTCATCGGCCTGAAGCCGCTGGACAACCACCCGCCCGCCATCGGCTTCGAATTCGGCGCCAACCAGCTGTGGATCGACCGGGTCGACGCCATCAGCCAGGCCGAGCTGTGGCTGGAGATCGTGGCCGAGGACGTGCCCAGGGCGGCGGAGCATTTCGCCACGGCCGGCGTGGTGAGGCGCGACGAGATCGAGCGCCTGCCGGACGGCTTCGACGGCTTCTGGATCTCCGACCCAGCCGCGATCATCCACATCGTCACCGCCAAAGACAGCCAGTACTGAGGGCCTTTACGCCCCCTTCGGCGCCGTGGTCAGCGGCAGCAGCCGGGCCTGTGACGCTTCCAGCAGCCGGGCCATCGCCGCCGCCGCCCGCTCCGGCTCGCGGCCGATGATGGCGGTGCGCACCGCGTCGTGCAGCGCCACATCCTCGCTCGGCTTGGCCGCATGGCGCTGCAGCATCTCGGAGGAGACGCGCAGCGCCGACTTCACCGCGGCGCCGATGGTCACGAACAGGCCGTTGTGCGAGGCGGTGATGATGGCGAGGTGGAACTCCAGCGCCGATTCGGACCCCACCTTGACCGGCTGGTTCTCCTCATAGGCCCGCGCCAGCTGGCGGAAATGATGCTCGATCAGCGCGTGGTCCTCGGCCGTGCCGTCGCGCGCCGCCAGGAACGACGCCCGGGGCTCGAAGCACTGGCGCATCTCGTAGATGTCCTCGACGATCTTGGCGTCGAACTGGGCCAGCAGCCGCCACGACAGCACGTCGCGGTCCAGCAGGTTCCATTCGCCGAAGGGCAGCACCCGCGTGCCCGTCTTCGGCGACACTTCGATCAGCCGCTTGCCCGCCAGGTTCTTGATCGCCTCGCGGATCGTGGTCCGGCTGACGCCGTAGATCTGGCACAGCTCGCCCTCGATCGGCAGCGAGTCGTTCGGCCGGAATTCGCCCGACACGATGCGCATCCCCAGGCTGTTCGAGATCTGGCTGCTCATCGTCCCGACCAGGATCAGCTCACGCTCCAGCATCCGACCGTCTCCACCTGCCCCCTCTCGAATAGGCCGGGGAAGGCCCGTTGACAAAACCCATCGATCGCCGCGATGATCGAATCATATGATAATACCATTGGGGAGGAAATGGCGTGGCCGACATCGAGATCCGGGGTGTCAGCAAGCGCTTCGGGCCGGTCACGGTGTTCGACGGCCTGTCGCTGTCGATCACGTCGGGTGAGTTCGTCGTCTTCCTCGGGCCGTCCGGCTGCGGCAAGTCCACCCTGCTGCGCATGATCGCAGGGCTGGAGAGCGTCGACGGCGGCGAGATCCACATCGGCGCCGCCCGGGTCGACACCCTGCCGCCCGGCGCCCGCCAGGTGGCGATGGTGTTCCAGCACTACGCCCTGTACCCCCATATGACGATCTTCGAGAACATGGCGTTCGGGCTGCGCAACATCGGCCTGAAGCGGCTGGAGATCGAAGCCCGGGTCCAGGAAGCCGCCCGGACGCTGGAGATCGAGCCGCTGCTGCAGCGCAAGCCGGGCCAGCTGTCCGGCGGCCAGCGCCAGCGCGTCGCCATCGGCCGCGCCATCGTCAAGGAACCCCGCGCCTTCCTGTTCGACGAGCCGCTGTCCAACCTGGACGCCGCCCTGCGCGTCCGCACCCGGGTCGAGCTGGCCCGGCTGCACCGCCGGCTGCGCGCCACCATGATCTTCGTCACCCATGACCAGGTCGAGGCCATGACCCTGGCCGACCGCATCGTGGTGATGAACGAGGGCCGGATCGAGCAGGTCGGCACGCCGATGGAGATCTATGCCCGCCCGGCCACCCGCTTCGTCGCCCGTTTCGTCGGCGCCCCCGCAATGACCTTCCTAGACGTCACCGTGGTCGGCGAGGATGGCGGCGCGGTGCTGCGCCTGCCCGACGGCACCGAGCTGCGGACCCCCGTGTCGCCCGACGGCCTGCCGGCGCACCAGCCGGTGACGCTGGGGCTGCGGGCCGAGGCGGTGCGGGTCGACGGCCAGGGCGCCACCCGCGGCACGGTCGAAGTGGTCGAGCGGCTGGGCGACCGCACCCATCTGCATGTCCGGCTACGCGACGGGTCGACCCTGATCGCGGAGGATGGCGGCGCCAGCGACGTGGCCGTCGACGACCAGGTGGCTCTGCGCATCGACCCCGCCTCCGCCCACCTGTTCGGCGCCGACGGCCTGGGCCGTCACGCCGCCTGAGGGGAGGATGGCCGTGACCGACGCCACCGCCCCGGCCCGCACCATCGAACGGGCCCGCCGCGCCGGCGGCGCCTGGATCGGGCCGGACTGGCGCAACATCGGCTTCGTGCTGCCCTTCCTGGCGGTCTATGTGGCGCTGCTGGTCTGGCCGCTGTTCGACGGCATCTGGATCAGCCTGCAGAAGTTCGACATGTTCGACGGCACCGGTGCCTATGCCGGGCTGGCCAACTACAAGCGGCTGTTCGCCGACAAGATCTTCCTCGGCACCATCGAAAACACCGCGCTGTTCGTGGTGATGACGGTGCCGGCCTTCGTGGTCATCGGCCTCGGCCTGGCCCTGGCGCTGAACCGGCCGACCCGGATCGCGGCCGTGCTGCGGGCGACCTTCTTCGCCACCTCGGTGCTGTCGGTCACCATCGTCACCATCGTGTGGAAGATGGTGTACCTGCCGGACCGCGGCCTGCTGACCAACATCCTCGCCGTGTTCGGGCATGAGCCGATCGCCTTCCTGAGCAGCCAGACCCTGGCGCTGCCCGCCATCGCCATCGCCACGGTGTGGTGGGGCATCGGCCTGCCGATGATGCTGTTCCTGGCGGCACTGCAGCAGATCCCGCGCGAGCTGTACGAGGCCGCGGCGCTGGATAGCGCCGGCCGCTGGCGGTCGTTCCGGCACATCACCCTGCCTTCGATCCGGCGTACCACCGTGCTCGTGGCGGTGGTCGAGATCGTCTACCAGTTCCAGCTGTTCGGGCAGTCGCTGCTGCTGACCCGGGGCGGGCCCAACAACGCCTCGCGCCCGATCGTGCAGTTCATCTACGAGACGGGCTTCCGCGACTGGGACCTCGGCTACGCCGCCGCGGCGTCGGAGGTGCTGTTCGGGCTGATGCTGATCGCTGCCATGGCGCAGTATCTGCTGACCCGCCGCCGCGGCGAGGGGTGACGGCCATGGCCATGACAGCAACCCAGGGCACGGCCGGCCAAAGCATGGTGGGGCGCAGCCTCGGCGACCGGCTGATCCTCGCGGCCATCATCGCCCTGGTCATCGTCTGGATCGTGCCGATCGCCTGGATCGCCGGCCTGTCGTTCAAGCCCAACAGCGAGCTGATGGCCAGCACCGGCACGCTGTTCCGGGCGCCCTACACGCTGAAGAACTACACCGACATCCTCGCCAGCTCCGGCGTGTTCCGCTGGATCCTGAACAGCGTCGTCGTCGCGCTGGGCCAGACCGTCGGGGTGCTGGTGCTGGCCTCACTGGCCGGCTACGGCTTCGCCCGCACCCAGTTCCCCGGCCGCGGCGTGCTGTTCGCACTGGTGCTGATCGGCCTGGCGGTGCCGGAGCAGGCGGTGATCATCGCCCGGTTCCAGACCTTCAACGACCTGAAGCTGCACAACTCCTATCTCGGGCTGATCCTGCCGCATCTGTCCGCGCCGTTCGGCGTCTTCCTGATGACGCAGTACTTCAAGGCGATCCCGCGCGAGCTGGACGAGGCGGCGATGCTGGACAACGCCTCGCGGTTCAAGACCTTCTGGCGCGTGCTGCTGCCGCTGACCGTGCCGGCCCAGGCGACGCTGGGGATCTTCACCTTCCTGGCCGCCTGGAACGACTACCTGTGGCCGCTGATCTCCGCCACCAAGCCGGAGATGTTCACCCTGACCGTCGGCCTGGCCTCGACCCAGACCAACTTCGCCCAGTCCGAGGGCCTTGGCTTCCTGATGGCGCAGTCGGTCTTCGCCGGGCTGCCGGTGCTGATCGTCTACCTGTTCTTCCAGAAGTACATCGTCACGGCCGTCGCCGGGGCCGCCATCCGCTGAGGCGGCGGCCCCGGGGAACGGGAGGCTTTCGATACCGGCGCCGCACCAATGCCGCCGGAACCGTGGAGGAAATCATGAGAGGCAGCATCACCCTGGCCCTGTTATTCCTGGCTGGCGCCGCCGCCCCGGCCTGGGCGCAGGACAAGACCGAGATCTCTCTGTCGCGCTTCTTCGGCGCCTGCGAGGCCGATTACGGCAGCGTCACCGACGTCGCTCAGGCGCATGGCGAATGCGGGATCATCACCGCGCTGATCAACAAGTTCAACGCCGAGAGCAAGGACGTCCACGTCAAGGTCGATATCGTCGAATGGCCCGGCTACGACCAGCTGACCGCCCGGCTGCGGTCCGGCGAGGCGCCCACCATCTCGGTGATGCACGAGTCGGTGATCTCCGACTACGCCTCGCGCGGCCTCCTGGAGCCGCTGGATGACGGCCTCAAGGCCGCCGGCGTCGACACCGCAGACTTCACCGACGCGGCCCGGACGGGGGTGACCAAGGACGGCAAGGTCTACGCCCTGCCCTTCGACACGCACACCTGGCTGTGGCACATCAACATGAACCTGTTCAAGCAGGCCGGGCTGGTGGCCGCCGACGGCAAGCCGATCCTGCCGAAGTCGCCGGACGAGCTGCTGGCCCAGGCCAAGCAGTTCCGTGAGAAGACCGGCAAACCGTACTTCGTCCAGGCGCTGGCGAACGAGCAGGCGAACTACACCCGCACCCTCTACACCCTCCTGTACCAGCAGAATTCCGACTTCTTCGCCGATCCCACCAAGATCAACCTGCAGACGCCGGAAGCGAAGAATGCGGTGACGCTGTTCAAGGCGATCTACGACGACGGCGACACCACCAAGGACCAGGACTACGCGGCGGCGACGGCCGGCTTCGCCCAGGGCGACGGCGGCGTCTACATCATGGGCACCTGGCTGATCGACAGCTACACCCAGGAGGCCGCCAAGGCCAGCGGCGCGCTGAGCGGCGGCTATGCCGTGATGCCGTTCCCGCAGATCTACGGCAATCCCAAGGTCTGGGCCGACGGCCACAGCTGGGTGGTGCCGAAGGCCGACCTGGACGACGCCCACCGGAAGGCCGCCTTCGAGGTCCTGAAGTTCCTGTGGGACAACGACTTCGAATGGGCCCGCACCGGCCACCTGCCGGTCCGCAAATCGGTGGCCGCGTCCCAGTCCTTCCTCGACCTGCTGCACCGCAGCGACATCGTCAGCCTGACCAAGGACGGCACCGCCCTGCCGCAGGCGGTGAAGCGGCAGTTCGGCCTGCAGTCGATCATCCAGGAGGAGTTCACCGCCGCGGTCCAGGGCGGCAAGTCCATCGACCAGGCCCTGGCCGACGCCGAAAGCCGCTGCAACGAGCTGCTGGCCAACGCCAAGTAACGCGCACCCGGCCATGCCCCGCCGCGGGCATGGCCGTTTCCCTCATCTCCCATCAGACCGAGACGGGCATTCCATGATCTCCGCAAGGCTCATCGTCGATCGCGACTTCGTCCTCTCCGACCTCGACCGCCGCGTCTTCGGCGCCTTCGTCGAGCATATGGGCCGCTGCGTCTATGGTGGCATCTTCGAGCCCGGGCACCCCACCGCCGATGCCCGCGGCTTCCGCGGCGACGTGCTGGAGCTGACCAAGGAGCTGGGGCCGACCATCATCCGCTACCCAGGCGGCAACTTCCTCTCGGGCTACAACTGGGAGGACGGGGTCGGGCCGGTGGAGGACCGCCCGGTGCGGCGCGACCTGGCGTGGTTCTCGACCGAGACCAACCGCTTCGGCACCAACGAGTTCATGGAGTGGTCGCGCGCCGCGGGCATCGAGCCGATGTTCGGCGTCAACCTCGGCACCCGCGGGCCGGACGAGGCGCGCCGCTTCCTGGAATACTGCAACCACGAGGGCGGGTCCGAGCTGTCGGAGCTGCGCAAGTCGCACGGCCATGCCGCGCCGCACGACGTCAAGTTCTGGTGCCTGGGCAACGAGATGGACGGGCCCTGGCAGATCGGCGCCAAGACCGCCGAGGAGTACGGCCGCACCGCGCTGGAGACCGCCAAGGTGATGCGCTGGATCGACCCGACCATCCAGCTCGCCGCCTGCGGCTCGTCCCACCGCAACATGCCGAAATACGGCGCCTGGGAATACGAGGTGCTGGACCACTGCTACGACCAGGTCGACTTCATCTCGCTGCACACCTACTTCAACAACAACGCCGATTCGGCGCCGGAGTATTTCGGCGTGATCGAGCTGATGGACGCCTTCATCAAGGAGGTGGCGGCGATCTGCGACGCGGTCGGGGCCAAGCGCCGGTCGCACAAGAAGATCATGCTGTCCTTCGACGAATGGAACGTCTGGTACAAGACCCACAAGATCGAGCACATGCGCAAGCCGGGCTGGCCCGAGGCGCCGGCCCTGATCGAGGAGGTCTACAACGCCGAGGACGCGCTGATCGTCGGCGGCGCGCTGATCGCCCTGATGAACAACGCCGACCGGGTGAAGACCGCCTGCATCGCCCAGCTGGTCAACGTCATCGGCCCGATCATGACCGAGACCGGCGGCCCGGCCTGGCGCCAGACCATCTTCCACCCCTTCGCCCTGGCCGCCCGCTTCGGCCATGGCAGGGTGCTGCGGACCCAGGTCGAATCGCCGAGCTACGGCGCCACCTCGTTCCCGGAGATCCCGTATCTCTACGCCACCGTGGTCGACAATCCGGCCGACGGCACCACCGCGATCTTCGCCCTCAACCGCAGCCTGTCGGACCCGCTGGAGCTGAATGTCGAGCTGCGCGGCCTGGGCGCCGACCGTCGGCTGGTGACGGCGACCGAGATCCACCATTCCAACCTGAAGGCGGTCAACACCAAGGACGCGCCGAACACCGTGGTGCCGATGGCGAACCCCGATGTGACGGTGGATGGCGAGCGCCTGCGGGCGAAGCTGAAGCCGGCCTCGTGGAACGTGATCGTGACCCGGAGCGTGCCGCGGGCGTAGTCTGCGCCCCGCTTCGATGAGGGGCCGCGACGAACGGCTTGACGTCGGCGGTGCGGCCCCTTATACGAACGCCCTCGTCCCGGCAGCGATGCCGGGGCAATTATTTTTGACCGTGCTTAAGGATACGTGCCATGGCGCGACGCTGCCAGGTGACCGGCAAGGGCGTGATGAGTGGTAACAACGTCAGCCATGCCAAGAACAGGACCCGCCGTCGGTTCCTGCCGAACCTGCAGACCACTTCGCTGGTCTCGGAGGTTCTCGGCGTGTCCGTCCGGATGCGGCTGAGCACCAACGGCATCCGCACCATCGAGCATCGCGGTGGCCTCGACGGCTACCTCGCCAGCGCCGCCGATTCGGCCCTGGACGCCGAGCTGCGTGGCCTGAAGCACCGCATCATCAAGGCCCAGGCCGCTCAGGCCGCCTGATCAGCCGGTTTCGCGGCCCCCCGGGCCGCGGCAAGCTGCGATCAAGCCCGCGACCGCGTCGCGGGCTTTTTCATGCCCTTTGCGGGCCGGTCTCGCCGCCCGGTCTACGCACGCCCCCATCACGCGCGCTTCAGCAGGCGCCGGAAGATGCCCGCGAACCAGCCCGTGGCGGCGACGTCGGCCGCGGTGTCCAGCCCGCCTTTCTCCACGGCGGAGAGGAATGCCTCGATATCCCCGCCCATGAGCAGCGGGATGAAGCGCCCGACCTTCTCGTCCGGCCAGGTCCACCACGCGACGTCCAGGAGACGCTCGACGATCTCCGGCTCGAACCGCGTCCGGACCGCGCGCGCCGGATTCCCGGCAACGATCGCATAGGGGGCGATGTCGCGCGTGACCATCGCCCGGGCGCCCACCACCGCACCATCACCGATCGTGACGCCGGACATGATGGTGCACCCGTCGCCGAGCCAGACGTCGTTTCCGATCAGCACGTCCCCCTTGGTCGCGGGGTGTCCTGCGATGGCGGCAGCCTCCGGCCACCGCTCGATCGCACTGAAGGGATAGGTGCTCACCCAGTCGGTGCGATGATTGCCGCCGAGGAAGA
Organism: Inquilinus sp. 2KB_23; assembly: GCF_052115705.1. Lineage (NCBI taxonomy): Bacteria > Pseudomonadati > Pseudomonadota > Alphaproteobacteria > Rhodospirillales > Rhodospirillaceae > Inquilinus > Inquilinus sp. 2KB_23. Next base: position 96,150 of record NZ_JBFRHF010000001.1, on the reverse strand, counting down.
TCGTCACCCCTTCCGCGATCGAGCAATAGCGCCCGATGCGCAGCCGGGCCGCCTCGCCCCACCATCGGATCGACGGCGTGCCATAGGTGTGGTCGCCGATCTCGAAGCCGGATTGCGCGACGAGATCGGCGAGGATGGTCTTTGTGTAGAACGAGGTGGTCACCGGCTTCTCCCTTGCCCAGGAGGGATAGAGACCGGCGAGCCGGCCTGTCAAACGGCCATGGCCGCTGACGGCGCCGCCTGTGATGGAACCGTTCGTTTGACGGCATTGTCAGGCCTCATCCCGTTCGCGTAATGTTCTTGTCCTGCGAATCGGAAGGGGCTGCGCGATGGCGATGACGCTGTATTCCGGGCCGCTGAGCCTGTTCTCGCGCAAGGTCGAGATCGCCCTGGTCGAGAAGGCCCTGGCTTGCGAGCGGGTGCTGGTGCCGTTCAGCCAGACCGAGGGCTACGCCCCCAAGCACCCGGCGGTGCTGGCTGCCAACCCCAAGGCCCAGGTGCCGGTGCTGGTCGATGGCGCCCTGACGCTGTTCGATTCGACCGTGATCCTGGAATATCTCGAGGACGCCTATCCGGCGCCGCCGTTGTACCCGCGGGACCCCGCCGACCGCGCCCGCTGCCGGCTGGTCGAGCTGGCGGCCGACGAGGTGGTGATGCCCGACGTCCGCCCGCTGATGCATCGCAGCGAGCCGCCCGACCCGGCGCGGCTGGAGGCGCAGGAGGCCGCCGCCCGCACCGCCGAGGACGCGCTGCGCCGCCATTGGCGCCGGCTGGACGGGCAGCTGGCCGGGCGCGAGTTCTTCTTCGACGCGCTGACCGTCGCCGACATCGCGATGTTCATGACCGTGCTGTTCGCCCTGCGGCTGCACGGCCCCCGGCTGGACGAGTGTCCCGCTTTGGCCGGGTGGTACGAACGCCTGAGCGCCCGTCCGGCCTTCGCCAGGGTGGCGGCGGAGGTGGCGGCGGCGGATCGGGAGCTGTCGCCACATCTGGGCGGGTAGGCCGGCTCCTTCCCCCTCACCCGGCTTTTCGAGTCCCCCCTCCCCCTGCGGGAGGGGGTAGGGGGAGGGGGTTCTCTCGGCGGGTACCGGCGACAATCCAGCGGCCGCAGCGAGAACGGAGACAATCCTACCCATAGGCGCGCGGACGCGCGCAGACCCCTCCCCCTATCCCCCTCCCGCAAGGGGAGGGGGACTCCTTCAGGTTCGGCCTGCCTACCGCCCCTTCCACACCGGCTTGCGCTTCTCGGCGAAGGCGCGGGCGCCTTCCAGTTGGTCTTCGCTGTCGTAGAGCGTCGCCACGGTCGGGAAGCCGCGGGCCATCACCCGGGCCAGCGCCGCCTGGGCCGGCATCGCTTCAGTCTCCCGCGCCACCTCCTTGATCGCGGCGAAGACCAGCGGCGGGCCGTCGGCGAGGTGGCGGGCCAAGGCGCGGGCGCGGTCCATCAGCACCGCCGCCGGCACCACCGCGTTGACCAGGCCCCAGCGCAGCGCCTCCTCCGCCTCCATCCAGCGGCCGGTGTAGAGCAGGTCCATCGCCACGTGATAGGGGATGCGGCGCGGCAGCTTGATCGTCGCCGCATCCGCCAGGGTGCCGGCATTGATCTCCGGCAGCGAGAACCGGACATGGTCGGCGGCCAGGATCAGATCGGCCGACAGCGCCAGTTCGAAACCGCCGCCGACCGCCATGCCGTTGACCGCCGCGATGACGGGCTTGTTCAGGCCCGGCAGCTCCTGCAGCCCGGCGAAGCCGCCGATGCCGTAATCCTCGTCCGGGCGGATGCCCTCCGCCGCCACCGCCTTCAGGTCCCAGCCGGCGGAGAAGAACCGGTCGCCGCCGCCGGTGACGATGGCGACGCGCAGGTCGGGATCGTCGCGGAAGCCGGCGAAGACCTCGCCCATCCGCCGGCTGGTGGCGCTGTCGATCGCATTCGCCTTGGGGCGGTCCAGCACCACCTCCAGCACGGCGCCGTCGCGGGTGACGCGTAGGGGATCATCGGTCATCGGGGTCCTCCACCAGTCGCAGCAGCACATCGGCGGCGACGGCGCCGCGGGGGGTCACGATCAATGGGTTGACGTCGAGTTCGGCCACTCGGCCGGCCTGGGCCAGCGCGAAATCCTGGATCGCCAGCACGGCGTCGACCGCGGCATCAAGGTCGCCGGACGGCCGGCCGCGATGTCCGGCGATCAGCTTTGCCACCTTCAGCGCCCCGATTGCCGCCGCGATTTCCGCCCGCGCCGCCGGCAGCAGCAGGATCCTGGTGTCGCCGACCAGCTCGACCAGCGTGCCGCCGGAGCCGAGCACGAGATGCAGTCCGATCTGCGGGTCGCGGCCGACGCCGACGATCAGCTCCGCCACCGCATCGCCGACCATGCGTTCGACCAGCAGCGCCTCGCCCAGGCCCGCCAGGGCTTCGGCCGCCTGCCGCACCGCGACGGCATCGGCCAGGTTCAGCCGCACCGCACCGAGTTCGGTCTTGTGCGCCAGGGCGGCGCCGGTGGCCTTGAGCACGACCGGGAAGCCGATCCCTTCGGCCGCGGCCACCGCCTCATCCACCGTCCGAGCCAGCCGCCCCTCCGGCACCGGCACGCCATGGCCAGCCAGGCAGCGCTTGCCGTCCCATTCCGACAGGGTGCGGACGGCACCCGGACGCAATGACACCGCCGGGGCGGGATCCGTCCGGCCGGCGTCGCGCAGCACATCGCCCACCGCCGCCGCCACGGCGATGGCCGCCAGCGCATCATCGATGCCCAGCAGCGGCGCGACGCCGGCGGCGACCAGCGCCTCGGCCCGGTCCTCCGGCAGCGCCTCGGGCAGCGAGGCGACCAGCACCCCCTTCCGCCCGGTGCGGTGCACGGCCGCCACCAGCGCCTCCAGCGACGGCAGCCAGGCCGCGTCGCTGCAGCGGTCGCCGCGCGGCAGGTCGAGGACCAGCAGCGTCAGGTCGAATTCCGCCGCCATCATCGCCGAGAAGGTCTCGGTCATGGCCGGGGCGTTGGCCCAGATGAAGGTGTGGTAGTCGAAGGGGTTGGAGACCGTGACCAGCGCCGACACCGTCGTCGCCACCCGGGCGGTCTGCGCCGCATCCAACGGCCGGAAGCGCAGCCCGGTGCCGAGCACGGCATCGGCGATCAGCGCCGCCTCGCCGCCCGAGCAGCTCATCGAGGCGATGTCGCGGCCGGGCAGCGGGCCCACGACATGCAGCAACTTCAGCGCCTCCAGCAGCACCGGCAGCGAGGTGACGCGGACCACGCCGATGCGCTGCAGGAAGGCGTCCATGACGGCATCCGCCCCTGCCAGCGAGGCGGTGTGGCTGAGGGTCAGCCGCGCCCCTTCCGGCGACCGGCCGGTCTTCAGCGCCAGGATCGGCACGCCCTGCCGCCGCGCCCGCGCCGCAGCCCGGGCCAGGGCGGCGGGGTCGGCCAGCCCTTCGATGTGCAGGCCGATGGCGGTGACCCGGGGGTCGTCGAGGAAGGCCTCGACCATCTCGCCCAGACCCGCCACCGCCTGGTTGCCCAGCGTGGCGACATACGCGATCGGCAGGCCGCGCCGCTGCATCGTCAGGTTGATGGCGATGTTGCTGGACTGGGTGACCAGGGCCACGCCGCGCTCCACCCGCTGCCCGCCATGCTGGTCGGGCCACAGCAGCGCGCCGTCGAGATAGTTGATCACGCCGTAGCAGTTGGGGCCGAGCACCGGCATCGCCCCGGCGGCCGCCACCAGCCCCGCCTGCAGATCCGCCCCCTCGGCCCCGACCTCGGAGAAGCCGGAGGCGTAGCAGATGGCCCCGCCGGCGCCGCGTGCGGCCAGGGCCGCCGTGATCTCGACGGTGGCATGCCGGTTGATGCCGAGGAACACGGCGTCGGGCGCATCCGGCAGGTCGGCGACCGAGCGGAAGGCGGGCAGGCCTTCGACCATGTCGTGCTGCGGATGCACCGGCCAGATCTCGCCGGCGAAGCCCATGCGACGGCTCTGCCGGATCACCTCAGCCGCAGGTTTCCCGCCGATCACCGCGATCGAGCGCGGGCGCAGCAGGCGGGAGAGGTCGAAGCGTCGGGGCTGGGTCATGCCCGAGCCTCCGCGTGTACAGAGCTATGGCCCCTAGGCTTCTCGTCATTGCAAACTTGAGTCCCCCCTCCCCTTGCGGGAGGGGGGTAGGGGGAGGGGGTTCCCTCAGCAAGAGAAGGCCTGCCCGGATGGCCGACCGTCGCGTCCAGTTCCTGCGCCGGCATCTGACGGAGGCCGAACGCCTGCTGTGGCACCAGCTGCGCGATAGGCGGGTCGGCGGTGTCCGCTTCCGGCGGCAATATCGGCTGGGTGCCTATGTCGTCGACTTCGTCTGCCTTCCGGCCCGGCTGGTGATCGAGGTCGATGGGCCGTCGCACGAGTTCACCGCGGAGGCGGATGGGCGGAGGACCCAGTGGCTGGAGAGCCAGGGCTTCCGTGTCGTTCGCCTTTCCAATGAGCAGGTCATGAGCAACCTTGCGGGGTCGGTTCAGACGATCGAGGTCGCCTTGGCGAGCAGTTGAACCGGCCTGCGCCAACGGCGCGAACCCCCTCCCCCTACCCCCCTCCCGCAAGGGGAGGGGGGACTGAATTGGGTGGCAGCCGCTCGAGACTGGAGCAATCAGAGAATTCAGCATCCAGGCCATCTCGCTCAAGCCCCCAGCGGGCGCAGCAGGTCGCGCGCGATGATGTGGCGCTGGATCTCGCTGGTGCCGTCCCAGATCCGCTCCACCCGCGCGTCGCGCCAGAAGCGCTCGATCGGCAGATCGTCCATCAGCCCCATGCCGCCATGGATCTGCAGCGCCGCGTCGGTGACCCGGCCCAGCATCTCCGACGCGAAGAGCTTGGCCTGGCTGATCGCGCGGTTGGCGTCCTGGCCCTGGTCGATGCGCCAGGCGGCGGACAGGGTCAGCCAGTCGGCCGCATCGATCTCGGTGATCATGTCGGCCAGCTTGAAGCCGGTGCCCTGGAAGCGGCCGATCGGCTGGCCGAACTGCTTGCGCTGGGCGGCATAGAAGAGGGCCAGGTCGAAGGCGCGGCGGGCGCGGCCGACGCACATCGCCGCCACCGTCAGGCGGGTGGCATGCAGCCAGGTGTTGGCCAGGTCGAAGCCCCGCCCCTCCTCGCCCAGCATCTGCGCCGCCGGCACCCGGCAATCGTCGAAGGTCAGCGTCGCATTGTGGTAGCCGCGATGCGAGACCGAGGCGTAGCCGGGATGGATTCCGAAGCCTGGCGTGTCGCGGTCGACCAGCAGGCAGGAGATGCGCTTGCGCCCGGCCGCATCCTCGCCCGTCGCCACGAACAGGATGACGAAATCGGCGACATCGGCATGGCTGATGAAATGCTTGGTGCCGTTGATCACCCAGTCGCCGCCATCCGGCCGGGCGGTGCAGGACATGCCGCGCAAATCGGAGCCCGCATCAGGCTCGGTCATCGCCAGGGCGTCGACCTTCTCGCCGCGGACGCAGGGCAGCAGGTACCGCTCGCGCTGCTCCGGCGTGCCGGCGCACAGGATGTTGGAGGGCCGGCCCCAGAACACCGTCAGCGCCATGGACGCGCGGCCCAGCTCGCGCTCCAGCAGGGTGAAGGTCAAATGGTCGAGGCCGCCGCCGCCGAATTCCTCGGGGATGTTGGGGGCGTAGAAGCCGAGGTCGCGGACCTTGTGCTGGATCTCGCGGCCGACCTCCAGCGGCACCTGGCCGGTGCGCTCGACCTCCCGCTCCAGCGGCTGCAGCTCGTGCTCGACGAAGCCGCGCACCGTGTCGACCACCAGTTGCTGCTCTTGGCTCAGTCCGAAATCCATCATCGCCTCCCAGGCTTTCCCGGAGGCTATTGCGGCCCGGCATCTACGGGCGATACCATTTCGGATCAGAACGATACGGAATCGGATGTCATGAGCGGGCCGCGCCGCATCGCGATCCTGGTCCTCGACGGGTTCTCCAACCTGACCCTGGCGGCGCTGATCGAGCCGCTGCGCGCCGCCAACCGGATGGCGGGGCGGCCCCTGTTCGCCTGGACCGTGCTGAGCGAAAGCGGCGGCCCGGTGGCCAGCAGCAGCAACCTGCGGCTGGAGGCCGATGCGGCGATGGCGGCGGCCGGCGAGGCCGACGACCTGTTCGTGGTCGCCAGCTACGAGGCCGAAGCCCGGGCGACGCCCGCGGGCCGGCGCTTCCTGCGGGCGGCGGCCCGGCGCGGCACCATGATCGCCGGGCTGGAATCCGCGCCCTATGTGCTGGCCCTGGCCGGGGTGCTGGACGGCCACCGCGCCACCACGCATTGGGAGGATCTGCGCGACTTCGCCGAGCGCTTCCCGGCCGTGGACGCCGTGCCCGACCGCTTCGTCATCGACCGCCGCCGCATCACCGCCGGCGGCGCGCTGCCGACGCTGGACCTGATGCTGGATCTGCTGCGGCGGGAGCAGGGGTTGAGCCTGGCGCTGGCCGTCTCCAGCACCTTCCTGTACGAGGGCGCGCATCCCGGCCACGACCCGCAGCACATGGTCGCCGCCGGAAGGCTGGCCTGGCAGGACCCGCTGCTGGTGCGGGCGATCCGGCTGATGGAGGCGAACATCGAGGCGCCGCTGCCGGTCGAGGCGATCGCGGCCACGCTGGGCATCGGCCCGCGCGCCCTGCTGCAGCGCTTCACCGCGACGCTGGGCACCGGCCCCAAGGCCTATTACGCCGAACTGCGCCTGACCCTGGCCCGACGCCTGCTGGAAAACACCGATCGGTCGGTCAATGATATCGCCGCCGATTGCGGCTTCGCCTCCGGCTCAGCCCTCGCCCGCGCCTTCCGCACCCGCTACGGGGTCAATCCGGCGAGGGCGCGGCGGGCCGCTTGACCACCGGCTCCGGCGAGAACCGGGCCTGGCGGGGATCGAGCTCATGGCCCTGGCGTTCGGTCAGCAGGCCGTAGAGCTCCGGCCGCCGGCCGCGGATCCAGCGCCGGCCGGTCGCCAGCGGCAGCAGGTCGAGGTCGAGATCGGCCACCACCATGGCGTCGTCCGCCACGCCGGTCTCGGCCAGGATGCGGCCATAGGGGTCCAGCACCATGGCGTTGCCGGTGCGCACCTCGCCGTCGTCCTCGCCGACGCCGTTGCTGAACAGCAGGAACAGGCCGTTGTCATGCGCCCGCGCCGGCAGCCAACGCATCAGCCAGCCGCGGCCCTTCGGCCCGGCGAACTCCGCCTCGATCGCCGCGGGATCCTCGTGCCGTCGATGCCACAGGTCAGGGTCGATCAGCCCCATGGCGTGAGGGCTGCGCGAGGCGCAGCCGCCGGTCTGGTGCGGGGCCAGCAGGACCTCGGCGCCCAAGAGGGCCGTGGCGCGCGCATTCTCCACCAGGTTGTTGTCCCAGCAGATCAGCACGCCCAGCCGCACGCCCCAGGGCGTGTCGAACACGGTGTAGCGGTTGCCGCTGGCGATGTGGTCGCTTTCGAAGGCGTGCAGCTTGCGGTGGCAATGCACCGTGCCGTCGGGCAGGCAAACGGCGTAGGAATTGTAGAAGCGGCCGTCACCGCCCACCTCGACCAGCCCGGCGCCGATCGCCATGCCGTGCTGCGCCGCCAGTTCCTGCAGCACCGCGACGGACGGCCCGTCCGGCACCGGCTCGGCCAGGGCGGCGATGGCGTCACGATCGAGGTTGCGGACATGCCAGTAGCCGGTGATGCACATCTCCGGAAAGGCCAGGATCTTCATGCCATCCGCCGCGGCGGCCGTGGTGAAATGGCGGATGCGGGACAGGTTGTACGGTTTGTCACCGGCACGGTGATGGAACTGGACGGTGGCGGCGCGCAGCAGGGTCATCACGGCCTCGCGGGATGTCGATGGCGAGACTCTAGCTGCCCGGCGGCCTGTGCGTGGACTATCATCCCTGCACCATGCCCGATCGAAACCGCACAGCCCGGCTGGACTGGGACGATGTCCGCTACGCCGTCGCCCTCGCCCGGCACGGCAGCCTGTCCGCCACCGCCCGGGCGCTGGGGGTCAACCACGCCACCGTGTCGCGCCGGCTGGACGGGCTGGAGCGGGCGCTGGGCCGGCCGCTGTTCGACCGCCGCCCCGACGGCTATCGCCCGAATGCGGCCGGCGCCGCGGTGCTGGCCGAGGCCCAGGCGATGGAGGACGGCGCCCTGGCCCTGCTGCGCCGGCTGGACCATGCCGAGGACGGCCTGGCCGGCCGGGTGCGGCTGACCACCGCCCGGGCGCTGGCGCTGGGCTTCCTGATCGACCGGCTGGGGGACTTGCGGGCGCGTTGGCCTGACATCGACCTGGAGCTGGTGCTGGAGACGCGGATCACCAGCCTGGCCCGGCGCGAGGCCGACATCGCGCTCCGACTCGGGCGGCCGGCGGACAGCGCCCTGGTCGGGCGGCGGGTGGCGACCATCGCCTATGCCGCCTACGCCGCGCCGGCGATCGCGGCCACCGACGGCGCCCCCCTGATCGGCGACGATGGCGCGGATGCGGCGTCGGAGACGGCGTGGCTGATCCGCCGCCATCCCGGCCGCCGCGTCGCCTTTGCCTGCAACAGCCAGCTGGCCCAGGCCGCCGCCGCCCGCGCCGGCTGGGGCGTGGCGCTGCTGCCGCGCTATCTCGGAGATCCCGATCCCGGGCTGGTGCCGGTCGATCTCGGCGCCCTGCCGCCGCCCCGCGAGATCTGGCTGCTGATCCGCCCCGATCTGACCGATGTGCCGCGGGTGCGGGCAGTGGCGGATGCGCTGGTGGACCTGTTCGCGGCGAACCGGGCGCGGTTCGGCTAGATCAGGAACACCCGCCGCAGCCGGACGGCGACCGCGATGCCGATCAGGCCCGCGACCGCCACCGGGATCGCCGCGGCGGGCCAGCCGGCGGCATCGACCGCACCGCCGACCACCACCGGGGCGACCACCTGGCCGAGAGCGCTGCCCTGCATCACCAGCCCGACCACCATCGGCCCCAGATCCGGCCGCGGCGCCGCCAGGGAGGCGCCGCCGATGACGCTGGCCGGCAGCAGGCCGGCCACACCGGAGAACAGGACGCAGAGCAGGAACACCGCGGTCGGCGGCAAGGCGAGCCAGAAGATCGCGACGCCGCTGAGGGCCATGACGGCGCAGGCGGCCGCGACCAGGGCCCAGCGCGCCGTGCCGCGGCCCAGCAGCAGGCCGGCGGCAAGGTTGCCCAGCACATTGGCACCGACCGCGACGGCGCTGAGCGCGCCGGCCACGGCGACCGACACGCCCATCCGCTCCGCCAGCAGCACCGGCAGGAAGCCGACCAGGGCGAAGTACATCACGTTGTAGAGGGTGAAACTGGCGGCCAGCAGCAGCGGGCCGGACGAGGTCACGGTCAGCACCGCGTCGCGGCCGGCGGCGCGCCAGGACAGGGCGGCCGCAGTGCCACGCGGCACCAGCAGGAGCAGCAGCAGGACGAAGGCGGCGGCCAGCACCGCGTTGGCGACCCAGAACGGCCGCCACCCCGCCAGGGCGGCACCCAGCAGCAGGGCGATCGCCATGCCGGCGGGCATGTAGGCGCTCCAGATCCCGAAGGCGAGGTCGCGATCCCCCGCGGCGGCGATGCGCTGCAGCAGGGCCGGTGCCGCGACCGACACCAGCAGGAACCCCAGCCCTTCCACGACCCGGGCGCCCAGCAGCAGGGCGAAGCTGCCGGCCAGCGCCCCCACCAGCCCGCCGACGGCCAAAGCGAGCAGGCCCAGCGCCAGCAGCCGGCGGTCGCCGAACCGGCTGACCGCAGCCCCGGCCGGAATGCCGCCGACCACGCCGAGCACCGCGAAGACCGACAGGACCCAGCCGGCGGCCTCCAGCCCCAGCCCGAACTCGGTGCGCAGGGCCGGCAGGGTGATCACGCCCTTGCCGACCTGCAGCGCGGTGACCACGCCGCAGGCGACGACGATGCCGGCGGCGATCCAGTCGGTCCGCAGCGGCCGGGCGGCGACGGCCGGCGCGGTCACGCCACCCGCTCCGCCGCCGGTCCCTGGATCCGGCGGGTCCACACCACCAGCCCGTCCAGCATCCGGCCGATGATCGCCCGCGTCGGTTCGTCGGCCAGCCGCAACGTCTCGTCGAATTTGCCCCCGGCCTGGCCGACGAACACCTCGGGCCGGTTCAGCACATGCATGCCGGTGCCGATCGCGACCTCGCGCAGATGCATCTGCGCCCGCACCGTGCCGAGGCCGGGGGAGGCCCCGAACAGGGCGACCGGCTTGCCCTCGAGCACCGATTCGCCATGGGGACGCGACGCCCAGTCCAACGCGTTCTTCAGGGCCGGGGCGAAGGAGCCGTTGTATTCCGGCACCGCCAGCAGCAGGGCGTCGGCGGCCACGATCTTCGCCTTGAGCGCCGCGACCGCCGCGGGGATTCCGTCCGCCTCCACATCCTCGTCGAAGAACGGCAGGCCGTTGAGCGGATGGATGTCCAGCACCGCACCGGCCGGCAGCATTTCGCCGGCGGCGCGCAGCAGGGCAGTGTTCAGCGAGCCCCGGCGCAGGCTGCCGGACAGGCCGAGGATGCGGATGCGGTTCGACATGACGAGCCCTTCCGAGAGGCGCCGGCAGCGGTGCCGGCCGATGCTCAATCTGGGCCGGATGCCCGCCGGCACCTATCGGCGAGCTTCGTATGCGCCCCATACGATTCCGTATAGGCGATCAGGCCGGGTTGAGCTCTGCCGCGCGGGTCTTCAGCATCGCGACCGCGAAGTCGATGAAGGCGCGGATGCGCGGCACATCCCGCAGATCGGCATGCACCCCCATCCGCACCGGCTGGGTCGGGCACGGCAGCGGCGTGTCGATGCGCCGGAGCGCCGCCCGTCCGTCGCCCAGCAGGCGCGGCAGGGCCGCCATCGCCGCGCCGGTCTCGGCGGCGGCCAGTTGCGAGCCGAGGCCGCTGCTGCGCAGGATCACCCGGGCCGCCGGCGCGGTCGCCTGCAGCCAGACCGACTGCACCGGCCGGCCGGCGAATTCATACATGGTGACCACGGCATGGCCGGCGCAGCCGGCCGCGAAGTCGGGATCCCCGTGCCGGTCGAGATAGGCCGGCGCGGCGTAGAGGCCGTAGCCGATCTCGGCCACCTTGCGCTCGACCAGATCCTCCTGCTGGAACGGGCCGAAGCGGAAGGCAATGTCGGCCTCACGCCGCGACAGGTTGAACACGCGCGGCTCGACCAACAGTTCCACCGCCACCAGCGGGTGCAGCGCGCCGAACCGCGCCGCGATCGGGGCGATGACGCCATCCCCCAGCCAGTCCAGGCTGGTGACGGAGATCGGGCCCTGCAGGCCGGTATCGCGCGCCGCGATGCGCCGTTCGACCGCCAGGGCGCCGTCTTCCATGCGCTGCAGCCCGTCGACCAGCGCGGCGCAAAGGGGTGTCGGCGACAGGCCGCTGGCGCCGCGTTCGAACAGCTTGACCCCGATCCGCCGCTCCAGCCCGTCGAGCCGTCGGCTGACCGTCGGCTGGGTGGTGCCCAGAACCCGCGCCGCGGCGCTGAGCGACCCGTGCCGGGCCACGGCGAAGGCGAATTTCAGATCGTCCCAATCCATGCGCGATGACTCCGGCCGGCCGGAGTCATCTATACGCTGTTGTATGGGGCGTGCAGACTATTTTAGATGTCATGCCACGGCTTGACCGTGCAATCCAGGGGCGGCCAGAGCGGCTCTCGGTGGCCCCTGGATTGCCCGGTCAAGCCGGGCAATGACAGGAAGAAGGCAATCGTGGTGGTGGGCTGTTCCCTCAGGGACAGGGGTTGGGGAACGCCGTGTGGATCGCCTCGATCCCCTCCAGCACCTCTGGCGACAACGTGATGTCGGCCGCGGCGATGTTGGCGCGCAGATGGTCCATCGAGGTGGCGCCGATGATCACCGAGGTCATGAACGGCCGCGACAGGGCATAGGCGATCGCCATCTGCGCCGGGTCCAGCCCATGGTCGCGCGCCAGGGCGATGTAGCGCTTGGTCGCCGGCTCGGCGTTCAGCCGGTCGTAGCGCGACTTGCGGCGGTCGACGTCGCGGCGCGACCCCGGCGGCACCTGGCCGTCGAGATACTTGCCGGTCAGCGTCGCGGCGGCGAGCGGGGCGTAGCCCAGCAGGCCGACCGCCTCGCGATGGGCGCATTCCGCCAGCCCGACCTCGAAGCTGCGGTTCAGCAGGTTGTAAGGGTTCTGGATCGAGACCGGGCGCGGCAGGCCCAGCCGGTCCGACGCCTCGACGAAGCGCATCAGGCCCCAGGGCGTCTCGTTCGACAGGCCGACATGGCGGATGCGCCCGGCCTTCACCTCGTCGGCCAGCGCCGCCAGCGTCTCCTCCGGCGCGACGAAATCCTCCGCCTGGTCATGGGCGTAGCCGAGCTTGCCGAAGCTGTTCACCGACCGGTTCGGCCAATGCAGCTGGTACAGGTCGATCCAGTCGGTCTGCAGCCGCTTCAGGCTGGCCTCGACCGCGGCCTTGATATTCCTGGCGTCGAGCCGGGGCTTGCCGTCGCGGATATAAGCCATGTGGCCGCCCGGGCCGCTGATCTTGGAGGCCAGGAACACCTGGTTGCGCTTGCCGGTGCGGGCGAACCAGCTGCCGATGATCCGCTCGGTGCTGCCATAGCTCTCGGCCGTCGGCGGCACCGAATACATCTCGGCCGTGTCCCAGAAGGTGACGCCGCGGTCGAGCGCGTAGTCCATCTGGGCGTGGCCTTCGGCCTCGGTGTTCTGCGTGCCCCAGGTCATGGTGCCGAGGCAGATCGCGCTGACGTCGAGACCGGTGCGGCCGAGCGGACGCTGTTCCATCGAGAAGGGCTCCGGAAGGGCGGTTCGGGACTTAGGTCGGACGATTCCGCCCGATCCTCGCTCTATACCCGGAAACGCCGCCGCACGGAACCGCCCGCGGCGGCGGCCTTACCCGGTCTTGGCAAAGCCGCCGGCCTTGATCAGCGAAACCACGGCGGGGGTGATCCGGTCGACGATGACCTTCACCCCGGCCGCGTTAGGGTGCATGCCGTCAGCCTGGTTCAGCGCCGCCTGGGCCGCCACCCCGTCGAGGAAGAAGGGGTACAGCGGCACGCCATGGGCCTTGGCCAGATCGGGATAGATCGCGTCGAAGGCCGCGCCATAGGCGGGCCCCAGATTGGGCGCGGCCAGCATGCCGGCCAGCAGGGTCGGGATCTTGGCATCGCCCAGCCTGGCCAGGATCTTGTCGAGATTGGCGCGGACGGCGGTCGGGTCGACGCCGCGCAGCATGTCGTTGGCGCCGAGTTCGACCAGGGCGAGGTCGGGCTTGTCGGCCAACGCCCAGTCCAGCCGGTCCAGCCCGCCGGCGGTGGTGTCGCCCGACACCCCGGCGTTCAGCACCCGGACGTCGTAGCCCTGCGCCTTCAGCGCTGCCTCCAGCTGCGTCGTGAAGGCGTCCGCCTCACTCAGGCCCAGACCGGCGGTCAGGCTGTCACCCAACGCCAGGATGCGGATCGCCTCGGCCTGGGCCTGGCCGGCCGATCCGACCGCCAGGCCGAACACCAGGGCCAACGCCGCCGCATTGAAAAGCCGCCGCGGGGTGCTATTTGTCCGAAGTTGACGGAAAGACCACGGAATGCGCATGGACGGGACTTCTCCTGCACCGCCGACCGAGTCCGGAGCGGCGCGCGCAGGGGGCGCGGCGCCGACGATCCGGCTGACGGATGTGCATCTTGAATTGGCGAGCGCGGCCGGCCCCGTCAACATCCTCCGTGGAATCGACTTGCGCGTCGGCGCCGGCGAGGTGGTGTCGATCGTCGGCCCCTCCGGCTCCGGCAAGTCCAGCCTGATGATGCTGCTCGGCGGGCTGGAGCGGCCGACCAAAGGCCGCATCGCCGTCGCCGGCCGCGACCTGACGGCGCTGGGCGAGGACGCCCTGGCGCTGTTCCGCCGCGACCATGTCGGCATCGTGTTCCAGAACTTCCACCTGATCCCGACCATGACGGCGCTGGAGAATGTCGCCATCCCGCTGGAGTTCGCCGGCACCGCCGACGCCTTCGACCGGGCGGCGGAGCGGCTGCGCGCCGTCGGGCTGGGCCATCGCCTGACCCATTATCCCGGCCAGCTCTCAGGCGGCGAGCAGCAGCGCACCGCCCTGGCCCGCGCCTTCGCCGCCGACCCCGACGTGATCCTGGCCGACGAGCCGACCGGCAATTTGGACGGCGAGACCGGGCGGCAGGTGATCGAGCTGATGTTCGACCTGTCGCGCAAGCGCGGCGCCACCCTGCTGCTGATCACCCACGACCCGGCGCTGGCGGCGCGGTGCGACCGCATCATCCGGCTGGTCGACGGCCGCATCGCCGATGACGGCACCGCCACCTCCGCCGCGCTGGCGAAGCTGCGATGACCCTCGCCGTCGCCGCCCGCCTGGCCCGGCGAGAGCTGCGCGGCGGGCTGAAGGGCTTCCACATCTTCCTGGCCTGCCTGGCGCTGGGCGTCGGCGCCATCGCCACGGTGCAGTCGGTCGCCGACGGCATCCGCAGCAGCATCGCCCAGGACGGCCAGGCCATCCTGGGCGGCGACGTGGCGCTGCACCGGCTGTACGAGCCGGCGACCGCGGCGGAGCGGGCCGAGCTGGATGCCGCCGGCCGGGTGGCCGAGGTGGTCGAGACCCGCGGCATGGCCCGCAGCCCGAAGGACGAATCGACCACGCTGGTCGAGCTGAAGGCGGTCGACGGCGCCTATCCGCTGTACGGCAAGGCCGAGCTGGACGAGGGCGGCGACCTGCAGGCCGCCCTGGCGCAGCGCGACGGCGTCTGGGGCGCGGTGGCCGACCCGGAGGTGGCGGCGCGGCTGGGCCTGGCCGTCGGCGACCGGATCGCGGTCGGCGATGCGGTGCTGCAGCTGCGCGGCACCATTGCGCGCGAACCCGACAAGGCGGGCGGCAACGGCTTTTCGATCGGCCCGCGGCTGATGATCGGCCGCGGCGCGCTGGACGCGACCGGGCTGGTCCAGCCCGGCTCGATGCTGGCCTACGATTATCGCCTGGCGCTGCCGCGCGGCAGCGACGCCCACGCCTTCGCCACCGGTCTGAAGACTCGCTTCCCCGACGGCACCTGGCGGATCCGCGACGACCGCGACGCGGCGCCGTCGCTGCGCCGGACCATCGACCAGCTGACCATGTACCTGACCCTGGTCGGGCTGACCGCGCTGCTGGTCGGCGGCGCCGGGGTCGGCAACGCGGTGCGCGCCTGGCTCGACGCCCGGCTGGCCACCATCGCCACGCTGAAATGCCTGGGGGCGCCCGGCCGGCTGATCTTCGAGACCTATCTGATCCAGGTGCTGGTGCTGGCCGGCCTGGGCATCGTCATCGGCTTGGGCGTCGGCGCTGCGGCCCCGCCGGCCGTGGCCGCCCTGATCGACGGGCTGCTGCCGGTGGAGACCAGGATCGGCGTCTATCCCGGTGCCCTGCTGCTGGCCGCCGGCTTCGGCCTGCTGACCGCCCTGACCTTCTCGCTGTGGCCGCTGGCCCGCGCCGCCCGCACCCCGGCCGCGGCGCTGTTCCGCGACCGGGTGGCGCCGCGCCACATCCGCCCCGCCGCCATCTTCATCGCCGCCACCGCGCTGTGCGGCGCGGCGCTGGCCGCCCTGGCCGTGGCCACCGCCTCCGACACGATGCTGGCCGCGATCTTCGTGGCCGGCGCCATCGCCGCGATCGGCCTGTTCCACGGCACTGCGCTGGGCGTCATGGCGCTGTTGCGCCGGGCGCCGCGGCCGCGCCGGCCGGGCCTGCGGCTGGCCCTGGCCAACCTGCACCGGCCGGGCGCGCCGACGCCGCAGATCGTGCTGTCGCTCGGGCTGGGCCTGACCGTGCTGGCGGCGATCGCCCTGATCCAGGGCAACATGGACCGCCAGATCCAGGACACCCTGCCCGGCGCCGCGCCGTCCTTCTTCTTCGTCGATGTCCAGAAGTCGCAGAAGGACCAGTTCGACGCCCTGATCCAGGGCACATCGGGCGCCAGCGACCTGGCCGAGGTGCCGAGCCTGCGGGGCCGCATCGTCTCGGTCAACGGCGTGCCGGTGGAGAAGGCGGTGGTCGACCCCAAGACCGCCGGCTGGGTGCTGCGCGGCGACCGCGGCATCACCTACGCCACCGCCAAGCCGCCCAAGGACAAGATCCTGCAGGGCGAATGGTGGCCGGCCGATTACGACGGCCCGCCCAAGGTCTCGACATCGCAGGAGATCGCCGGCGCCTTCGGGCTGAAGCCGGGCGACCGCATGACCCTGAACGTGCTGGGCCGCGACATCGACGCCGAGGTCGCCAACATCCGCGAGATCGACTGGGGCACGCTGGGCATCAATTTCACCCTGATCATGTCGCCGAAGCCGCTGTCGGCCGCGCCGCACACCTGGCTGGCCACGGTGAAGGTGCCGCCGGCGGCGGAGCCGGGGCTGCAGCGGGCGGTGACCGACGCCTTCCCCAACGTCACCACGGTGCGCCTGAAGGATGCGCTGGAGACGGTGAACGCGCTGCTGTCCCAGATCGGCACCGCGGTGCGGTCCACCGCCGGCATCACCCTGCTGGCCGGCGCGCTGGTGTTGGCCGGGGCGGTCGCGGCCGGACACCGGCGGCGGATCTACGACGCGGTGGTGCTGAAGGTGCTGGGCGCCACCCGCGGCGACGTGATGCGCGCCTTCCTGATCGAATACGGGCTGCTGGGCCTGCTGACCGCCGCGATCGCCTGCGTCCTCGGCACCATCGCCGCCTGGGGCGTTCTGACCTATGTCATGAAGATCGGCTGGACCTTCCTGCCGCTGACCCTGCTGGGCACCGCCGGCCTGTGCGTCGCCATCACCCTGGGCTTCGGCTTCCTCGGCACCTGGGTCGCGCTGGGCCAGAAGGCGGCGCCGCTGCTGCGCAACGAATAGGCCGGTTGAGGCCTTTCTGGACCGGCTTCACCTGAGGCCCTTCGGCGCAGGCCGCACCTGTTGTATGTTGGCCCCGCGCTGCCAATATTTCAGCCGCGTGGTTCTTCACCACCCATAGAGGTTTTGAGATGGCCTTCGATCCACAGGGCCGTTACGCGACGGGGCCGGGCGCCAATGCGCACGCCATCGAGCGTGCGGCGTTCGACGAGGGTCTGCGGCAGTACATGCTGCGGATCTACTGGTACATGGCTGGGGGCCTGCTGATCAGCGGCATCACCGCCGCGCTGGTGATGTTCACCCCGCTCGGCGGCACCTTCCTGGCCGTGAACGCCTTCGGGCGGGTCGGCCTGACCGGGCTGGGCTGGGTTGCGCTGCTGGCGCCGATCGGCCTGATCTTCTGGATGAGCATGGGCATCCGCTCGATGAGCGCGTCCACGCTGCAGACTCTGTACTGGGCGTTCGTCGCCCTGCAGGGCATCGGCCTGGCGCCGGTGCTGATGGCCTATACCGGCGAGAGCGTGGTGCGGGTGTTCTTCATCACCGCGGCGTCCTTCGCAGGCCTGAGCCTGTACGGCTACACCACCAAGCGCAGCCTGTCGGCCTTCGGCTCGTTCCTGGTGATGGGCCTGTTCGGCATCATCATCGCCAGCCTGGTCAACATCTTCCTGGCCTCGAGCGGCCTGGCCTTCGTCATCAGCGTGCTCGGCGTGCTGATCTTCGCCGGCCTGATCGCCTACGACACCCAGCGGCTGAAGGAGCAGTATGCCGAGGGGCAGGGCCATGAGGTCGAGACCAAGACCGCGGTCTGGGGCGCCCTCACGCTGTATCTGAACTTCCTCAACCTGTTCATGTTCCTGCTGCGGCTGCTCGGCAACCGCAACTGAGCGAGCAGACCATAGCCGCAGACAGCCCGGCGGTCCCATCCGCCGGGCTTCGTCTTTCTGGGCCCCCCATCGACATGGACATGACCGACGCCGTTCCCGATCAGCCCCGAAAGGGCTGGGGCCGCCTGGCCGACGCGTTCGACAGCTGGATCGTCGACCATTGCGCGTTCCGCACCTTCGTCAACACGCGGGTCGAGTTCGCGCCCGGCGTGTGGCGCTCGGGCCAGCCCCTGCCCTACCAGATCCGCGGCATGGCCCGCGACGGCATCCGCACCATCATCAACCTGCGCGGCCCACGCGACTGCGGCTCGTACCGCCGCGAGGCCGAGGCCTGTCGCCGCCACGGCATCACGCTGGTCGACCTGACCCTGAAGTCGCGCGACGCGCCCAAGGTCAGCGTGCTGCACCAGATCCGGCGGGTGCTGGACGCGGCGGAGCATCCGATCCTGGTGCATTGCAAGTCCGGCTCCGACCGCGCCGGGCTGATGGCGGCGCTGATCCTGATGACGCGCGAGGGCCGCCCGGCCGCCGAGGCGCTGCGGCAGCTGCACTGGCGCTACCTGCACTTCAAGAAGTCGCCGACCGGCCTGCTCGACCGCTTCATCGAGGCCTATGCCGAGGCCGATGCGCGCGAGCCGATCGCCTTCTGGGACTGGGTCGACACCGGCTACGACCGCAAGGCGGTGAAGGCCTCCTTCGTGCCCAGCGGCATCGCCACCATGATCGTCGACGGGCTGCTGGGGCGGGAGTAGCCGACTTTCCGCAGGTCCGAATTCGGTCTATATTCGGACTGAGCCCAGGAGGCCGCGATGAAACTGTCCGACCGCATCAAGCCGATCAGCTATCTGAAAGCCCATGCCCCGGAGGTGATCCAGGGGCTGCGGGAGGGGCAGGAGCCCTTCATCATCACCGTCAACGGCGAAGCCAAGGCGGTGCTGCAGGACATCGACAGCTACGAAGAGACCCAGGAAACGCTGGCGCTGCTGAAGATCCTGGCGCTGGGCGAGCGCGACTATGAAGCGGGCAGGTTCCGGCCGGCCGAGGACGTCTTTGCCGACCTGGAAGCCCGCCTCGAGGCCCGCCTCAAGGATTGATCCCCGTGTCCCTGCCGGTCATCGTGCTGCGGGAAGCGGAACGGGACCTCGAAAGCATTGTCGACTTTATCGCCGAGCACGATTCAGCGGAGAACGCTCGTCGTATCCTCCGATCCCTGAACGACGTGATCCGGCGGCTGGCAAACCTGCCATCACGCGGCAGCATCTCGAAGGAATTGCGCGCCCTCGGACTGGCTCAGTTCCGCGAGGCCCACCACAAGCCCTACCGCATCATCTATCGGATCCGCGAGGACGCGGTGGTCGTCCATTGCGTTGTCGACGGGCGGCGCGACATGCAGAGCCTGCTGCGGCACCGATTGCTGCAAATGCCCTGAGCCAAATGAAAAGGTCGCGACCTCGGCCGCGACCTTTCCCGTTTCTTCCCTAAACCCGATTCTTGTGCCCGGTTCTCAGGCGTAGTGCTGGCCGAAGCGGTTGGCCAGGAAGTCGGACAGGTTGGCCTGCTCCTGCCGCACGAAGCCGCTCTGCGGCAGCTGGCCGGCGCGGTGCAGGTCGACCATGGCACAGATGCCCGCCGCGGTGGTGACCTGGATCGCGCTCCAAAGCTGGCCGCCGATCTCCTTGGCGTAGACCTTCTTGGCGTAGGTCTCCTGCATCAGCCGGCCGTCCTTCTTGCCCCAGGCGGTGACGAAGATCAGGACCACGTCCTGCTTGGTCATCGGGATCGAGGCCTCGAGCACGTCCTTCAGGATGTCGCGGCGCTGCCCCAGCTGCAGCTCGTTGACCAGGATCTTGACGATGTCGCGATGGCCGGGATAGCGCACGGTCTTGTAGTTCAGGAACTTGACCTTGCCCTCCAGCGTCTCGCACAGCGTGCCCAGGCCGCCCGAGGTGTTGAACGCCTCGTAGTCGATGCCGTCGAGCGAGATGTGCTCCATGCCCTCGAGCGGCAGCACCTCGCGCAGCTCGCCCTCATGGATCGCCTCGCAGGGGTTGCAGTACTCGTTGATCAGGCCGTCGGTCGACCAGGTCAGGTTGTACTTCAGCGCGTTCGACGGATAGACCGGCAGGGCGCCGACGCGCATGTGCACGGTGTGCAGCTCGTCGAAGCGCTTGGCCAGGTCGTAGCCGACGATCGAGATGAAGCCCGGGGCCAGGCCGCATTGCGGGGTGAAGGCGGTCTTCGCGCCCTCGGCCAGGGCCTTGACCCGGCGGGTGCTCTCGACGTCCTCGGTCAGGTCGAAGTAATGGGCGCCGCGGTCCTTCGCCGCCTCGGCGATCAGCGGCGTCAGGTGGAACGGCGCGGCCGAGATCACGACGTCGTGGCCGGACACCGCGTCGCGCAGCGCCTGGGCGTCGTCGAAGCGCAGCTGGCGCTTGGCGACATTGCCCTCGAGCCGGTCGAGCATGCCCTGATCCTGGTCGCCGACGGTGAGCTGGTAGTCCCCGGTGGCGGTCAGCAACGCGGTGATGCAGGTGCCGATCTTTCCCCCGCCGAGCAGCAGAACCTTGGTCATGGCGCGTGTCCCTCACAAACGGACGCCCCGGGGCGAGGTCGCGCCGGGGCGGTACGGATGGATGAGGTCTACATCAGCCGGAAAGCCGCAGAAAGCCTGGTGAACAGCCGTTCCGGAAGGTGCGCGCGGGGGCCGGGCGACCTTCGAGTCGCCGGCCGATCCGGGGCGCCGAGCAAGATAATTAGCCGACCTGAAATTGTGAGTCAGATGGCATTCAACACTGATTCTTCGACGTAGGTTGGGTTCGCCTCGACGAACCCAACGCGCCACAGAAAGATGTTGGGTTCGCTGGCGCGAACCCA
This sequence comes from Inquilinus sp. 2KB_23, assembly GCF_052115705.1. Lineage (NCBI taxonomy): Bacteria > Pseudomonadati > Pseudomonadota > Alphaproteobacteria > Rhodospirillales > Rhodospirillaceae > Inquilinus > Inquilinus sp. 2KB_23. The sequence goes on along the minus strand of NZ_JBFRHF010000001.1, from coordinate 75,537 downwards.
CCTACACCGCTACGCCACCACCTCCGGCCGCAGGCGGATCACGCCGCGCAGCACCTCGCCGGGCTGCAGCACCGTCGTCCCGGTGTCGGTGCGGCCGGCCTCGGCGAGATTGAAGGCGTCGGTGATGTTGCTGACCGGCTCGACGCAGACATAAGGGTCGTCGGGTGCGTAGCAGACCAGGAAGTCGAGCGGCGCCTCGGCCTCGATCGCGATCCAGGCCCGCCGCTCCGGCCACTCGATCACCGCCCGGCGGTCCCAGTCGGTGAAGGTGTTGTCGGTCCGCACATCCTCCGGCCGGAAGCCGCGGCGCAGGTCCTTGCCCGGCGGCGGCTCGACCAGTTCCAGCGGCATCACCTCGGCGTCATTGGCCCACATCCCGGTGATCCCGGCGGTAACGGTGGTGGCGGGGGTGCGCGGGAAGTAGAGGTGCTGGCCCAGCCCGGCCGGCATCGCCGTATCGCCGGTGTTCTCGACCGAGATCGCCAGGTCGAGCCCGGCCTCGCTCAGGGTGAAGTCCTGCCGGGCATGATAGGGGAAAGGCCAGGCGTCGGCCGCGTGGTCGTAGCCGATGGCGCAGTGGGTCGCCGACTGTTCCAGCACCCGCCAGGGCCGCTGCCAGCCATAGCCGTGCAGTTGATGCCGTTCCGCCGCCGTGTTCAGGGGCAGCGCCACCTCCCGCCCCTGGAAGCGGAAGCGGCCTTCGCGGATCCGGTTCGAGAACGGGGTCAGCGGGAAGTTGCCGAGGCCGAGCGGGTCGCCCGCCGCCAGAGCGGCGGCGGTGGCCGGCCGCAGCCAGTCGCGCCGGGCTTCCCCGGTGCCGGTCCAGTAGGCGGCGATCCCGCCGCCGATCGCCGGCACAAGGTCGAGGCCGCTCGCCCCCGCCCGCAGCCGCACCGTCTCCACCGCCATTCCGTTTCTCCCTTTCGGCAATGCTTGACGCCGATCTTGAGACAGCCCAATACTCTATTTGTATGATGAATAGCAAAGAGCACGATCGGCAAGTCTGATCGTGCCGCTGGGGAAAGGCCGTGGTCGAGAAGAGCGATGAGAATGCCGTCTCCATGGACGGCATCCGGATGGTCTACGTCAAGACCATTGCCCTGCGCGACGCCAGCCTGCAGGTCGGCCGCAACGGGATCGCCGGGCCGCGGCCGCCGCTGATCCGGAAAGGCTTCCGCCAATGACGGGCGTGCCCTACCCGCCCGTGACGGCGGATCCCGCCGCGCCCGGGCGCGACAAGGGGGAAGACCATCCGGCCGAACCGCTCCCCCCAGGCGGCCAGCCACCGCGGGCGAGAGTCATGGTCGAGCATTCCCGCAGCAGCAAGACCTTCTCCCGCCGGTCGCTGCACGGCCAGATCGCCTACGACATCGGCGTGCGGATCGTGCGCGGCGACGTGCAGCCCGGCACCGTGCTGCCGAACGAAGCCGACCTGTCGGTGCAGTTCTCGGTCAGCCGCACCGCGCTGCGTGAGGCGATCAAGGTGCTGGCGGCCAAGGGGCTGGTCGAATCCCGGCCCAAGACCGGCACAAGGGTGCGGCCGCGCGACGAATGGAACATGCTGGACCCCGACCTGCTGGCCTGGCAGTTCGCCACCCAGCCGATCGAGCGCCTGGCCAAGGACCTGTTCGAGATCCGCCAGGTCATCGAGCCCGCGGCCGCGTCGATGGCGGCGGAGCGCGCGACCGACACCCAGCGCGAGGCCATCGCCCGCGCCTTCTCGGACATGGAGGCGGCGCCGGACGGCGACGCCTCGATCGAGCCCGACCTGCGCTTCCACCAATCGATCCTGGCGGCCTCGAACAACGAGTTCCTGCACCCGCTCGGCGCCCTGATCGAGACCGCGATGGCAACCAGCTTTCGCATCACCAACAACGAACCCGGCGCGCTGCAGATCTCGCTGCCGCGCCACCGCGCGGTGCGCGACGCAATCCTGGCGCGGGAGCCGGAGGCGGCGCGCCAGGCGATGCGCGTCCTGCTCGAAGATGCGGTGGAGGATCTCCGCCGCGCCCTGCCGCACATGATTCCAACGCCCTGACCACAGCCTAGCCAGACAAGGACCCCGTGATGGCTGACGACGCCAGCGACAACAACAACAAGAAACCCCTCCGCTCTGCGGCCTGGTTCGGCCCGCACGACAAGGACGGCTTCCTCCATCGCAGCTGGATGCGCAACCAGGGTTTGCCGGACCATGTGTTCGACGGCCGCCCGGTGATCGGCATCTGCCAGACCTTCTCCGAGCTGACCCCCTGCAACGCGCATTTCCGCAAGCTGGCGGAGCATGTGAAGCGCGGCGTGTGGGAGATGGGCGGCTTCCCGCTGGAGTTCCCGGTGTTCTCGACCGGCGAGACCAACCTGCGGCCGACCGCGATGCTGTACCGCAACCTGGCGGCGATGGATGTCGAGGAGGCGATCCGCGCCAACCCGATCGACGGCGTCGTGCTGCTGACCGGCTGCGACAAGACCACCCCGTCGCTGCTGATGGGCGCCGCCAGCTGCGACATCCCCGCCGTCGTCGTTTCCGGCGGGCCGATGCTGAACGGCCGCTACCAGGACCAGACCATCGGGTCGGGCACCAGCGTCTGGCAGTTCGACGCCGACGTGAAGGCCGGCGTCATCAGCCTGCAGCAGTTCATGGAGGCCGAGGCCGGGCAGTCCCGCTCCGCCGGCCACTGCATGACCATGGGCACGGCCAGCACCATGAATTCGATGGCCGAGGCGCTGGGCATGAGCCTGACCGGCTGCGCCGCGATCCCGGCGGTCGACGCCCGCCGCTACGTCATCGCCCACATGACCGGCCGCCGCATCGTCGAGATGGTGCATGAGGACCTGCGCATCTCGAAGATCCTGACCCGCGAGAACTTCCTGAACGCCATCCGCGTCAACGGCGCCATCGGCGGGTCGACCAACGCGGTCATCCATCTGCTGGCCATCGCCGGCCGCGTCGGCATCCAGTTCGAACTGAAGGACTGGGACGAGTTCGGCCGCGACGTGCCGACCCTGGTCGACCTGATGCCGTCGGGCCGCTTCCTGATGGAGGATTTCTACTACGCAGGCGGTGTCCCCGCGGTGACCCGGGCGCTGGGCGAGAACGGCATGCTGTTCAAGGACGCCCCGACCGTCACCGGCAAGTCGATGTGGGAGAACGTCAAGAACACCGCCAACTGGAACCCGGAGGTGATCCGGGCCTGGGACAACCCGCTGGTGAAGCAGGGTGGCATCACCGTGCTGAAGGGCAACCTGGCGCCGGACGGTGCCGTGCTGAAGCCCTCCGCCGCCACGCCGGAGCTGATGCAGCATCGCGGCCGCGCCGTCGTGTTCGAGAACATCGAGCACTACAAGGCACGGGTGGACGACCCCGATCTCGACATCGACGAGACCTGCATCATGGTGCTGAAGAACTGCGGCCCGAAGGGCTATCCCGGCATGGCCGAGGTCGGCAACATGGCGCTGCCGCAGAAGGTGCTGAAGAAGGGCGTGCGCGACATGGTCCGCATCTCCGACGCGCGCATGAGCGGCACGGCCTACGGCACGGTGGTGCTGCACACGGCGCCGGAAGCGGCCGCCGGCGGCCCGCTGGCCCTGGTGCAGGACGGCGACATGATCGAGCTGGACGTCGCCAACCGGCGCCTGCATCTCGAGGTCTCGGACGAGGTGCTGGCCGAGCGGCGCAAGCTGTGGTCGCCGCCGGAGCCGACGATGAAGGGCGGCTACCAGTCGCTGTATGTCCAGCACGTGATGCAGGCCGACAAGGGCGCCGACCTCGACTTCCTGGTCGGCAGCCGCGGCCATGCCGTGCCGCGCGACAGCCACTGACGATCGAACCGCAGGCCCGCCCCTGATCGGGGCGGGCCGCTCTCTATTCTGGCCAAGCGGATCATCATGACCGACTACGCAAGTTATCCATCGCTGCGCGACAAACCCGTCTTCGTGTCGGGCGGCGGCAGCGGCATCGGCGAGAGCATCGTCGAGCATTTCTGTCGCCAGCAGGCGCGCGTCTTCTTCGTCGATATCAACGAGGAGGCGTCGACCGCCCTGGTCGACCGGCTGAAGGCCGAGGGCCTGGCCGCGCCGGTGTTCCGCCGCTGCGACCTGCGCGACATCGCCGACCTGCGCAAGGCGGTGGCCGAGGCCAAGGAGGCCGTCGGGCCGATCCGCATCCTGGTCAACAACGCGGCGCACGACCAGCGCCACGCCCCCGAGACGGTCGAGCCCGACTATTGGGACGACCGCATGGCGGTGAACCTGCGCCACCAGTTCTTTGCCGCCCAGGCGGTGCAGCCGATGATGCAGGCGGCCGGCGGCGGTTCGATCATCAATTTCGGCTCGGTCTCCTGGCGGCTGAAGCAGGGCAACATGCCCGCCTACACCACGGCCAAGGCCGGGGTCGAGGGGCTGACCCGCGGCCTGGCCCGCGACTGGGGCAAGCAGCACATCCGGGTCAACACCGTGATGCCGGGCTGGGTCATCACCCAGCGCCAGAAGGATTTGTGGCTGACACCGGAGGCCGATGCCCGCCGGGCCGAGGACCAGTGCATCCCCGACTATGTGATGCCGGTGCACCTGGCCCAGATGGTGCTGTGGCTGTCCGCCGATGATAGCGCCCTGTGCACCGGCCAGACCTTCGTGGTCGATGCCGGCTGGGCCACGGGATTGTGAGGCAAAAAAGATGAACCTGATCCAGATCCGCACCCAGGCCGGCGAACGTCGCGTCGGCGTCGTCTCCGGCGGCGGCGACACGCTGAAGCTGCTGTCGGTCTTCGAGACCACCTACGACCTCGCCCAGGCGGCGATCGGCGCGCGCAAGGGCATTGCCGAGCTGGTCGCGGCCGATGAGGGCGACGGCACCGACTCCTACGCCGCCGTCATCGCCGAGGGCCGGCTGCTGGTGCCGCTAGACCATCCCGACCCGGCGCATTGCATCGTCACCGGCACGGGGCTGACCCATCTCGGCAGCGCCGACGCCCGCGACCAGATGCACAAGACTCTGGGCGAGGCGGAAAAGCTGACCGACAGCATGAAGATGTTCCGTGACGGCATCGCCGGCGGCAAGCCGGCCGGGGGCCAGGCGGGCGGCAAGGCCGGGGTCCAGCCGGAATGGTTCTACAAGGGCGACGGCTCGATCGTGGTCGCCGGTGAGCAGCCGCTGACCATGCCCGACTTCGCCCTGGACGGCGGCGAGGAGCCGGAGATCACCGGCTGCTACCTGGTCGGGCCGGACGGCACGCCCTGGCGCGTCGGCTTTGCCATCGGCAACGAGTTCTCCGATCACATCACCGAGCGGCAGAACTACCTGCTGCTGGCCCATTCCAAGCTGCGGCAGTGCTCGGTCGGGCCGGAGCTGCTGATCGGCCCGCTGCCGGACGACGTGCGCGGCACCAGCCGGATCACCCGCGGCAACCAGGTGATCTGGGAGAAGCCGTTCCTGAGCGGCGAGGCCAATATGAGCCATTGGATCGCCAATCTGGAGCACCACCACTTCAAATACGGCCTGTTCCGCCGGCCCGGCGACGTGCACCTGCACTTCTTCGGCACGGCGACGCTGAGCGTCACCGACGGCATCAAGCCCGAGCCCGGCGACCGCTTCGAGATCGAGGCCGCCGCCTTCGGCCGGCCTTTGCGCAACCCACTGGCGCGCGCGGCGGAGGAGACGGTCGTGGTGCGGGCGCTGTAGGCTCGGGGCACGGACCACTCCCTTACTGTCATTGCCGGGCTTGACCCGGCAATCCAGAGGGTCTCGACAGACTCTGGATGCCCGGGCCAGGCCCGGGCATGACAGGCAGAAACGACGGAAGACGGGGAAACGCAGATGAACAGGATCGACCTCGACGGCAAGATCGCCGTCGTCACCGGCGGGGCGCAGGGCATCGGCCGCGCCGTCGCCGAACGCTTCATCGCCTCCGGCGCCCGGGTGGTGCTGTGGGACCGCGACCAGGCGCTGGTCGAGCAGACGGCGAAGGCGATGGGCGCCACCGGCACCGCCATCGACGTCACCGACGCGGCCGCGATCGCCGCCGCGGTCGAGGCCCAGGGCCAGATCGACATCCTGATCAACAACGCCGGCATCGCCGGGCCTTCGGTGAAGACCTGGGACTATCCGATCGACACTTGGCGCCAGGTGATCGAGCTGGACCTGAACGCGGTCTACTACTGCTGCCGCGCGGTGGTGCCGGGGATGATCGCCCGCGGCTATGGCCGCATCGTCAACGTCTCGTCGATCGCCGGCAAGGAGGGCAACCCGAACGCCAGCGCCTATTCCGCCGCCAAGTCGGGCGTGATCGCCCTGACCAAGTCGCTGGGCAAGGAGTTGGCCGGCCAGGACATCGCGGTCAACTGCGTCACCCCGGCCACCGCAAAGACCCGGATCCTGGAGCAGATCAGCCAGGAGCATATCGACTACATGCTGTCGCGCATCCCCCGCGCCCGCTTCCTGAAGGTCGAGGAGGCGGCGTCGATGATCGCCTGGCTGTGTTCGGCCGAGAACAGCTTCACCACCGGCGCCGTGTTCGACCTGTCCGGCGGCCGCGCCACCTATTGACCCGATGACGGCCCCCGACCTGCTGCCGGCCCTGCGCCGGATGGGGCTGGCGGGCCCGGGCGAGACGCCGCGCTTCACCGCGCTGACCGGCGGCGTCTCCTCCGACATCTGGCGGGTCGACCTGGCCGCCGGCCCGGTCTGCGTCAAGCGGGCCCTGCCGAAGCTGCGGGTCGCGGCCGACTGGCAGGCGCCGGTGGTGCGCAACCTGTATGAGGCGCGCTGGATGCGGGTGGCCGCCGGCATCGTGCCGCAGGCGGTGCCGGCCCTGCTGGGCCAGGACGATGCCGCCGGCGCCCTGGCCATGGCCTATCTGGCGCCGGAGGACCACCCGGTGTGGAAGGCCCAACTGCGCGACGGCCAGGCCGATCCGGCGGTCGCGGCCGAGGTGGGACGGCGGCTGGTCAGGATCCATGCGGCGACGGCGGCGGATCCGGGTCTGGCGGCCGAATTCCCGACCGACGGCATCTTCTACGACATCCGGCTGGAGCCCTATCTGGTCGCGACCGCGGCCGCGCATCCGGATTGCGCCGACGCGCTGTTGGCCCTGGTCGAGACCACGCGGGCGACCAAGCGGGCGCTGGTCCATGGCGACGTCAGCCCGAAGAACATCCTGATCGGACCGCAAGGCCCGGTGTTCATCGACGCCGAATGCGCCTGGTGGGGCGACCCGGCCTTCGACCTCGCCTTCTGCCTGAATCATTTGCTGCTGAAGGGGCTGTGGCGGCCCGAATCGGCCGGGCAGTTCCTGGCTTGCTTCGACGCGCTGGCCGTCGCCTATCTCGCCGGCGTGGACTGGGAACCGGCCGCCGCCTTCGAGGCCCGCGCCGCGCGGCTGCTGCCCGGGCTGCTGCTGGCCCGGGTCGACGGCAAGTCCCCGGTCGAATACCTCACCGACTCCGCACAGAAGGACCGGGTGCGCCGGGTGGCGAAACCGCTGCTGCTGGCCCCGCCGAACAGACTGGCCCAGATCCGCATCGCCTGGGCCGAGGAGTTGAGCCTGTGACCCGCACCACCATCGCCGAGATCCGTGGCCGCCGCGTGTGGGACAGCCGCGGCCGGCCGACCGTGGAGGCCGAGATCCGGCTGGAGGGCGGCGCGATCGGCCGCGCCATCGCCCCAGCCGGGGCCTCCACCGGCTCGGGCGAGGCGCTGGACCGGCGCGACGGCGGCACCGGCTTCGGCGGCCATGACGTGCGCGGCGCGGTCGATGCGGTGAATGGTGAGATCGCCCGCGCCCTGGCCGGCTTCGACGCTTCCGACCAGGCCGGGCTGGACCAGGCCCTGATCGGCCTGGACGGCACCGCGAACAAGGCGCGGCTGGGCGGCAACGCCACCATCGCCGTGTCGATGGCCACGGCCCATGCTGCCGCGGCCGCCGCCGGCCTGCCGCTGTGGCGCCATCTCGGCGGCGACGATGCCGTGCTGCTGCCCCTGCCGGAGATCCAGATCTTCGGCGGCGGCGCCCATGCCGGACGGCGGCTGGACCTGCAGGACTTCATGGTGATCTGCCCCGGCGCCGGCAGCTTCGCCGAGGCGCTGGACTGGACCGCGGAGGTCTACCGCGCCGCCGGGTCGCTGATGGCCGAGTCCGGCAAGCTGTGCGGCGTCGCCGACGAAGGCGGCTTTTGGCCGGCCTTCGCCGATTCGGCCGAGGCGCTGGACATGCTGGTCCGCGCCATCGAGACCGCCGGCCGCCGGCCGGGCGATGAGGTCGCGATCGCGCTGGATGTCGCCGCCTCCGAATTCGGCCGCGACGGCCGCTACCGCTTCGAGGGGCGGGAGCGCGACACCGGCGAGATGGTCGAGCTGGTCGCCGGCTGGACCCGGCGCTGGCCGATCCTGTCGGTCGAGGACCCGGTGGCGGAGGACGATGCCGCCGGCTTCCGGGCCATCACCGCGGCGATCGGCGACCGGGTGCAGATCGTCGGCGACGATTTCCTGGTCACCGATGCGGCGCGGGTGCGCGAGGCCGCGGCGACACGGGCCTGCACCACCGTGCTGATCAAGCCGAACCAGCGCGGCACCCTGACCGAGACCAGGGCGGCCTGGGATGCGGCGAAGGCGGTCGGGCTGACCGGCATCGTCTCCGCCCGCTCGGGCGAGAGCGAGGACACCACCATCGTCGACCTGGTGGTCGGCTGGGGCGTCGGCCAGCTGAAGGTCGGGTCCTTCGCCCGGTCGGAGCGGATGGCGAAATGGAATGCGGCGCTGCGGATTGAGGAGGCGCTGGGCGGCCGCGCCATCTTCGCCGGCCGAAGCACCTTGCGCGGGTGAGCGGTCTGGGGTGTTCTGCCGGTCCCGCATCCGGATGAGCTTATGAATTTCGACCTCGCCTCGATCGATCTCCGCATCCTCGGCCTCGTCATCCTCGGCGTCGCGCTGCTGACCCTGCTGGTCGCGCTGTTCCGGCGGACCCGGCTGGATCTGAGCCCGCTGACCGGCGCGATCGAGGATCTGCGCCGCGACCTGGGCCGGGTGGAGCAGGAGTTGCAGACGGCGGAGCGTCGCGCCGAAGCCTCGGCCGAGGCCCGCGACAGCCGCCAGCGGCAGGAGATCGCGGCGTCCCTGCGCCACACCGGCGAGACGCTGGTCGGCGCGATGCGGGCGATCGGCGAGACCCAGCAGACCCGGCTGGACACCGTCGCCACCCGGCTGCAGGCCCTGTCCGAATCGATGGCGCAGAGCCAGGGCCGGCTGCGCGAGACGCTGGACCTGAACCTGCAGAAGCTGCGCCAGGAGAATGAGGCGAAGCTGGAGCAGATGCGCGCCACCGTCGACGAGAAGCTGCAGGCGACGCTGGAGACCCGGCTGCAGGCCCAGTTCCAGACCGTGAGCGAGCGGCTGGAGCGGGTGCATCAGGGCCTGGGCGAGATGCAGGTGCTGGCCGGCGGCGTCGGCGACCTGAAGAAGATGCTGTCCGGCGTGAAGACCCGCGGCACCTTCGGCGAGGAGCAGCTGGACGCCCTGCTGGAGCAGGTGCTGACCGAGGACCAGCTGGTGCGCAACGCCCGGCCGCGGCCGGATAGTTCCGAGACGGTGGAGTTCGCCATCCGCCTGCCCGAAGGCGTGCTGCTGCCGGTCGACAGCAAGTTCCCGCAGGAGGATTACGAGCGGCTGAACCTGGCGCTGGAGGCCGGCGATACCGTGGCGGCCGAGGCGGCAGGCCGGCAGCTGGACCGGCGGATCCGCGACGAGGCCAAGAAGATCGCCACCAAATACATCTATCCGCCTGTCACCACCGATTTCGCGGTGCTGTTCGTGCCGACCGAGGGGCTGTTCGCCGAGATCCTGCGCCGGCCCGGCCTGCGCGAATCGGTGCGCGAGCAGTACCGCGTCACCATCCTGGGCCCGACCACGCTGGGCGCCTTCCTGTCCAGCCTGCGCATGGGCTTCCGCACCCTCGCCATCCAGCACAAATCGGCCGAGATCTGGCAGGTGCTGGGCGCGGTCAAGGCGGAGTTCCAGAGCTATGGCGAGCTGATGGACAAGGTCGGCAAGAAGCTGCAGGAAGGGCAGAACGTGATCCAGCAGATCGGCACCCGCACCCGCGCCATCCACCGCAAGCTGCGCCAGGTCGAGGAACTGCCGATGGACAAGGCGGCGCCGCTTCTGGAGCTGGACGTACCCGAGGCCGACATGCCGGCCATGACGGAAGACGAAACGCCATAGCCTTGTTGCATCGGATATCGGCACGACCTATCCAGTAGCCATTCATCCGACAATAGGTCGAGAGAGGGAACGAAATGAGCGTCCACGCCAATTACATCGCCGGATCCTGGGTCGAAGGCCCGGACGCCGCGAAGAACGTGAACCCGTCGGACCTGTCGGACGTGGTGGGCGAATACACCCGCGCCGACCGCGCCCAGGCGGAGCAGGCGATCGCCGCGGCCCGCGCCGCCTTCCCGAAGTGGTCGATGACCACGCTGCAGGAGCGGCACGACCTGCTGGACAAGATCGGCAACACCATCCTGGCGAAGAAGGAAGAGCTGGGCCGGCTGCTGTCGCGCGAGGAGGGCAAGACCCTGCCCGAGGGCATCGGCGAGGCCGCCCGCGCCGGCCAGATCTTCAAGTTCTTCGCCGGCGAGGTGCTGCGCATCCAGGGTGAGAAGCTGGCCTCGGTCCGCCCCGGCATCGATGTCGAGATCACGCGGGAGCCGATGGGCGTCATCGGCCTGATCACGCCGTGGAACTTCCCGATCGCGATCCCGGCCTGGAAGATCGCCCCGGCCCTGGCCTACGGCAACTGCGTCGTGTTCAAGCCGGCCGACCTGGTGCCGGGCAGCGCCTGGGCCCTGTCGCAGATCATCATCGACTCCGGCGTGCCGTCCGGTGTGTTCAACCTGGTGATGGGCCGCGGCTCGGTGGTCGGCGAGGCCTTCGTCGCCAGCCGCGATATCGACGCCATCAGCTTCACCGGCTCTGTCGGCACCGGCCGCGCCATCGCGGTGCGCTGCGCCGAGATCGGCAAGAAGGTGCAGCTCGAGATGGGCGGCAAGAACCCGATGGTCATCCTCGACGATGCCGACCTGAACACCGCCGTCGGGGCCGCCACCAACAGCGCCTTCTTTTCCACCGGCCAGCGCTGCACCGCCTCGTCCCGCCTGATCGTGACCGAGGGCATCCATGACCGCTTCGTCGCGGCGATGACCGAGAAGCTGAAGTCGCTGAAGGTCGACAACGCGCTGAAGCAGGGCACCGAGATGGGCCCGGTGGTGGACCAGAGCCAGCTGGACCAGGACCTGTCCTACATCGACATCGGCGTCAAGGAAGGCGCCAAGCTGGCCTTCGGCGGCGAGCGGCTGAACCGCGAGACCGAGGGCTTCTACCTGTCCCCGGCGCTGTTCATCGAGACCACCAACGACATGCGGATCAGCCGCGAGGAGATCTTCGGGCCGGTCGCCTCGGTGATCCGGGTCAAGGACTACGAGGCTGCACTGGCAACGGCGAACGACACCGAATTCGGCCTCTCCGCCGGCATCGCGACCTCGAGCCTGAAATACGCCAGCCACTTCAAGCGGGCCAGCCAGGCCGGCATGGTGATGGTGAACCTGCCGACCGCGGGCGTGGATTATCACGTGCCGTTCGGCGGCCGGAAGGGCTCCAGCTACGGCCCGCGCGAACAGGGCCGCTACGCCGCGGAGTTCTACACGGTGGTGAAGACCGCTTATACCTTCCCAGGCTGATCGGCTGAAGGCCGATCATGGCCTCGGGCTGATCTGACGCAGGCTGATCAATGCAAAGGGCCCGGCCGGCGACGGCCGGGCCCTTTCATTTGGCCGGGCGCGCTTGACACCCCGCCCGGCCCTTGCGAGCCTCGGCCCTGGAAGTGACACGGGGTGCCCGCGCTCGGGCTGAGATCATACCCGTCGAACCTGATCTGGGTCATGCCAGCGAAGGGAACCGTCACGCGATGCCTGGCCCACGGGCCATGATCCTCTTGGATCGATCGCCGACGCCCCCTTCGCCACGGCGGAGGAATGGATGAGCACGGCATTTCAGGCATTCGGATCGACCGGGCGGCGACGCTTCGACCTGTCGGTCTATCTCGTCACCGACACCCGGCTGAGCGGCCCGCGCGGCGTCGCGGCGGTGGCCGCGGCGGCGGTGCGGGGCGGCGTCACCCTGGTGCAGCTGCGCGACCCCGACGCCACCACCCGGTCCCTGATCGAGGCGGCGCGGCAGCTGCAGGCGGTGCTGGCGCCGCTGGGCATCCCGCTGATCGTCAACGACCGGGTCGACGTGGCCCTGGCGGTCGGCGCCGACGGCGTGCATCTGGGCGACCGCGACATGCCGGCGGAGACCGCGCGCCGGCTGCTAGGCCCTGAGCTGATCATCGGCGTCACCGTGCATGACGCGGCGGAGGCGCGGGCGGTCGATGCCGCCATCGCCGACTACGCCGGCATCGGCCCGGTCTTCGCCACCTCGACCAAGGCCGAGGCGCGGCCGGCGATCGGCGTCGACGGCTTCCGCACCCTGCGCGAGCAGGTGCCCCTCCCCGTGGTCGGCATCGGCGGCATCGATGCGGCCCTGGCCGCCGCCGTGGTCGCGGCCGGGGCCGACGGCGTCGCCGTGGTCTCGGCGATCTGCGCCGCCGCCGACCCGGAGGCCGCCGCCCGGGCGATCCGCGGGGCGGTGACCAACGGGCGGGGAACGGCGTGATCCCCGCCGGCACCATCCCCAACGTCCTGACCATTGCCGGCACCGACCCGTCCGGCGGCGCCGGCATCCAGGCCGACCTCAAGGCGTTCTCCGCCCTCGGCGCCTACGGCACCACGGTCATCACCGCGCTGGTGGCCCAGAACACCCGCGGGGTCGAGGCGGTGGAGCTGGTGTCGCCGGCCTTCGTGACCCGGCAGATCGACTGCCTGCTGGCCGATGTGCGGATCGACGCGGTCAAGATCGGCATGCTGGCCACCGCCGGGATCGTGCGCGCGGTGGCCGACGCGCTGCGCCGGCACGGGCTGACCCAGGTGGTGGTCGACCCGGTCATGGTGGCCAAGAGCGGCGACCGGCTGCTGCGCCAGGACGCCGTCTCCGCCCTGCGCGAGGAGATCCTGCCGCTGGCCGCGTTGGTCACCCCGAACCTGCCGGAGGCGGCCGACCTGCTGGACCGGCCGGCGGCCGCGCGCCGGGCGGAGATGCCGGAGACCGCGGCGGCGCTGCTGGCACTGGGGCCGCGCGCGGTGCTGCTGAAGGGCGGGCACCTGGAGGACGAGGCGGAGAGCCCGGACCTGCTGCTGGGCCCGGCCGGCGCCGTCATCCTGACCGCGCCGCGCATCGCCACCCGCAACACCCACGGCACCGGCTGCACCCTGTCGGCCGCGATCGCCGCCCTGCTGCCGCAGCGTCCCGACCTGGAGACGGCGGTGCGCGAGGCGAAGTCCTATCTGACCGGGGCGCTGCAGGCCAGCGGCCGCCTGTCGGTCGGCGGCGGCCACGGCCCGCTGCACCATTTCCACGCGCTATGGGGCTGACCGGTCAGGCGGCCGCCGCCTGATCCCGCTGCTGCGCTTCGAGCAGCCCCGCCCGCTCCGCCTCGGTCAGCTCGATCCGGGTCAGCCCGGCATCGAGCAGGAACGGAACGCCGCCCGCCGCGCCGGTCACGGCGAGCGCGCGCTTGCCCTTGGCGTCGAGCGTGAACGGCAGGAAGTCCTTGGCGGTCATCACATTCGCCTTGGCCTCACGGCCGGCGGACGGATAGCTGAACCGCCAGGCGATGGATTTCCGGACCTTCTGGCGGGTCCGGATGGTCACCGCCACTGGGGTCAGCTTCTGGCCGTCCAGCGCCAGGGCCTGCCGCTCGCCGCGATGCTGGCCGATCGAGGCGCGGACCATCCCGATGACGCCGACGACCAGCAGCACCACGGCCGCCGCGAAGCAGAGGACCCGGTCCCAGAAATAGTCGAGCCCCAGGGTCGTGGTCAGCAGATGCGGGTCGTCGGCGCTCTGCACCACCTCGGTGTCGTAGTCGCCGGAATGGATGTCGAGGAAGAAGTAGGAGACGTCGGAGCGGAAGGCGGTGCCGTCCGGGCCGGGCGCGGTCAGGGTGGCATCGCAGAAGGTGATGGCCAGTCTTGTCTGGCAGCTGCCGTCCGCAACCTCACCGTCCTGCGCGATTGCCGGATTCTGGCGGATCCGCGCATCGTTCAGCAGCGGCGGCGCCATCCACACGAACAGGGCGGCAAGCATTCCCAGCAGGATCACCTCGACGAAGACGAGCATGATCACGCGACGCACCGTCTTCGGCTTGGGCGCGTTCACCCGCAGCGGCCGGGTCGGGAAGGCGGACAGGGTCTGCATGCGGGAACTCGTCGTCAGTGATTTCTGTGGGCGGGCGGGTCGATACCGCCCGCCCGCAGAAAGCGACTGAAGAGGATTTTGTTCCCGCCCCGACGCTGGCGACCGACTTCGCCGACCTCGCGATCGGCTTCGCCGACGCGGGGATCAGCCCTTGTTCTTGTTGTAGACGTCGAAGGCCACGGCGGCGAGCAGCACCAGGCCCTTGATCACCATCTGCAGGTCGATGCCGAGGCCGAGGATCGACATGCCGTTGTTCATCACGCCCATGATGAAGGCACCGATCACCACACCGGTGATCTTGCCCACGCCGCCCGAAGCCGAGGCGCCGCCGATGAAGCAGGCGGCGATGGCGTCGAGCTCGAACTGGTTGCCGGCCTGCGGCACCGCCGAGGTCAGGCGCGCCGTGGTGATCAGCCCGGCCAGCGCCGCCAGCACCCCCATGTTGACGAAGGTCAGGAACACCAGCCGTTCGGTGTTGATGCCGGACAGCTTGGCCGCCTTCTCGTTGCCGCCCACCGCGTAGATGCGGCGGCCGAGCGTGGTGCGGGTGGTGACGAAGGCGTAGAGCACCACCAGAACGCCCATCAGGATCAGGATGTTGGGCAGGCCGTTGTAGGTCGCCAGCAGGTAGCCGAGCCCGGCCAGGGCCACCAGCGTCGCCACGTTCTTGATGACGAAGAACAGCAGGGGCTCCTGCTCGACGCCGTGCTGGATCTCGTTGCGCCGGTTCTTGATGTTGAACCAGACCAGGATCAGCGGCACGGCCAGGCTGATCAAGAGCGTGGTGATCCAGACCTTGCCGTTGCCGGTGAACAGCTCCGGCACCGAGCCGAACGGCTCGGCGATGAAGCCCGAGGACATCTTCTGGAACTCGACCGGCACCGGCCCGGCGCGCTCGCCGTTCAGCACCATGATGCAGAGGCCGCGGAAGGCCAGCATCCCCGCTAGGGTGACGATGAAGGACGGGATCTTGCGGTAGGCGACGAAATAGCCTTGGGCGGCCCCGATCACCGCGCCCAGCACCAGGCAGGCGATGGCGGAGAGCCAGGGGTCGACGCCCTCCCACACCATGAGCGCGCCGCCGACCGCGCCGACGAAGCCCGCGATCGAACCGACCGACAGATCGATATGGCCGCTGACGATGACCAGCAGCATGCCGAAGGCCAGCACGATGACGTAGGCGTTCTGCTGGATCAGGTTGCTCAGGTTCAGGGGGGTGAACAGCCGACCGTCGGTCGCGAACTGGAAGAAGACCATGATCGCGACCAGCGACAGCAGCATCGCGTATTCGCGGATGTTGTTCTTCAGGAACTCGCCGATCCGGGTGTTCACCCGAGTCTGCAGGGCAGTGGTTTCGGTGGTCATCGCCTTGGTCCCTAGGCCCGTTCTCTCGAGCGCATGATCGCCCGCATGATGTTTTCCTGAGAGGCTTCCTTCGCCGGCATCTCGGCGACAAGGCGGCCCTCGTTCATGACGTAGATCCGGTCGCACATGCCCAGCAGTTCGGGCATCTCCGACGAGATCATGATCACGCCCTTCCCGGCCGCGACCAGCTGGTTGATGATGGTGTAGATCTCGTATTTGGCGCCGACATCGATGCCGCGGGTCGGCTCGTCGAGGATCAGCACCTCGGGCCCCGCGAACAGCCACTTGCTCAACACCACCTTCTGCTGGTTGCCGCCGGACAGGTTGACCGTCCGCTGCTGCACGCCGGAGGAGCGGATGTTGAGCTTGCGCCGGTAGTCGAAGGCGACGCCGAGCTCACGCATCTCGTCGATGATGCCGCGGCGGGCCACGCCGGGAAGGCGGGCCAGCGGGATGTTGTGCTGGATCGAATCGCCCAGCACCAGGCCCAGCTGCTTGCGGTCCTCGGTGACGTAGGCGAGGCCGGCGGCGATCGCCTTGGGCACGGTGCCGAGGTCGGCCGGCTGGCCGCGCATGGTGGCGGTGCCGGTGATCTTCTGGCCGTAGGACTTGCCGAAGACGCTCATGGCGAATTCGGTCCGCCCCGCCCCCATCAGCCCGGCGATGCCCACCACCTCGCCGGCCCGGACATGCAGGTCGATGCCCTTGATCATCTGCCGGTCGCCATGCAGCGGGTGGTAGACGCTCCAGCCCTTCACCGCGAGCAGGGTCTCGCCCGGCTCCGGCTCGCGCCCGGGATAGCGGTCGGTCAGGTCGCGGCCGACCATGCCCTTGATGATGCGGTCCTCGTTGACCACGCCGCCGCGCGCGTCCAGCGTCTCGATGGTCGAGCCGTCGCGCAGGATGGTGATCGAATCCGCGACCTTGGTGATCTCGTTCAGCTTGTGCGAGATCAGGATCGAGGAGATGCCCTGGCGCTTGAACTCCAGCAGCAGCTCCAGGAGCGCGTCGCTGTCGCTCTCGTTCAGGCTGGCGGTCGGCTCGTCGAGGATCAGGAGCTTCACCTCCTTCGACAGGGCCTTGGCGATCTCGACCAGCTGCTGCTTGCCGATGCCGATATTGGTGACCAGCGTCGCCGGGTTCTCCTTCAGCCCGACCTTGCCGAGCAGCGCCCGCGCCCGGACCAGCGTCTCGTTCCAGTCGATGACGCCCCGGGTCGCCACCTCGTTGCCGAGGAACAGGTTCTCGGCGATCGACAGGAGCGGCACCAGCGCCAGCTCCTGATGGATGATGATGATGCCGGCGTGCTCGCTGTCCGCGATCGAGCGGAACTGTCGTTCCCGCCCCTCGAAATGGATTCCGCCTTCATAGGTGCCGTGCGGATAGACGCCGGACAGGACCTTCATCAGCGTCGACTTGCCGGCGCCGTTCTCGCCGACCACGGCATGGATCTCGCCGCGCCTGACCGCGAGATTGACGTCACTGAGCGCTTTCACGCCCGGGAACGTCTTGGTGATGCCGCGCATCTCCAGGATCGTATCGACCGTAGGATTAATCGTATCCACCTCAAGGCTCCGCTCGCCACGGGCGCCGACCTGCCGCTTGGGCGCGGCAGATGCAACGGCAGGGCCCCGCGCCCGGAGGCGCGGGGCCCTGGGGGCATTGTCAGATTACTTCAGTTGGGCGGCGGTGTAGTAGCCGCTGTCGACCAGGGTCTTCTGGACGTTGGCCTTGGTCACCGGCACCGGAATCAGCAGGTAGGACGGCACCACCTTGACCCCGTTGTTGTAGGTCTTGGTGTCGTTGACCTTCGGCTCGGCGCCCGACATCACGGCGTCGATCATGTCCACCGTCACCTTGGCGAGGTCGCGCGTGTCCTTGAACACGGTCGAGTACTGGTCGCCGGCAAGGATCGACTTGACCGACGGGACCTCGGCGTCCTGGCCGGAGACGAAGGGCAGCGGCCGGTCGCCCGAGCCGTAGCCGACCGCCTTCAGCGAGGCGATGATGCCCATCGACAGGCCGTCATAGGGCGACAGCACCGCGTCCACCTTCTTGTCGCCGTAATAGGCCGACAGCAGGTTGTCCATGCGGGCCTGGGCAGTGTTCGGGTCCCAGCGCAAGATGCCGACCTTGTCCATGCCCATCTGGCCGCTGGGCACCACCACCTTCTTGCTGTCGATGTAGGGCTGCAGCACCGACATCGCGCCGTTGTAGAAGAAGAAGGCGTTGTTGTCGTCCGGCGAGCCGCCGAACAGCTCGACATTGAACGGGCCCTTGCCGTCCTTCAGGCCGAGCGCGTCGACCAGCGAACCCGCCTGCAGCACACCGACCTGGAAGTTGTCGAAGGTGGTGTAGTAGTCGACATTCGGCGTGTCGCGGATCAGGCGGTCATAGGCGATGACCTTGATCCCGGCATCATGCGCCTGCTGCAGCACCGAGGTCAGCGTGGTGCCGTCGATCGACGCGATCACCAGCACCTTGGCGCCCTTGGTGACCATGTTCTCGATCTGGGACAGCTGGGTCGGGATGTCGTCGCCCGCATATTGCAGGTCGGCGCTGTAGCCCTTGGCCTGCAGCGACTTGACCATGTTGTCGCCGTCGGCGATCCAGCGCGCCGAAACCTTGTTCGGCATGGAGACGCCGACGAGGCCCTTGTCGGCCGCCTGTGCCTGGGAGGCGAGGGCGAACAGCCCCACCGCCAGCGCCGCGATTGCGGATTTCATCGTGCTCAAATGTCTCTCCCTCGATTTTGTGTTGAGCCGCCGGAGGGACCGAAATGGTACGGTTCCGGTGGCCGGTTTCGACGTGGATGGTCCAGGGGCACCGCCCCCGGTCATCTAAGCCGAACCATTCGCTTTCATGCGCTTGGGTGGAGTGTGGCGCCCGCGGCCCCGGCAAGACAAGGCCGTCGCGACGCCCGGCAGCCGTCCTGGCGCGATGGCCGGGCCGGTCGCGGCCGAAGGGTCAAGGTCGGCGCCCCGTGATTGATCTGGAATGCATGTCGTCCTCCCTGGCTCGGGCGCGGTTCGGCCGCGCCATCAATCCTCATACAAATAGGCCGCCACTTTCCTTCGGCGCCGGGATGCTGTCAAGCGGCGCCCGCGTCACCCGGTGAAAGGAAGCGTCGCCACCGGGCGGATGCTGTCGGCCGTGCAGCGCAGCACCGTCACCGCCTCGATCCGCCCGGCGATGGAGAGCCCGTCCCTCCGGATGTCATTCGCCAGCGCGGCCGCGCCGGCCGCATCGGCAAACCGGGCCACCGTGATGTGTGGGCAATAGGGCAAGTCAGGGCGCAGGGCCGGGGCCAGCGCGCCGGTGTAGAGTCGGTCGTGCAGCGCCGTGAGCGCGACGCGGCCGTGGCCGGGCAGCAGGAAGACCAGGTGCTCGCCCATCGCGTCGTCCACGGCCGGTTCCGCCGCCGACAGGGTGAATTCGATCGGCGCATCGCCGCGCAGCCGATCGTGCAGATGAGCCAGAACCGCATCCTCGTTCAGCAGGCCGGTCGGGAACACGAAAGTGACATGGGCCGCGATCATCGCAGCCTTGGCCGGTCATGACGCCGGCGAATGCCCTCGACCCGGTCGCGATCCGCATCCGACCAGGCGGGATAGCCGACCACCGCGATCTTGACTGATGCCCCGCCCATCGCTTCACCCAAGCTGCTTCGAAACACTAGCCACACCTTCCCGCCGCCGCAAAACCCGGCTAAAGCTCCGCCCCATGTCCCTGCTGCGCGGCATGGCGACGGTCGGGGGATTGACGGCCGTCAGCCGGATTGCCGGATTCGCCCGCGATATCCTGACCGCGTCCCTCCTGGGCGCGGGGCCGATGGCCGACGCCTTCGTCATCGCGGTCAAGCTGCCGAACCTGGCCCGCCGGCTGTTCAGCGACGGCGCCTTCATGGTCACCTTCGTGCCGCAATACGCCGCCGAGCGCGGCGAGAACGGCCGCCGGGCGGCGCTGGATTTCGCCGGCGAGACGCTGGCGGTGATGCTGGCGGTGCTGATCCCGCTGACCGTCTTGGCCCTCTTGGCCATGCCCGGCATCCTGGCGGTGATCGCGCCCGGCTTCGTCGCCGACCCGGCGCGCCAGGTCCTGGCGCTGGACTATGCCCGCCTCGCCTTCCCCTACCTGCTGCTGATGTCGGTGTCGGCCCTGCTGGGCGGCGTGCTGAACGCGCAGGAGAGGCTGGCGCCCTTCGCCGCGGCGCCGATCCTGTTCAACCTGGTGCTGATCGCGGCGCTGCTGTTCGGCACCCATATCGCGGGGTCGCCCGGCCGGGCGCTGGTGGTCGGGGTCACCCTGTCGGGCATCGTCCAGGTGGCCTGGCTGGCCCTGGCCTGCCGCCGGCACGGCGTGTCGATCCGGCTGATGCCGCCACGCATCGGGCCGCGGCTGAAGCGCCTGCTGGTGCTGATGGGGCCGGGCGCGGTCGGGGCCGGCATCACCCAGATCCAGATGTTCCTGAACACGCTGATCGCCAGCTTCCTGCCGGCCGGCGCGGTCAGCGCCCTATACTACGCCGACCGCCTGACCCAGCTGCCGCTCGGCATCGTCGGCATCGCGCTCGGCACCGCCCTGCTGCCCACCCTCACCCGCCTCCTGGTCGAGGACCGGCCGCAGGATGTGACGGCGACGCAGAGCCGGGCGATCGAGTACGCGCTGCTGCTGGGCCTGCCCTCCGCCGCCGGGCTGATCGCCCTGGCCGGGCCGATCATCCACACCCTGTTCGAGCGCGGCGCCTTCGGCCCGGCGCAGACCGTGGCGGTGTCCGGCGCCCTGGCCGCCTACGCGCTGGGCATCCCGGCCTACATCCTGATCCGGGTGTTCTCGACCCTGTGCTTCGCCCGCGCCGACACGACGACGCCGATGCGCACCGGCGCGGCCGCCACCCTGCTGGCCGTCGCCGGCGCCGTGGTCCTGATGCGGCCGCTGGGCCATGTCGGCATCGCCCTGGCGACCGGCATCGCCGCCTGGGTCAATGCCGGGCTGCTGGCCTGGTCGCTGCACCGCCGCGACGCCCTGCCGCTCGATTCCGGACTGCGGCGGCGGGGCTGGAGGATCGTGCTGGCGGCGCTGGGCATGGCCGCCGGCCTGCTGCTGGGCCGGCAGGCGCTGGGCGCCGTCGGCGGCGGCGCGCTGGCCACGCTGATCGGCGGCGGCGTGGTCCTCTACACCGCCCTGTGCCTGCTGCTGGGGGCGGTCGACCGCGGCGAACTGGCCCGGTTCCGCCGCCGCGCGCATCTGGCGGGTTGACCCGACCGCTGCGGCCCGGCGATATACCCAGCCTTCCCCAACCCCTGTCGGCATCGGCGGACATGAAACGCATCTTCTCGGGCATCCAGCCCACCCACAACATGCACCTCGGCAACTACCTGGGCGCCGTGCGGAACTGGGTGGCGCTACAGGGGGACGAGTTCGAGACGATCTACTGCGTCGTCGACCTGCACGCCCTGACCCAGCCGCAGGATCCGGTCGAACTGCGGGCTCATATCCGCGAGCTGGCAGCGACGCTGCTGGCGGTCGGCATCGACCCGGCGCGCAGCATCCTGTTCGCGCAGAGCCAGGTGCCGGGGCACAGCGAGCTGGCCTGGCTGTTCTCCTGCGTCACCCCGCTGGGCTGGCTGCGCCGGATGACCCAGTTCAAGGACAAGGCCGGCAAGCAGCAGGACACGGCGATGCACGGCCTGCTGGCCTATCCCGTGCTGATGGCGGCCGACATCCTGCTGTACAAGGGCACCCATGTGCCGGTGGGCGAGGACCAGAAGCAGCATCTGGAACTGACCCGCGACATCGCCCAGTCGTTCAACCAGCGCTACGGCGTCGACTTCTTCCCGTTGCCGGAGCCGCAGATCCTGGGATCGGCGACGCGGGTGATGAGCCTGCGCGACGGGTCGAAGAAGATGAGCAAGTCGGACCCGTCCGACTACAGCCGCATCAACATGACCGACGACGCCGACACCATCGCCCTGAAGTTCCGCAAGGCCAAGACCGACCCGGAGCCGCTGCCGACCGAGGCGGAGGGCCTGGCGACGCGGCCCGAGGCCGAGAACCTGGTCAACATCTACGGCGCGCTGGCCGGCAAGGATGTGGCGGCGGTCCTGGCCGAATTCGGCGGCACGCCGTTCTCGACCTTCAAGGGTGCGCTGACCGACATCGCGGTCGCGGTGCTGGCCCCGATCGGCGGCGAGATGCGCCGGCTGATGGCCGACCCCGGCCATGTCGACGGCGTGCTGCGCCAGGGCGGCGAAAAGGCGACAGCGCTGGCGGCGCCGGTGCTGGCCGAGGTGCAGGACATCATGGGGCTGTTGCGGCCATGAGGGAGCGCCCGATCTCCACCTTGCCGAATCTCGGCCCCAAGACCGCCGACTGGCTGGCCGAGGTCGGCATCAGCACCGAGGCGGAGCTGCGCGCGCTGGGCCCGATCACGGCCTGGCAGCGGCTGAAGGCGTGGCAGCCGGAGAAGATCACGGTCAATGCGCTGTACGCCCTGCATGGCGCCCTGACCAACCAGCACTGGGCCTCGCTGACCCAGGAGCTGCGCGCCGAACTGCGCCGGGACGCCGGGGTGGAGTGAGGCAAACCGCGTAGGTTGGGTTCGCCTCGGCGAACCCAACATCGGTCGAACGGAAAAGTGTTGGGTTCGCGATGCGAACCCAACCTACGCCTCATCTTCCATTGTCATTGCCGGGCTTGACCCGGCAATCCAGGGGCCACCAAGGACCGCTCCGGCCGCCCCTGGATGCACCCCTCGGACTTGATCCGGGGCAAGCCGTGGCATGACAGGAACGGAGAGTGCAGGCGCTAGATCGACGGATCGACGCCTTCCGCCACCCGCTTGGCCGAGCCGGCGAAGCTGGTGATGGTGAAGGATTCCAAGAGGTCGATCGCCGCATCGATCGGCATCGTGCCGGTGTCGATGGCGAGGTCCGGCGTTTCCGGTGCCTCATACGGCGCGGACACGCCGGTGAAGCTCTGGATCTCGCCGCGGCGGGCCTTGGCGTAGAGCCCCTTGGGGTCGCGCTGCTCGCAGATCGCCAGGTCGGCCTTGACGAAGATCTCGCGGAAGCCGTCGCCGACCACGTCGCCCGCCAGCGCCCGGTGCCAGCGCTCCGGCGAGATCAGCGCCACGATGGCGATCAGCCCGGCCTCGGCGAACAGCCGGGCCACCTCGGCCGCGCGGCGCACATTCTCGGCCCGGTCCTCGGTGGAGAAGCCGAGGTCGCGGCCGAGGCCGGTGCGCAGCGAATCGCCGTCCAGCACCGTGGTCTGCCAGCCGCGGGCGAACAGCCGCAGCTCCAGCGCCGTCGCCAGCGTCGACTTGCCGGAGCCGGAGAGGCCGGTCAGCCAGACCACGCCGCCGGAATGGCCGTTGGCCAGGCGCCGGGCCTGGGCATCGACCCGCCGTTCGGTCGGGAACAGCAGGCGGCTGTCGACCGTGGCGTCGAGGATGGTGACGCCGCCGACCACGTCATAGCCGTCGATCAGCACGCCGCGGCCGGTGCCCGGCAGGTCGGCATGGCGGTCGAAGGCCATCGCGGTGCGGCCGACCACCTCGATCTCCGCCGTCTCGTTGCGCCGCACCAGCTCCGCCGTCCGGGTCTCCAGCGTGTGGACCTCGACCACATGGTCGATCCGCTCCACCGTCACCGTGTGCTCGGCGGTGGCCAGGCGCAGCGTCAGCCGGGCGCCGGGGCGCAGCGGTTCGCGCGCCAGCCAGAACAGCCGCAGCTTGATCCGGGTCGCGGTCGGCGGCGCCGCCTCGGCCAGGGTCGCGATCTGGCCGCGTTCGACGAAGATCGGCGGGTCCAGCGTCAGCCCGACCGCCTCCCCGGCCTTGGCGATGGTCTGGTCCGCTGCAGCCGGCCAGTTCTCGATCGTGGCGATGCGCGCCACCTTGCCCGAAGGGGCGAAGCGCAGGGTCTGGCCGACCTTGAGCGTGCCGCTCTCGATCCGGCCGGCGACGATGCGGCGGTCGTCGAATTTGTAGACGTCCTGCACCGGCAGGCGCAGCGGCCGGTCGGTCGGCGCTGGGGCGGCTTCCAGCCCGTCCAGCGCCTCGACCAGCGACGGCCCCTCGTACCAGGGCATCAGCGCCGACCGGGTGACGATGTTCTCGCCATGGCGGGCGGCGAGCGGCACCACCACCCAGGGGGTGATACCGACGCTGTTGAGATAGGCCGAGATCTCGTCGGTCACCGCCTGGTAGCGGGCCTGGTCGTATTCGACCAGGTCCATCTTGTTGATCGCCACCACCACCTGGGTGATGCCGAGCAGGCCGAGGATCAGGGCGTGGCGGCGCGACTGCTCCAGCGTGCCCTCGCGGGCATCGACCAACAGCAGGGCGGCATCGGCCCCGGCGGCGCCGGAGACCATGTTCTTGAGGAATTCGGCATGGCCCGGCGCATCGATCAGCACATAGCGCCGGCGCGGAGTGCGGAACTGCACCTCGGCCGTGTCGATGGTGATGCCCTGGTCGCGCTCCGACTGCAGCGCGTCGATCAGGAACGACCACTCGAACGGCATGCCGCGCTTCTTGCTCATCGCCTCGACGGCGGTGACGCGCTCGGGGCCGAGGGTGCCGGTGTCGTGCAGCAGCCGGCCGATCAGGGTCGACTTGCCGTGGTCGACATGGCCGGCGATGACGACGCGCAGGGTGCGGGCGGCGGCGAGCGCCGGATGCAGGGCGACGATGCCTTCCATGTCACATGTACCCCGCGCTGCGGAGGCGTTCGAAGCCGTCCTCGGTTTCGTTGTCGATGATCCGGCCGGAGCGTTCGGAGACCTTGGTGGTCTCCAGCTCGGCGATGATCGCGTCGATGGTGTCCGCGTCGCTTTCGACCGGCAGGGTGATGTTCTTCTCGCCCAGCGAGCGGTAGCGCAGCCCGTCCTTGGCCAGGTACAGCGGCACGATCGGGATGCCTTCGCGCTGGGTGTAGCGCCAGACGTCGATCTCGGTCCATTTCAGGATCGGGTGGATGCGGACATGGGTGCCGGGTTCGAACCGGGTCTTGTACTGGCCCCAGAATTCCGCCGGCTGGTCGGTCACGTCCCAGCCGCCCTCGAAGCTGCGCGGGCTGAACACCCGTTCCTTCGCCCGCGTCCCCTGCTCGTCCCGGCGGATGCCGACGATGATGCCCTCGAAGCCCTCGCGGTGGATCACCGACTTCAGCCCCTCGGTCTTGCGCGCCGCCGCCCGGGCGCCGGCCGCCAGCGTCGGGTCCATCGCCGCTTCCGGCGGGCAGTCCTCGATGATCAGCGGCAGATTCCACTCGCGCACCAGCCGGTCGCGGAACTCATAGACCTCCGGCAGCTCCATATGGGTCTCGAGCTGGACCAGCGGGAACGGGATATGGCCGAAGAACGCCTTGCGCAGCAGCCACAGGATGAGGGTCGAATCCTTGCCGATGGACCACAGCAGGCCGAGACGATCGATACGGGCGAAGGCTTCGCGGAGAATCGTGATGCTCTCCGCTTCCAGTTCGTCGAGATGATTCATTTTTACGGGGTATCGCTCAAAGAGAGACAGGATCGGCGGGGCGATGGATGCCGCATTCGGTCTTGGCCTGGCCAGACCAGCGGCCGGAGCGCGGGTCGGCGCCAGGCGCCACCCGCTCGGTACAGGGCATGCAGCCGATCGAGGGGAAGCCGTCGGCCTCCAGGGGATGGTGCGGCAGGCCGCGGGCGTCGAATTCCGCCGCCACCCGGTCGGGCGCCCAGCTGGCCAGCGGGTTGATCTTGAACCGGCCCTCGTCCGGCGCCCATTCGACCGCCGGCAGCACCGCGCGGGTGGCGGCCTGGAAGCGCTTGCGCCCGGTGATCCAGCCGCCGAAGCCGGTCAGCGCCCGCGCCAGGGGTTCGACCTTGCGCAGGCCGCAGCAGGCATCCGGGTCGCGCTGGAACAGCAGCAGGTCGGGGTCGCGGCGGGCGATCTCCGCCGAGTCGGGTTTGACCGAGCGCACATCGGTCAACCCGAGATGCGCCACCAGCTTGTCGCGGTAGCGCAGGGTCTCGCCAAAGTGTCGCAGGGTGTCGAGGAAGATCACCGGCGTGGCCGGCGCCACCTCGGCCAGCAGGGCCAGCAGCACCGCCGCTTCCGTGCCGAAGGACGAGACCAGGGCGATACGACCAAGCCGTGGTTCTGCCAGCGCTTTTTCGATCAGGACGCGCCCGTCCAGCCCATCGAACTGGGCGGCGATCAGCTCCGGATCGAGCGGCGAGGATGCGGCGGCGGCAGGCATCGGGTACTCATACTCAGCAAATTGCCCGTACTTTCCTGTAAAATAGAGCCTATTTGCTGATTGACTGTGTGTGAATCTCGAAGCTAATGTCAACACTCAATTTGTGGATAAGAACGCCGCCTCATGTCCGCCGATCTTCCCGCCGCCCCCGCGGCCCCGCCGAAGCTTTCCGCTGTAGAAGGCGTGAAGGAACAGAGCCGATTCCTGCGCGGCGACATCGCCGCCGACCTGACCGCACCCGGCACATCGGTCACGGAAGCGAGCTATAACCTGCTGAAATTCCACGGCAGTTACGAGCAGTACGATCGTGACACCGCGACCGCTCTGAAGAAGCAGGGGCTGGAGAAGGAATACCAGTTCATGATCCGCGCCCGCATTCCGGGCGGGCGGATCACAGCGGACCAGTACCTCGCCCTCGACGCCATCGCCGACAGATATGCCAACGGAACGGTGCGGATTACCACGCGCCAGGGCATCCAATTCCACGGCGTGCTGAAGGGAAATCTGAAGCCCACCATCGCCGACATCAACCATTCGCTGCTGACCACCATGTCGGCCTGCGGCGACGTGGTGCGCAACGTCATGACCACCCCGGCGCCGATCCGCGATGCGGTGCATGGCCGGCTGGAGGCCGACGCGCGGTTCCTGTCGCAGCGCCTGCTGCCGAAAAGCCGCGCCTATTACGAGATCTTCCTGGACGAAGAGAACCTGACGCCGGATGTGCCGGTGGCGGAGCCGCTGTACGGCACCACCTACCTGCCCCGGAAGTTCAAGATCGGCCTGGCCGCGCCCGAGGACAACACGGTCGACATCCTGACCCACGACCTCGGCGTCCTCGCCGTGTTCGAGGGCGACCAGTTGCAGGGCTACAACCTCAATCTCGGCGGCGGCCATGGCCTGACCCACACCAAGCCCGGCACCTACGCCCGCATGGGCTCGCCGATCGCCTCGGTCGGCCCCGGCGAGCTGCTGCAGGGCGCCGAGGCGGTGATCCGGCTGTACCGCGACCACGGCAACCGCGCCGACCGCAAGCGCGCCCGGCTGAAATACGTGCTGGACGACATGGGGCTGGACTGGACCCGGGCGGAACTGGAGCGCCAGTTCCGCCGGGTGCTGGCCGACCCGCTGCCGCACGCCCCATTCCAGGTGCCCGACCATCTCGGCTGGCACGAGCAGGGCGACGGCCGCTTCTGGCTGGGCCTGCCGATCGCCAGCGGCCGCATCCAGGACGGACCGCAGATCCGCCTGCGCACCGCGCTGCGCACCCTGTTCGAGAATTGGGCCAAGCCGGCGGTGCTGACGCCGCAGCAGGACATCCTGATCGCCGACATCGCCGCCAATGAGCGCGACGAGATCGAGGCGCATCTGCGCAGCCACGGCGTGGTCTTCGCCGAGGAGCTGACGGCGGTGCGGCGCTGGGCCCTGGCCTGCCCGGCCCTGCCGACCTGCGGCCTGGCCCTGTCCGAGGCCGAGCGCATCCGCGAGCCGCTGATCGATTCGGTCGAGGTGGCGCTGCGCAAGCATGGGCTGATCGACGAGCGGATCAGCATCCGCATCACCGGCTGCCCGAATGGCTGCGCCCGCCCCTATGCCGGCGACATCGGCCTGGTCGGCCGCACGCCGGGCACCTTCGCCCTGTTCGTGGGCGGCGATTTCGAAGGCACCCGGCTGAACGCCAAGCTGACCGAGAAGGTGCCGGAGGCGTCGATCGCCGACACGCTGGACCCGCTGTTCGGCGCCTTCGCCAAGGAGCGGCTGCCGGGCGAAGGCTTCGGCGACTACTGCCACCGCCAGGGGCTGGAGCGGCTGGCCACCCTGCTGCCGGGCGGAAAGGCGCTCTGATGCTGCCGATCACCCTGTGCCCCGAGGCGGTGCCGGTCGCCCTGGTCGGCATCGGCGACAAGACGGTGCATCGCTTGGCCCAGCTCGACGAGGGCGGCTTCACGGTGACGGTGTTCTCGGACGCCCCGTCGCCGGACCTGGTCCTGGCCGCCGGCAAGCGCCTGCACCGCCGGCTGCCGACCGCCGCCGATCTCGGCGTCCAGCGCCTGCTGCTGGTGGCCGATCTCGACGAGGCCCGCGCCGCCGACCTCGCCTTCCTCGCCCGCCAGCTCGGCCTCTTGGTCAATGTCGAGGACCGCACGGCGCTGTGCGACTTCCATCTGCCGGCGATCGTGCGCCGCGGCGACCTGGTGGTGGCGATCTCGACCGGCGGCCACAGCCCGCGGCTGGCCGGCCGGCTGCGCCGCGCCGCCGAGCGGCTGATCCATCGCGACTGGGGCGCCCGCCTCGCCCGGCTGGGCCTGCTGCGCACCGAACTGCGGGCGCAGGGACGCGGCCCGGCCGAGATCGCCCGCGCGGTGGATGTGGTGATCGACCGCGAAGGCTGGCTGGGCCGCCCCGGGACCTGACCCGCTTCTCCACCCGCGATTCGACCTCTATCGTCCGGCCGGTTTCCACCGCCGGACCGATGATGACCAGCCCCACGATCGACCTTGCGGACGCCGAAGCCCGCCTCGAGGCGGTGGCCACCGCGGCCGTGCCCGCCGGCGACGGGTCGCACGACCTCACACATCTGCGCCGCGTCCGGGCCAATGCCCGCGCCATCGCGGCGGACGAGGCCGAAGCCGGCGATCCCCTGGTGCTGGCCGCCGCCTGCTGGCTGCACGACCTGGTCGCGATCGAGAAGAACGACCCGCGCCGGGCGGAGGCGTCACGCCTGTCGGCCGTGGCCGCCGCCGACCTGCTGCGCAGCTGAGGCTGGGACGAGGGCCTGATCGCCGGCGTGAGCCATGCGATCGAAGCCCACAGCTTTTCCGCCTGCATCGCGCCACGGACGGCGGAGGCGCGGATCCTGCGCGACGCCGACCGGCTGGATGCGATCGGCGCCGTCGGCATCGCCCGCGCCTTCGCGGTGTCGGGGCGGCTGGGCCACGCCCTGTACGATGCCGAGGATCCGGCTGCGGCACACCGGCCGCTGGACGACCGCCGCTTCGCCATCGACCATTTCCGCACCAAGCTGCTGGGCCTCGCCGACGGCATGCTGACCGCGGCCGGCCGCCGGATCGCGGCGGAGCGCACCGCGGTGCTGCGCGAGTTCCTGGACCGCTTCCTGGCCGAGATCGACGGCCGCGCCTGAACCAGGAAGGGCCCATCCGGTGGGACGGGCCCTTGTGCCGGGCGGCCGGCTATTCCGCCGGGGTCGGGGTCGGATGCGCCGGCGGCGCGTCGTCCTCGACCACGCGGTGATGGTCGCGCGCCAGGAAGGTGTAGACCATCGGCACCACGAACAGGGTGAACAGCGTGCCGATCGACATGCCCGACGCGATCACCAGGCCGATCGAGAAGCGCGCCGCGGCGCCGGCGCCGCTGGCGTAGAGCAGCGGCACCACGCCCAGCACCATCGCCGCCGTGGTCATCAGGATCGGCCGCAGGCGGATCGCCGCCGCCTGCTCGATCGCGTCGCGCCGCGACAGCCCCTGCTCCTCCTGCAGCTTGTTGGCGAACTCCACCATCAGGATGCCGTGCTTCGTGATCAGCCCGACCAGGGTGATCAGCCCGATCTGGGTGTAGATGTTCAGGCTGGCCCCGGGCAGGTCGGCGAGCTGCATCCCGTGCAGGATCCCGCCGACATTCAGCACCGCCAGCGCGCCGAAGATCGACAGCGGCACCGACATCATCACGATCAGCGGGTCGCGGAAGCTCTCGAACTGCGCCGCCAGCACCAGGAAGATCACGATCACCGCGAACAGGAAGGCGATCATGATGGTGTTGCCTTCCGTCACGTATTGCCGCGAATCCCCCTCGTAGTCGTAGGAGACGCCGCGCGGCAGGACACGGTTGGCCGTGTCCTTCAGGAAGTCCAGCGCCTGGCCCAGCGTCACCACGTTCGGGATCGGCACCGCCTGGATGGTCGAGCTGTTCAGCTGGTTGAACTGGGAGAAGGCATTGGCCGTGGCCTGGGTCTTCAGCTTGACCAGGGACGACAGCGGCACCAGATCGCCGCCGCTGGACCGCACGAAGTACTTGTCCAGCTCCTCCGGGTTCAGGCGGTCCGCCTGGGCGACCTGCGGGATCACCTTGTAGCTGCGGTTGTCGCGGTCGAAGCGGGCGATGTCGTTGCCGCCCAGCATCACGTTCAGCGTGGTGCCGATGTCGGCCATGGCGATGCCCAGCGCCGCCGCCTTGTTGCGGTCGATCTCGACCGACAGCTCCGGCCGGTCGAAGGACAGGGTGGCGCTGGCGAAGATGAACATGCCGCTCTTGCGGGCCTCGTTCGCCACCTGCTCGGCCAGGGCATAGACCTGTTCGGGAGAGCCGGGGGACTTGATGACGAACTGGATCGGCGGGCCGCCGCCCGACCCCGGCAGGGCCGGCGGCGTGGCGGCGAAGCCTTCCACCCCGGCGATGGCGGACAGGGCGGCCTGGACCGCCGCTTCCTGGGCCGCGGCCGTGGTCGTCCGTTCGCTCCAGGGCTTGAACACCATGCCGCCGAAGGCCGAGGACAACCCGTCGAAGCCCGAGACCAGGAAGATCTTGTCCTTGTCGGGAATGCCGTTGAGATCCTGGATCAGCTTGTCGCTGAACCGGTTCATGTATTCGAGATTGGCGTAGCGCGGGCCGTTCATGATCATGAACATGAAGCCCTGGTCTTCCTTCGGTGCCAGCTCGCTGGGCGTCTTGAGGAAGAGGAAGGCCGTGGCCCCGAGCAGGACCACGCCCATGAAGACGGTGACCGGGCGGTAGTTCAGCGAATGGTGCAGCCGCCGCTGATACCAGCCCTGCAGCCCGGTGAAGAAGCGGTCCACCACACGCTGGAACCGGCCGGCCCCCTGGCCGTGCGGCTTCAGCAGCTTGCTGGTCATCATCGGCGACAGGGTCAGCGCGACGATGCCCGAGATGATCACCGCGCCGGCCAGGGTGAAGGCGAATTCGCGGAACAGCGCCCCGGTCAGGCCGGTGGCGAAACCGATCGGGGCATAGACCGCGGCCAGGGTGATGGTCATCGACACCACCGGCCCGGCGATCTCCCCCGCGCCCTGCAGCGCCGCCTGCCTGGGCGTCAGCCCCTCCTCGATGTGGCGGTGGATGTTCTCGACCACGACGATGGCGTCGTCGACCACCAGGCCGATCGCCAGCACCATGGCCAGCAGCGTCAGGGTGTTGATCGAATAGCCCAGCACGTAGAGGCAGAACAGCACGCCGATCAGCGACAACGGGATGGTGACGACCGGGATGATCACCGCCCGGAACGATCCGAGGAACAGCAGGATGACGACCACGACGATCGCCACCGCCTCGGGAATGGTCTTGCCGACCTCGTAGATCGATTCCTCGATGAACTTGGTCGCGTCGTAGACGATCTGGCCGCTCATGCCCTCCGGCATCTGGCGGAGGATGGTCTCCATCGTGCCGCGCACATTCTCCGCCGTCACCAGCGGGTTCGCCGCCGGCGTCGGGTTGATGGCGACGAAGATCGCCTCCTTGCCGTCGAAGGTGACGCGGGCGTCGTAGCTTTCGCTGCCCAGCTCGACCTTCGCCACATCCTTCAGGCGGATGATGTTGTCGCCGGACGACCGCACGACCAGATCGCCGAACGCCTCGGCGGTGCGCAAGGTGGTGTCGGTGCGGATCGCGAAGGTGACCAGCTCGCCTTCGGTGCGGCCCGGGGCCGACAGGAAGTTGTTGGACCTGATCGCGGTCACCACATCGGCCGCCGTGACCTGGCGCGCGGCGAGGCGGAGCGGGTCGACCCACACCCGCATGGCGAAGCTCTTGGCGCCGAGGATCTTCGCCTCGGCCACGCCTTCGGTTGTCGCCAGCTGCGGCTGGACCACGCGGGTGATGTATTCGGTCACCTCCTCCGGCGACATCCGATCGCTGTTGAAGGAGAGATACTGGATGGCGACGTCGTTGCCGGTGCCCTTCACCACCACCGGATCCTTCGATTCGGTCGGCAGGTCGTTGCGGACCTGCTGCACCTTGGTCAGGACCTCGGTCAGCGCCGCATCGGGGTTGGCGTTCAGCTTCATATGCACCGACACGGTGCTGAGGCCCTGGACGGATGAGGAGGTGACGTAGTCCAGGCCCTCGGTGCTGGCCACGGCCTGGGCGATCGGGGTGGTGATGAACCCCTGCATCAGGTCGGCATTGGCGCCAGGATAGGAGGTGGTGACGGAAATCACCGTCTCTTCCGTCTTCGGGAACTGGCGCACCGGCAAGGTGGACAGCCCCTGCAGGCCGAGCAGGAGGATGAGAAGGCTGATCACCGACGCCAGCACCGGCCGGCGGATGAAGATCGAGGTGAAGTTCATGGCGTTCCCCCCTTCCCGGCCGGGCTTAGGAGCCGGCCTGCGGCGGACGGGTGGGATCGACCGAGTTGTCGACCACCACCGGGAAGCCGTTCTGCAGCTTGAGCTGGCCGGAGGTGACGACCTGGTCGCCGGCCTTCAGCCCCTCCAGGATCTCGGCGATGTTGCCCTGGCGCTGGCCGACGCGGACGAACACCTGCTCGACCACCAGCGCCGGCCCGGCCGGCGCGTGGGCGCCGCCGGCCGCCGCCTGCGGCTCGGGCTGCGCCGGCTGTCCGGCCTCGGCCTTCTTCTCCCGGATCACGAAGACCGTGTCGCCATAGAGGCTGTAGGTGATGGCGGTCTGCGGCACCGTGACCACGTCCGGCCGTTCCGGCAGGATCAGCCGGACATTGGCGAAGAAGCCGGGGCGCAGCTTGAGGCCGGGATTGTCGATGGTCGCCCGCACCTTGACCATCCGGCTGGCCGAATCGATCACCGGCTCGATGCCGCTGACCTCGCCGCGGAACACCTCGTTCGGGAAGGCGTCGGCCCGCACCTCGACCTTCTGGCCCTGGCTGACGCGGCTGATCGCCTGTTCCGGCAGGGTGAAGTCGGCATAGACCTGGTCGAGGCGCTGCAGCGTCACCAGCGGGTCGCCGGCGGCAACGTAGCGGCCGACATCGATCTTGCGGATGCCGACCATGCCCGCGAAGGGCGCCGCCACGGCCTTCTTCTCGATCATCGCCTGGGCGCGCGACAGCTGCGCCTGGGTCTTCAGCAGGTCGGCATTGGCATTGTCGAGATCGGCCTGCGGGGCATTGCCGCGCGAGCGCAGCGTCGACACCCGGGCCAGCGTCTGCTTGGCCAGGTCGATCGACGCCTGGTACAGCCGCGCATCGGTCTGGTCGACCGTGTCGTCGAGCTGCACCAGCCGCTGGCTGGCGCTGACCGTGTCGTTGGCCTTGAAGTCGATCGACTTGACCATGCCCGGCACTTCCGAGGCGACCTCGATGCCCTCGATCGCCGCCACCGTGCCGATGCCCTCGAGATAGTCGGTCCAGGTCTTCGCCTCGACCTTGGCCGCGGAGATGGTGACCGGCGGCATCTGCATGTTGGCGAAGAAGTCGGCCGTGCCCTTCTCACGCATGACATTCATACCGACAAGCGCACCGACGACGAGGACGAGGGCCACCCCGACCAGGAAGAAACGGAGGATCATGTGGAGACCTGTTCCCTGGCAGCCGATCCGTCTTATCGGGGCCGAGCAAGAATCGAAAGGCAGCGCAACATACACCAGACTGTTACAGATGACATAATTCGAAACATACATGCATGAACGGCATGGGTAACCGACCAGCCCTGCCGCCGCTGCATCCGTTTGTTTTCGCTGCCATTAGCCTTCGCATCCGCCGCCGCACCGATTAAGGTGCCGGACGGAGACAGGACGGACCCGCCCCGATGCAAGTCTATCTGCCGATCGCCGAGGTGTCGGTGAACGCCCTGCTGATTCTCGGCATGGGCGGGCTGGTCGGTTTCCTGTCCGGCCTGTTCGGCGTCGGCGGCGGATTCCTGATGACGCCGCTGCTGATCTTCATCGGCATCCCGCCCGCGGTCGCCGTCGGCACCCAGGCCAACCAGCTGGTCGCGGCCAGCGTGTCCGGCATGCTGGCGCATTGGCGGCGCGGCAATGTCGACGTCAAGATGGGGCTGGTGCTGCTGGCCGGCAGCACCGTCGGCAGCGTGCTCGGCGTCTGGCTGTTCGGCATCCTCAAGGCGCTCGGCCAGATCGACCTCGCCATCAACCTGTTCTACCTGATCTTCCTGGGATCGGTCGGCGCGCTGATGCTGCTCGAAAGCGTGCGCTCGATGCTGCGCTACCGCCGCACCCCGGGGCAGCGGCGCAAGCTGCACAAGCACGGCTGGTTCCACGGCCTGCCGTTCAAGACCCGGTTCCCGAAGTCGCGGCTGTACATCAGCGCGTTGGCGCCGCTGGCGATCGGCGCGCTGGGCGGATTCCTGACCGCGATCATGGGCATCGGCGGCGGCTTCATTCTGGTGCCGGCGATGATCTACCTGCTCGGCATGCCGGCCTCGCTGGTCGCCGGCACCTCGCTGTTCCAGATCATCTTCACCACCGCCCTGGTCTGCTTCCTGCAGGCCTTCCAGAACCAGACCGTGGACGTGCTGCTGGCCCTGCTGCTGCTGGCCGGCGGGGTGATCGGCGCACAGTTCGGCACCCATGCCAGCGGCCGGCTGCGTGGCGACCAGGCCCGCGCCCTGCTGGCGACGCTGGTGCTGATCATCTGCGTCAAGGTCGCCTTCGACCTGATGGGGACGCCGCCCGACCTGTTCACCATCGCCATGCGCCGGGGGGGCTGAGTCTTGGCCCGCCTGCTGCTGCTCGCCGCCCTCCTGTGGACCGCGGCCTTCCTGCCCCGCGAGAGCCGCGCCCAGGACCTGGTCGCCGACCTGTCCGACCATGTCATCGCCATCAACACCGGCTTCACCGGCACCCGCGTCCTGCTGTTCGGCGCCACCGAAGGCAACGGCGAGGTGGCGGTGGTGGTGCGCGGCCCGGTCGACCGGGCGACGGTGCGCGAGAAGGACCGCGTCGCCGGCATCTGGATCAACCAGGCCAGCATGAGCTTCAACGGCGTGCCCGGCTTCTACGCCGTGGCGTCGAGCAAGCCGCTGGAGGAGCTGGCGCCGGCCAGCGTGCTGGACCGCATCGGCATCGGGCTGAACCATCTGCAGCTGGCGACGGCCGACGCCAACGACGCCAGCCCCGAAACCGTCGCCGCCTATCGCGGCGCGCTGATCCGCGGCCTGCAGCGCCGCAGCCTCTATGTCACCGAGACCGGCCAGGTCAGCTTCCTCAGCGGCCGGCTGTTCCGGACCCGCATCGACTTCCCGGCCAACGTCCCGACCGGGCAGTACCAGGTCGAGGCCTATCTGTTCCGGAACGGCCAGGTGGTCGACGCCCAGACCACGCCGCTGATCGTCGGCAAGGTCGGGCTGGGTGCCGAGATCTATGATTTCGCCCACCGCGAATCGGCCCTGTACGGGCTGGCCGCCATTCTCGTCGCCGTCGCCGCCGGCTGGCTGGCGAGCGTCGTCTTCCGCCGCGCCTGATCGTCTTTCCAACCCAGAGGGTGCCATGACCGACAACGCCCCAGAGACCCCGCAGAAGGAGATGCCGCGCATCTTCCTCGTGGTCGTCGACAATTCGGAGGAATGGCGGGCGGCCCTGCGCTACGCCTGCCGGCGGGCGCAGCACACCGCCGGCCGGGTCGCCCTGCTGCATGTCCTGAGCCCCAGCGAAATCCAGCATTGGGGCGCGATCGAGGACGTGCTGCGCGAGGAGGCCCGCAACGACGCCGAGCAGCGGCTGCAGCGGGTGGCGCGCGAGGTCAACCAGCTGACCGGCACCATCCCGATCCTGCACATCCGCGAGGGCGCGCCGCGCGACGAGCTGATCGCCCTGATCGCGGAGGAGCCCTCGATCTCGGTGCTGGTGCTGGGCGCCGACACCGTCTCCTCCGCCGGACCGGGCCCGCTGATCCAGTACCTGACCAGCAGCCGGGGCATGGCCAAGCTGCGGGTGCCGCTGACCATCGTGCCGGGCAACCTGTCCACCGACGCGATCGACGCCCTGACCTGAACACCCTCTGCGGCCTGCCGGCGCTTGACGCCGCCGGCCCGCAGTGGCATCCGAGCCAAGACGGGCAACGGGTGCCGCAACGGGCCCGATGCCGCCATCGACGAATCGAGACATGGACGACCCTGACAGTCGCCCCGCCAGGGGTGCCATCGAACCGGACGGGCGATCGACCCGGATCGCCCCGAGACATGACGGACGGCCGGGCATCGGACCGGCCGGGGTGACCCGCTAGGGCAGCGCGGGCCTCCGGCCCGGCACGGTGCGCCGGCCCGCAGAGGAAGCACCGCGATGCTGCGTGCCTATACGCTTTCCAACGCCCATTTCGCGACGATCGACCCGTCGGCCGGCGCCCCCTTCCCGCCGGATGCGGTCTGGATCGACCTGTTCAACCCGACGCCCGAGGAAGAGCACTTCTCCGAGCAGCATCTGGGCCTGCTGCTGCCGACCCGCGAGGAGATGCAGGAGATCGAGGCGTCGAGCCGGCTGTACCAGGAAGACGGCGCGATGTTCATGACCGCCAGCGTCCTGTTCGCCACCGAGACCGATGCGCCGGGCACCGCCCCGATCACCTTCGTTCTGAAGGGCCAGACTCTCGTCACCATCCGCTATGCCGAGCCGAAATCCTTCGCCGGCTTCATCGCCCATGCCGAGCGCCAGCCGATGCTGTGCCCTTCGGGCTCGGCGACGCTGATCGGCCTCTTGGAGGCGATCGTCGACCGCACCGCCGACATCCTGGAGCGGGTGGCGACCGAGGTCGACGCCCTGTCGCAGCGCATCTTCAAGGTGCATGAGGCCGTGCACAAGCGCACCACCAACGAGGAGCTGGAGGCCAATCTGAAGCTGATCGGCCGCAGCCAGAACCTGGTGTCGAAGGTGCGCGAGAGTCTGGTCAGCCTGGCCCGGCTGCTGAGCTTCCTGGCGGTCGGCGACGCCACCAAGGACAAGGCGTTCCGCATCCATCTGAAGAGCCTGAGCCGGGACGTGCTGTCGCTGACCGACCACGCCACCTATCTCGGCAACAACATCACCTTCCTGCTCGACGCCTCGATGGGGATGATCAACATCGAGCAGAACGCGATTATCAAGATCTTCTCGGTGGCAGCGGTGGTGTTCCTGCCCCCGACCCTGGTCGCCAGCATCTACGGCATGAACTTCACCAACATGCCGGAGCTGCAATGGCTGTTGGGCTATCCCTGGGCGATCGCGCTGATGATCCTGTCCGCAGTGCTGCCCTACTTCTGGTTCAAGCGGAAGGGCTGGCTGTAGGAGCCCATTCGACAATGCTACTGGTGCGGCCGTCTGATGGCGGTTTCTGCGCTTCCGGTGCTCACGGACCCAAACGTCCGCTGCGCGCCGGTTCTCGACACCACCACCAGCCGACTCACACCAGCGCATTCTCGAACGGTCTCGCGGCCGAGCTGGCGACCGTATCGATCGCAACCGTGGCCAACCGGACCGCGTCGGCATAACAGTGGGCGTATTGCGGTTCGCCGCCCCATATTCCACGGATATGCCGATGATCGAGTTGCGTCATCTCCGCTACTTCATCGCCGTGGCCGAGGAGGGCCACCTGACCCGCGCGGCGGAGCGGCTGGGCATCCAGCAGCCGCCGCTGAGCCAGCAGATCAAGGCGATGGAGCAGGAGCTCGGCGTCACCCTGTTCCGCCGCCTGCCCCGCGGCATGCAGCCGACCGAGGCCGGCCTGGCCCTGCTGGCCGAGGCGCGCGCCATCCTGGCCCATCTCGACCGTGCGCTGGAGACCGCGCGCCGGGTGGCGCTGGGCCAGGAGGGGCGGATCGCCATCGGCTTCACCAGTTCGGCCGCCTTCCACCCCTTCGTCTCCGCCGCCATCCGCGGCTTCCGCGAGGCGGCACCGCAGGTCGCGCTGGCGCTGGAGGAGAGCAGCACCGGCGAGCTGGTCGAGTCGCTGCGGGCGGAGCGGCTGGACGCGGCCTTCATCCGCTCCCCGGTCGGCGAGGCCGCCGATCTCGTGGTCGAGCCGCTGCTGGACGAGGAGATGCAGGTGGCGGTGCCGGCCGGCCACCCCCTGGCGTCGGGACCTGGCGTCATCCCGCTGTCCGCCCTGGCCGAGATCCCGTTCGTGCTGTACCGCCGCCCGAGCGGGCCCGGCCTCTACGATTCGATCATCGCCGCCTGCCGCGCCGCCGGGTTCAGCCCGCGCATCGCGCAGGAGGCGCCGCGGATGGTGTCGACGCTGAGCCTGGTCGAGGCCGGGCTGGGCGTGTCGATCGTGCCGGCCTCGATGTGCCGGCTGGACACCGGCGGCATCGCCACCCTGCGTCTGGCCGACCGCCCGGCCTTGACCGCGCCGCTGCACCTGGCCCGCCGCGACGTCGAGCCGCTGGGCGCCACCCGGCGCTTCATCGAGCATGTCCGACGCATGGCCACGGCGCTGCGCAGCGAAGACCCGGCCTAACGGGCGAAACGCTTGGCCCCGGCGACGCAGAGCACGACGGCGGCGGCGCAGCCGACCAGGGACCAGCCCACCGGCTCATGCAACAGCGCTGCGGCGAGCGCAAAGCCGAAGAAGGGCTGCAGCAGCTGCAGCTGGCCGACCGCGGCGATCCCGCCCAGCGCCAGGCCGCGATACCAGAAGATGAAGCCGATCAGCATGCTGAACAGCGAGACGTAGCCGAGCGCCGCCCAGGCCGGCCAGCCGATGGCGCCCCAGTCCCCCGGCAGGGTCAGCAGCGTCGCCGGCAGCGACAGCGGCAACGAGATCAGCAGCGCCCAGGAGATCACCTGCCAGCCGCCGAGACGACGCGACAGCCGGGCGCCTTCGGCATAGCCCAGGCCGCAGGCCAGGATGGCCGCCAGCATCAGCCCGTCGCCCAACGCCGAGGCGTCGCCCCCCTGGCGCAGGGCATAGGCGCCGACGATCAGCGCGCCGAGGATCGAGAACGCCCAGAAGGCCGGCCGCGGCCGTTCGCCGCCGCGCAGCACGCCGAACACCGCCGTCGCGATCGGCAGCAGCCCGACAAAGACGATGGCGTGGGCAGAGGTGACGTAGCGCAGCGCGATGGCGGTCAGCAGCGGGAAGCCGACCACGACGCCGAGCGCGGTCACGACCAGGGGCCCGATGTCCGACCGGTCCGGCCGCCGCGGCCGCAGCGCCAGCAGCAGCGCCGCCGCGAGCAGGCCGGCGATCGCCGCGCGCGCCACGGTCAGGAACAGCGGGTCGAGGTCGAACACCGCCAGCCGGGTCGCGGGCAGCGAGCCGCTGAAGATCAGGACGCCGAGCAGGCCGTTGATCCAGCCCGCCGCGGCGTCGCTGGACGGGACGTTCATGGTCGCGATTGCCGTTTTCATGCCGGCACCCTGGCCGCCTCGCACAGGATGCACCAGACATGGTAAGGTACAATTCTGATGAACTGTACTGATCCGGAGTCCGGTACGGATGCTCGACATCGCCCCCGCGCCGAAGCCCGGCACCACCCTGGTGGCCATGGTGATGCAGACGATCCGCGACCGGATCGCGGCGCGGGTCCTGGCGCCGGGCGCCCGGGTGCCGTCGATCCGCCGCCTGGCCGAGACGCTGGGCGTGTCCAAATCGACCGTGGTCGAGGCCTATGACCGGCTGGCGGCGGACGGGGCCATCGCCGCCCGCGCCGGGTCCGGCTTCTACGTCACCCGGCGGGCCCAGCCCTTCGCCCTGGCCGAACCCGGCAGGCGGCCGGAGCGGGAGATCGACCCGCTGTGGATCATGCGGCAGGCGCTGGAGGAAGGCGGGCCGGCGCTGAAGCCCGGCTGCGGCTGGCTGCCGGCCGACTGGATGCCCGACGCCGCGATCCGGCGGGCGCTGCGGGCCCTGGCCCGGTCGGACACCGCGGGCCTGGTCGAGTACGACTCGCCGCTCGGCTTCGCGCCGCTGCGCCACCATCTGGCCGGCCGGCTGGCGGAGCGCGGCATCGCCGCCCAATCCGGCCAGGTCCTGCTGACCGACAGCGGCACCCAGGCGATCGACCTGGTCTGCCGCCTGCTGCTGCAGCCCGGCGACACGGTGCTGGTCGACGACCCCTGCTACTTCAACTTCCTGGCGGTGCTGCGGGCCCATCGGGTCGAGGTGGTCGGCGTGAAGCGCACCCCCGCCGGCCCGGACCTCGACGCCTTCGCCCGGGCCGCGGCGGAGCACAAGCCGCGGCTGTACGTCACCAACGCGGCGCTGCACAACCCGACCGGCGCCAGCCTGTCGCCGGCGGTGGCGCACCGGCTGCTGATGCTGGTCGAGGCGCATGACCTGATCGTGATCGAGGACGACATCTTCGCCGATTTCGAGATCGAGCCGTCGCCGCGGCTGGCCGCCCTGGACGGGTTCGACCGGGTGATCCATATCGGCAGCTTCTCCAAGACGCTGTCGGCGGCGGTGCGCTGCGGCTTCATCGCCGCTCGGCCGGACTGGATCGAGGGGCTGATCGACCTGAAGCTGGCCACCGGCTTCGCCAGCGGCGCGGTGGCGGCCCGGCTGGTCCACCGGCTGCTGACCGACGGCAGCTACCGCCGCCATGTCGAGGGGCTGCGCGGCAAGCTGGCGCGGGCGATGGGCGAGACGCGGCGGCGGCTCGAGGCGCTGGGGCTGGTGCCCTGGGTCGAACCGCGGGGCGGCATGCTGCTGTGGGCCGCCCTGCCCGACGGGCTGGATTCGGCGGATGTCGCGCGCCGCGCCCTGGCGCAGGACGTGGTGCTGGCGCCGGGCGACGTGTTCAGCCCGTCGCGCACCGCCGGCCGCTTCCTGCGCTTCAACGTCGCGCAATGCGCCAGCCCCCGGATCTTCACGGTGCTGGAGGAGGCGATGCGGGGGTGAGTGTGCCGCAGAGTTTGTAGGTTGGGTTCGCTCTTGCGAACCCAACAATGGACCCGGCTGCAGGATGTTGGGTTCGCAAGCCGCGAACCCAACCTACACAATGCAAAAGGGCGCCCCTGGAGGCGCCCTTCTGTCTTCGGCCAAACCAGCGGTCAGGCCAGTTCGGGTTCCTTGGCCGCGTCGTCGGAGGAGACGGGGGCGGTCGGATTCTCGATGTAGTCGAAGCTCAGGCTGTCGCCGTCCGGCGCGACGTCGACCCGGACCTGGCCGCCCTTGACCAGCTTGCCGAACAGGAGCTCGTTGGCCAGCGGCTTCTTGATGTACTCCTGGATCACCCGGGCCATCGGCCGGGCGCCGTAGAGTTCGTCATAGCCGCGCTTGACCAGCCACTGCCGCGCCGTCGAGGTCAGCTCGATCGTGACGTGGCGGTCGGCCAGCTGGGTCTCCAGCTGGATCACGAACTTGTCCACCACCTGGGCCACGATCTCCGGCGTCAGATGGCCGAAGGCGATGGTGGCGTCGAGACGGTTGCGGAACTCCGGCGTGAACATCCGGTTGATCGCCTCGGTGCCGGCATCGTCCTTGCGGGTGGCGCCGAAGCCGATCGACTGCTTGGTCAGTTCGGTGGCGCCGGCGTTGGTGGTCATGATCAGGATGACGTTGCGGAAGTCGACCGACTTGCCGTTGTGGTCGGTCAGCTTCCCGTGATCCATGATCTGCAGCAGGATGTTGAAGACATCAGGGTGCGCCTTCTCGATCTCGTCCAGCAGCAGCACGCAATGCGGATGCTGGTCGACCGAGTCGGTCATCAGCCCGCCCTGGTCGAAGCCGACATAGCCCGGCGGGGCGCCGATCAGCCGGCTGATCGAGTGCCGTTCCATGTATTCCGACATGTCGAAGCGAACCAGCTCGATGCCGAGCAGCTTCGACAGCTGGCGCGCCACCTCGGTCTTGCCGACGCCGGTCGGGCCGGAAAACAGGTAGTTGCCGATCGGCTTCTCCGGCTCGCGCAGCCCGGCCCGGGCCAGCTTGATCGCGGCCGACAGCGCATCGATCGCCGGATCCTGGCCGAACACCAGCGTCTTCAGGTCGCGGTCGAGGGTCTGCAGCAGCGTCTTGTCGTCCCGGCTGACGCTCTTCGGCGGGATCCGGGCGATCTTCGCCACCACCGCCTCGACGTCGCGCATGCCGATGGTCTTCTTGCGCCGCGACGGCGGCAGCAGCATCTGGGCGGCGCCGGCCTCGTCGATCACGTCGATCGCCTTGTCCGGCAGCTTGCGGTCGCCGATGTAGCGGGCCGACAGCTCCACCGCGGTGCGGATCGCATCGGCGGTGTAGCGCACCTGATGGTGCTTCTCGTAATAGGTCTTCAGCCCCTGCAGGATCTTGATCGTGTCCTCGATCGTCGGCTCGTTGACGTCGATCTTCTGGAACCGGCGGACCAGGGCGCGGTCCTTCTCGAAATAGTTCCGGTATTCCTTGTAGGTGGTCGACCCGATGCACTTCAGCGCGCCCGAAGCCAGCGCCGGCTTCAGCAGGTTGGAGGCGTCCATCGCCCCGCCCGAGGTGGCGCCGGCGCCGATCACGGTGTGGATCTCGTCGATGAACAGCACCGCGCCGGGCAGGTTCTCCAGCTCGGTCATCACGGCCTTCAGCCGCTCCTCGAAGTCGCCGCGATAGCGCGTACCGGCCAGGAGCGCGCCCATGTCGAGCGCGAAAATGGTGGCGTCGGCCAGCACCGGCGGCACTTCGCCGTCGACGATGCGGCGGGCCAGGCCCTCGGCGATGGCGGTCTTGCCGACCCCGGGATCACCGACATAGAGCGGGTTGTTCTTCGAGCGGCGGCACAGGATCTGGATCGTCCGCTCGATCTCGGCCTCACGGCCGATCAAGGGGTCGATCTTGCCCTTCGTCGCCTTCTCGTTGAGGTTGACGCAATAGGTCCTGAGCGCTTCCGAGCCCTTCTTCACGACCTTCTCCGCCTGCGCATCCTCGTCGGCGCCCGAGACCGGACGCGATTCGCCCGACCCTGCCCCTGTCCGTGTTCCGCCCGAGGCCCCGGCCTTGGCGATGCCGTGGCTGATGTAGTTCACCGCATCGAAGCGGGACATGTCCTGCTCCTGCAGGAAGTACACCGCATGGCTCTCGCGCTCGGAGAACAGGGCGACCAGCACGTTGGCGCCGGTCACCTCCTCCCGCCCCGAGGACTGGACGTGGATCGCGGCGCGCTGAAGCACGCGCTGGAAGCCGGCGGTCGGCTTCGCGTCCTCGATCCCGTCGA
Source organism: Inquilinus sp. 2KB_23 (assembly GCF_052115705.1). Classification (NCBI taxonomy): domain Bacteria; kingdom Pseudomonadati; phylum Pseudomonadota; class Alphaproteobacteria; order Rhodospirillales; family Rhodospirillaceae; genus Inquilinus; species Inquilinus sp. 2KB_23. The sequence continues at coordinate 32,533 of NZ_JBFRHF010000001.1, read as the reverse complement.
TCTTCAGGGTGGCGAGTTCGGTGTCGATATAGCCCACCAGATCGCGGCGCAGCTTTTCGAGATTGACGCCGCAGGCACGCATCACCGCGACGGCATCCTGGTCTTCGGACAGCGCCAGCAGCAGGTGTTCGAGCGTAGCGTACTCGTGCCGTCGCTCATTGGCGAAAGCGAGAGCCCTGTGCAGCGTCTGCTCCAGATTACGCGAGAGCATCGGTCGTCCCCATGCCGGGAGGGCCCGCCAAGCCTGGTCAGGCCTTCTCAAGAATACATTGTAGAGGATGCTGGTTGCGGCGCGCGAAGTCCATCACCTGCGCCACCTTCGTCTCCGCCACCTCGTAGGTGAAAACGCCGCAGACGCCCACACCCCGCCGGTGAACATGGAGCATGATGGTGGTCGCTTCCTCGCGGCTCTTCGCGAAAAAGCGTTCCAGGATATGGACGACGAACTCCATCGGCGTGTAGTCGTCATTCAGCATCAAGACCTTGTACATGGACGGCTTCTTCGTCCGCGGCTTGGTCTGAATGACAACCCCGGTGCCGGCGTCGTTGCCGCCTCCTTGATCATCCTTCCGTTCGATATCGCTCATGGATATGGGATGTGCATTGCCGGTTTTGAACCCAAGGAAGAACCCTGGGTTAGATGATAGTGCCGCAGAGGCCGGAGTTGTAGACCCGCAACGCGGAATAGCTGAAATGAGAACGGCCCCGCCGACGATGTCGACGGGGCCGTTGGCCGCGATCCCGGGACCGGTGCCCACTGGGTCACCGGTCCGGGAAAGAGGGTCGATCAGGCGGCGAGCGGCTTGGACAGCTTCTCGACGGCGACGTTGACGCGGGCGGCGATCGGCGCCACGGCGTCGTTGGTGACCTTCAGGCCCAGCTCCGACAGCTTGCTGCTCTCGGCGACGAAGCCGTCGAAGGCGGTCTTGCTGTAGGTCGACTGCAGGTCGACGACCTCACGCAGGGTCTTGGCGGCGAACAGCGAACGGGTCGCCTCGGCGGCCTGCTCGGCGGCACCCTGCTGCAGCGCGAACCAGGCGCGGCTCAGCTGCTCGGTGCCCTGGGCGAAGACGGCGGCCGACGCGAAGAAGGCGTCGACATTGCCCTTGGCGAGGGTGACGAGGTCGTCGAAGCCCTTGGTGGCGGCGATGGTGGTCTTCTCGAAATGCTCCTTCGACAGGGCGAGGCCCTGGGCGAGGTTCTTTTCGACGGCGGCCTGGCTGGTCTTCACGGTGTCTGCCACGGTGTTCCTCACGATCTCGGTGTTGGATTCGACGGCTTCGAGCACCTTGCTCGTCCCGGCGCGGGTCTTGCTGGTCGTCATGACGACAGCACTCCTGTAAGTGGTTGACCGACGCAGCCGACCTGCGATGCCCCGGGGGCAACCGGTCATGCTGCACTGCAACATGCCGTGAATATGGGCAGGTCGATGCACTCTGTCAACGAATTTTGTGCACTGCAACATAACTGACCCGGGACGAGGCCAGGGGCGAGCCGCGGCGGCGGCCGCCGGCTCTTGCCGCAATGCCGTTGCCTTGACCCGGCCAAGCCTGCCAAAATCCCTGCGGCCGCGCCGGGCGACACCTCTGCCCGGTGAAATTTATGGCCTTGCCATCAATTGAATTATAGACAGAAATCAACGGGTTATTTTACACTTCTGAAATCACGCCTGAACCAAGACCGGCCAATGGCGTGAAGCGGGGGGTTGGCATGCCAGGTTTCCTTGCGCGATCGGCGGCGGCTGCTCTTGCCTGTCTTGCTCTCGCGCTTCTGCCGATCCGGGCCGAGGCGGCGGGGCGGTATGCCGCCTATGTCATCGACGCGCGCACCGGCGAGGTGCTGCACCAGGAAAACGCGAATCAGCAGCTGTACCCGGCGTCGCTGACCAAGCTGATGACGCTGTACCTGACCTTCCGCAGCCTGCAGCAGGGCGACCTGACGCTCGACACCCGGCTGGCCGTGTCCGGCTACGCCGCCGCCCAGTCCCCGACCAAGCTGGGCCTCGTGACCGGGTCCCGCATCCGGGTCGAGGACGCGGTCCTGGGCCTCGTCACCCAGTCGGCCAACGACGCGTCGGTGGTGCTGGCCGAGGCGATCGGCGGCAGCGAATCCCGCTTCACCCGGATGATGACGCAGCAGGCGCGGGCGCTGGGCATGAGCCGCACCAACTTCAGCTCGACCAACGGCCTGCCGGACCCGGACAATGTCTCGACCGCGCATGACATGGCGGTGCTGGCCCGGGCGCTGATCAACGACTATCCGCAGTACTATCCCTATTTCGCGACCAAGAACTTCCGCTATCGCGGCCGCAACTTCCCGAACCACAACCGGCTGATGCAGGCCTATCCCGGCATGGACGGCATGAAGACCGGCTACATCCGCGCCGCCGGCTTCAATCTCGTGGCGTCCGCGGTGCGGGGCCGGACCCGGCTGATCGGCGTGATCTTCGGCGGCACCAGCCCGACCGAGCGCAACGCCCGGATGGCGGAGCTGCTGGACGAGGCCTTCGAGGCTGGTCCGGGCACCGGCGCCTATGTCGCCGACGCGCCGGCGGCCGCCCCGCCCGCGGTGGCCGCGACGCAAGTGGCGAGCGTGCCGTTCGAGCCGCCGCTGCCCGACCGGCGCCCGTCCGACACCGATGCCATGCTGGCGTCGGCGGAGGGTGATGCCGAAGAGGAAGGGTCGACCGGCAGCGACGGCATCGGCGCCATGATCGCAATGCACGCCCCGGCCCGGGCGCAGAAAGTCAGCTTCGAGCCGGTGCCCCGCGCCCTGGCCAACATTCCCCTGCCCAAGCACTTGCCGGCCCGGCGCGCCTCGCGCTGAGCATTTCGATCCAGGGCGCGGCGTAACCTCTCCCGCCTGGCGGGAGAGGTCGGGCTTGCGCAGCGAGACCGGGTGAGGGCTGGTTCCGGCCTCGACGCCCCCCTCACCCGGAGCCGCTTCGCGTCTCCGGCATATCCCGCAAGCGAGACCTTTTCATAGGCCTCCGAATCGTCCTGGCGGCTCACAACGACATCGGCCGAGGGTAAAATGAGTCCCCCCTCCCCTCGCGGGAGGGGGTTAGGGGGAGGGGGCTTTCGATGCCCAGAACCGGCCCTGACTCTGGCCATTTGGCTCCGACGGCGAAGCCTGTCCTTTGCGCATTCGCGCGCGGACGCGCGCAGACCCCTCCCCCTACCCCCTCCCGCAAGGGGAGGGGGAGCAAGAATGGAGCAGGCTCGGTCTATTCCGGAAAGGCCCCGCAAGCGCGAGAGGCGACACGAGCGTTTGTCGAGCGGCGCTGTGCAGGCGTCAGCCGCGCAGCGTGCCGCCCTGCTTCTCCACCGCGGCGACGATCTTCTTGCCGACCGTCTCGATCGCCTCGTCGGTCAGGGTCGCCTCGACCGGCTGCAGCGTCACCGCCAGGGCCAGCGACTTGCGCCCCTCCCCCAGCCCCGCGCCGCGATAGACGTCGAACAGCGCGACATCGGCGACCAGCGCCTTGTCCGCGCCCTTCGCCGCCTTGACGATGCGGTCGGCCGGCACGTCCTCGGCCACCACGAAGGCGAAGTCGCGCACCACCGGCTGGAACGTCGCCAGCTTCAGGAGCGGCTTGGCCGTGCCCGCCTTCTTCTTCGGCTGCGGCACCGCGTCGAGGAACACCTCGAAGCCGACCACCGGCCCGTCCACCGCCAGCGCCGACAGCACCGCCGGGTGCAGCTCGCCGAAATGGGCCAGCACGGTCGGCCCCAGCCGCAGGCAGCCGGAGCGGCCGGGGTGGTACCAGTCCGGCGCGTCGGTCGAGACCGCCAGGTTGGCGACCGGCGCCCCGGCGGCGTCGAGCGCCCCGATGGCATCGGCCTTGGCGTCGAAGGCATCGACCGGCCGCGGCGGCTGGGCCCAGTGTCGCGGCCCGCTCTGGCCGCTGCGCACGCCGGAGGCCACCATCTGCTGGCCGGTCTCGGTGGCATCGCGATAGACCGGGCCGATCTCGAACAACGCCGCGTCGGCCAAGCCGCGCGCGGCGTTGCGGCCGGCGGCGCGGATCAGGTTCGGCAGCACCGAGGGCCGCATGGTGTCGAGGTCCGAGGCGATCGGGTTGAGCAGCTTCAGCCCGCTGTTCTGGAAGCCGAACCAGGACGCGTCGCGGCCGTCCATGAACGACCAGGTCACCGCCTCGTCCAGGCCGCGCGCCGCCAGGCCACGGCGCACCAGCTCGCGCGCCTTCTGCTGCGGCGTCAGCGCCGACTGGGTCAGGGTGCTCATGCGCGGCAGCGGCACCGCCGGGATGGCGTCGTAGCCGTTGACCCGCAGCACCTCCTCGACCAGGTCGGCCTCGCCCTGGACGTCGCCGCGCCAGGACGGCACGGCGGCCACCGTGGCGCCGTCGGCACCGTCGGAGACGCCGAAGCCGAGCGCCGCCAGGATCGCCTGCTGCCGCTCGCGCGGCACCACGATGCCGCCCAGGCTTTCGACCCGGCTGGGACGCAGGGTCAGGCTGCGGCGCCAGTCGGGCTCATGCCCGGCGACCACCAGCTGCGAGGCCTCGCCGCCGCAGAGCTCGAGGATCATGCGCGTCGCCTGCTCGACCCCCACGAACACTGCCGCCGGGTCGACGCCGCGTTCGAAGCGGTAGCGGGCGTCGCTGGTGATGCCGAGCGCGCGGCCGGTCATCGCCGTGCGGATCGGGTCGAACAGCGCGGCCTCGAGGATCACCTCGGTGGTGTCCCCGGACACGCCGGTCGAGGCGCCGCCCATGATGGCGCCGAGGCTGAGCACCCCGGCGTCGTCCGCGATCACGGTGACGCCGCCGCCGAGGGTGTAGGTCTTGTCGTTCAGCGCCTCCAGCGTCTCGCCCGGCTGCGACAGGCGCAGCGACAGCCCGCCCCGGACCTTGGCCTTGTCGAAGACGTGCAGCGGCCGGTTGCGGTCGAAGGTGAAGAAGTTGGTGATGTCGACCAGCGCCGAGATCGGGCGCAGGCCGATCGCCTTCAGCTTCTGCTGCAGCCAGGCCGGGCTGGGGCCGTTCCTGACGCCGCGGAAGACGCGGGCGACGAACAGCGGGCAGGCCGAGGCGGCGTCGGCGGGGAAGTCGAGGCTGACCGTCAGGTCGGTGTGGAAACGGCCTTCGACCGGGGTTTCATCGAGCGGCTTCAGCGTGCCGAGGCCGGCGGCGGCGAGGTCGCGGGCGATGCCGCGGATGCCGGCGCAATCGGCGCGGTCGGGGGTCAGCCCGATCTCGATCACCGGGTCGTCCAGCCCGCGCCAGGCGGCGAAGGAGGCGCCCAGCGGCGCGTCGTCCGGCAGCTCGATGATGCCGTCATGCTCGTTCGACAGCCCCATCTCGCGCTCGGAGCACAGCATGCCGTTCGAGGCCTCGCCGCGGATCACGCCGGGCTTGAGGTCGACGCCGGTGCCGGGGATGTGCGCCCCCGCCGGGGCGAACACGCCCTTCATGCCGGTGCGGGCGTTGGGCGCGCCGCACACCACCTGGACCTCGCCGCGGCCGGTGTCGACGATGCAGACCCTCAGCCGGTCGGCGTTGGGGTGCTGCACCGCCGATTTGACATAGGCGATGGTGAAGGGCGCCAGCGCTGCGGCCGGGTCCTCGACGCCGTCGACCTCGAGCCCGAGGCTGGTCAGCGTCTCGGTGATCTCGCCCAGCGACGCCGTGGTCTCCAGATGATCCTTCAGCCAGGACAGGGTGAACTTCATGGTCTCGGCCTCGATGCGGCAGGACGGGTCAACGGGGGGCGGGTCAACGGGTGAGGCCGGTGGCCAGGCTGGGGACGTCCAGCGGCAGGAAGCCGTAGTGCTTCAGCCAGCGCAGATCGGCGTCGAAGAAGGTGCGCAGGTCGGGGATGCCGTATTTCAGCATCGCCGGCCGCTCGATCCCCATGCCGAAGGCGAAGCCCTGGTAGCGGGTGGAATCGATGCCGCAGGCCTCCAGCACCTTGGGATGGACCATGCCGCAGCCCAGGATCTCGAGCCAGTCGCCGTAATTGCCGATCTTCAGCTCGCCGCCCTTGCGCGAGCAGCCGATATCGACCTCGGCCGACGGCTCGGTGAAGGGGAAGAAGCTGGGGCGGAAGCGGAGCGGCAGGTCGGGCACGTCGAAGAAGGTGCGGCAGAACTCGATCAGGCAGCCGCGCAGATGGCCCATATGGATGGCCTCGTCGATCACCAGCCCCTCGATCTGATGGAACATCGGGGTGTGGGTCTGGTCGTAGTCGGACCGGAAGGTCCGGCCCGGCACCACGACGCGGATCGGCGGCTTCTGAGACAGCATGGTGCGGACCTGCACCGGCGAGGTGTGGGTGCGCAGGACCGCCGCCTTCCCGTCCGGACGGTCCGGCAGGTAGAAGGTGTCGTGCATCTGCCGGGCGGGGTGTTCCGGCGGGATGTTCAGGGCGGTGAAGTTGTGCCAGTCGTCCTCGATGTCGGGCCCCTCGGCGACCGAGAAACCCATCTCGGCGAAGATCGCGACCATCTCGTCCCGGGTCTGGCTGATCGGGTGGATGCGGCCCGTCCGCTCCGGCCGCACCGGCAGTGAGATGTCCAGCCGCTCCCGCGCCAGCCGGGCGTCGAGCGCCGCCCGCTCCAGCACCGCTTTGCGCGCGTCGAGCGCCGCCGAGATCTCGTCCTTGACCACGTTCAACGCCGCGCCCGCGGCCTTGCGCGCCTCGGGGTCGAGGTCGCGCAGGCCGGCCATCAGCCCGGTCAGGCGGCCCTTCTTGCCCAGCGCCCCGACCCGGACCGCGTCCAGCGCCGCGAGGTCCTGGGCGGCGGCCACGGCGTCGGCCAGCTCCTGCTTCAGCGTCTCAACCTGTTCCATCGCCTGAATTCCCCGATGGGCATGCCGGCTATCCCGGCGGCCATATCACGGCCATGAAAAAAGGGGCCGAGCCTTTCGGCCCGACCCCCGCTTCTCTATCGCTATATCCTGTCCCGCCGGGGCGGGATCGGATCAAGCGGCGTTCTTCAGCGCGGCCTGGGCCTGATCGACCAAGGCCTTAAACGACTCCGGCTCGCGCGTGGCGATGTCGGACATGACCTTGCGGTCGATGTCGATGCCGGCCAGCTTGATGCCGTGCATGAACTTCGAATAGGTCAGCCCGTGCTCGCGGACACCGGCGTTGATGCGCTGGATCCACAGGCCGCGGAAATCGCGCTTCTTGTTGCGGCGATCCCGGTAGGCGTATTGCAGCGCCTTCTCGACCTTCTCGATCGCGACGCGATAGTTGGTCGAAGCGCGACCCCGATAGCCCTTGGCGAGCTTGAGGATCTTCTTGTGACGGGCGTGGCTGGTGACGCCGCGTGAAACTCTTGCCATTGCTTAGCGCTCCCCTGCTCAGCCGTTGACCAGGAAATAGCGCTTCACCTTCGTCGCGTCGGCGTCGCACATGATCTTGGTGCCCTGGTTCCGCTCCTTCGCTGCCTTGGTCTTGGTCAGCAGTCGGTGGCGGCGATAGGCCGAGTTGTAGCGGACCTTGCCGGAGGCGGTCAGCCGGAAGCGCTTCTTGGCGCTGGAGTGGGTCTTCATCTTGGGCATTTTCAGTCCTTCCGAGGGAAGACGATGGAAGGGTGGTTGGGCATGCCCCGGGGGTCGTACCCCGGCCTCGCCACCCCGAACGAAGCGCGCGTTATAACGGCACGGGCGCGCGTTGACAAGCACCGCATAAACTGGGCTAAGTCGCTGCCTTCCCGCAACCCACGAGACTCTGTCCAAGACTCTCTCTCAGCGAGCCTGTCCATGATTCCCGCCGTGATGCCGACCTATGCGCGTGCCGACCTCGCCTTCGAGCGGGGCGAAGGGGCGTATCTGTTCGGGACCGACGGGCGACGATACCTGGACCTGATCGCGGGAATCGGCGTGTGCGCGCTCGGCCACGGCCATCCGCATCTGGTCAAGGCGCTGCAGGACCAGGCCGCGAAGCTGTGGCACACCTCGAACCTGTACCGGATCCCGGAGGGCGAGCGCCTGGCCCAGCGGCTGGTCGACAGCACCTTCGCCGACACGGTGTTCTTCACCAATTCCGGCGCCGAGGCGTGGGAGGGCGCGACCAAGCTGGTGCGCAAATACCACTACACCCGCGGCAACCCGAAGCGCTGGCGGGTCATCACCGTCACCTCCAGCTTCCACGGCCGGACCCTGGCCGCGATCTCGGCCGCCAAGGGCGAGAAACTGATCAAGGGCTTCGGCCCGCTGGTCGACGGCTTCGACCAGGTGGCCTGGGGCAACATGAACGAGTTGCGCGCGGCGATCACCGACGAGACCGCGGCGATCTGCATCGAGCCGATCATCGGCGAGGGCGGCATCAAGGCCGCCACGCCGGAATATCTGCGCGAGCTGCGCCGCGTCTGCGACGAGTTCGGCCTGCTGCTGTTCTTCGACGAGATCCAGTGCGGCTACGGCCGCACCGGCAAGTTCTTCGCCCATGAATGGGCGGGGATCACGCCGGATGTGATGTGCATCGCCAAGGGCATCGGCGGCGGCTTCCCGCTCGGCGCCTTCATGGCGACCGAGGAGGCGGCCTGCGGCATGACCCCCGGCACCCACGGGTCGACCTATGCCGGCAACCCGCTGGCCATGGCGGTCGGCAACGCCGTGCTCGACATCGTCCTGGCCGACGGCTTCTTCGAGACGGTCGAGCGCACCGGCCAAGCCTTCAAGGCCGAGCTGGAGGCGCTGGTGAAGCGCCACCCGACGGTGCTGGAGGAGGTGCGCGGCAACGGGCTGATGCTGGGCCTGAAATGCGTGCAGCCGAGCGACCAGATCGTCCCCGAGCTGCGGGCCGCGGGCCTGCTGACCGTGGGCGCCGGCGAGAACGTCATCCGCATCCTGCCGCCGCTGACCATCGGCGCGGCCGAGATCGCCGAGGCGATCGCGGCCTTCGACAAGGTCTGCGGCGCGCGGGCGACATCGGGCAAGGCGGCGGCGAATGGCTGACATCCGGCACTTCACCGACCTGCACCATCTGTCCAAGGGCGACCTGCGGCAGATCATCGACCGGTCGCTCGACCTCAAGCGCACCGATCCGCGCGGCACCCGGTCGAAGCCGCTGGCCGGCCAGACCCTGGCGCTGATCTTCGAGAAGCCGTCGACCCGCACCCGCGTCTCCTTCGAGGTCGGCATGCGCCAGCTCGGCGGCGAGGTGGTGATGCTGACCGGGGCGGAGATCCAGCTGGGCCGCGGCGAGACCATCGCCGACACCGCCCGGGTGCTGTCACGCTATGTCGACGCCATCATGCTGCGGACCTCGGACGAGGACCGCCTGCGCGAGATGGCGGAGAACGCGACCGTCCCTGTCATCAACGGCCTGACCGACGAGACCCATCCCTGCCAGCTGATGGCCGATGTGATGACCTTCGAGGAGCTGCGCGGCCCGATCGCCGGCCGCGTCGCCGCCTGGAGCGGCGACGGCAACAACGTCGCCCGGTCCTGGATCCGCGCCGCCGCCATGTTCGATTTCGAGCTGCGCCTGGCCTGCCCGGACGAGCTGGCGCCGCCGGCCGACCTGATCCACTGGGCGCATCGCGAGGGGGCCCGGGTCTCGGTCGGCACCGATCCGGACACCACGGTGCGCGGCGCCGACCTCGTCGTCACCGACACCTGGGTGTCGATGGGCGACAAGGATGCCGCGTCGCGCCACAACCTGCTGCGGCCCTACCAGGTCGACGAGCGGCTGATGGCGCAGGCCAAGCCCGATGCGCTGTTCATGCACTGCCTGCCGGCCCATCGCGGCGAGGAGGTGACGGACGGCGTGATCGACGGGCTGCAATCGGTGGTCTGGGACGAGGCGGAGAACCGCCTGCACGCCCAGAAGGGCATCCTGCTGTGGTGTCTCGGAGCGTTGTGACCATGGTGGCCGACGATATCGTCCTCCCCTTCCAGATCGAGGCGTCGGGGCTGCGCGGCCGGCTGGTCCGGTTCGGCCCGCTGCTCGACGACATCCTCGGCCGCCACGCCTATCCCGAGCCGGTCGCCCATCTGCTGGCCGAGACCGTGGTGCTGACCGCGCTGCTGGCCAGCGCCCTGAAATACGAGGGCGTGTTCACCCTGCAGGCCAAGGGCGACGGGCCGGTGCGGCTGGTGGTGGCCGACGTCACCGCGGACGGCGCCGTCCGCGCCCATGCCGTGTTCGACGAAGCCCGGCTGGCCGAGGCCGAGGGCAGCACCACGGTGCCCGCCCTGATGGGCCGCGGCCACCTGGCCTTCACCGTCGACCAGGGTGCGGACACCGAGCGCTACCAGGGCATCGTCGACCTGTCCGGCGAGACGCTGTGGGAATGCGCCCAGCATTACTTCCGCCAGTCGGAGCAGTTGCAGGCGGGCCTGCGCTCAGCCGTGCGGCTGACCCCGCCAGAGGAAGGTCGAGGGGGCTGGCGCGGCGGCGGCATCATGCTGCAGCGCCTGCCCGACCCCGAGAAGGAGGTGCCGACCGACCGCGAGGACGATTGGCGCCGCTCCATGGTGCTGCTGGGCTCCGCCACCGATGACGAGCTGACCGAGCCGCAGCTGGCGGGCGAGGCGCTGCTGTACCGCCTGTTCAACGAGGACGGGGTGCGGGTCTTCGCCGCCCAGCCGATGCGCTTCTCGTGCCGCTGTTCGCGCGAACGGGTGACGGCGATGCTGTCCTCGCTGCCGCGGGCGGAGGTCGAGAGCCTGGCCGTCGACGGCCGGGTCGAGGTCGACTGCGAGTTCTGCAACACCCGCTACGTGTTCGACGAAGACCAGCTCGCGGCGCTGTACGCCGCCTGACCCGGCGGGAGGCCGGGTCCGCCCGGACACCCGCAGATGTTCCAGTCCCGGAGAGCCCCGATGCCCCATCTCACCCGACGCAGCCTGCTCGCCGGCGCCGCCCTGCTGCTCGCGGCCTGCAGCGGCCCGGCCGACCTGACGCCCTTGCAGCCGGTGAATTTCGCCGGGCGTGCGCCGATCCGGCTGAACGTCGCCCGGGTCGACACCGTCGACCAGTCCGCTGCGGGCGCGGCCGGCTTCGGTGCCACCCTGGCGCAGAGTCCGGCGGCGGCGATCCGCAACTGGGGCGCGGCGCGGCTGCAGGCGGCCGGGCGCGCCGGGACCGCCCGGCTGGTCATCCAGCAGGCCAGCCTGACGCAGGAGCGGCTGGCCACCCAGGGCGGCCTGACCTCGCTGTTCAACGACCAGCCGGCGCAGAAGCTGACCCTGCACTTGGTCGCCCGGCTCGAGATCGGCCCCGTGGGCACCTACACCGGCGGCTACACCGACGTGAAGGTCGAACGCTCGACCACCCTGACCGACGGGTCCAGCGCCGCCGACCAGGCCCAGGCGACGAGCGGCCTGGTGCGGGACGGCATGGATGATTTCGACCGCCAGTTCGAGGCCAACATCCGGCAGTATCTGGCGCCGCTGCTGCTGCCCTGACAGCCATTGGTACGACCGCGCGGCCGGGCCTCATCCGTCCGGCCGCTTTCCTTTTCGCCGTCGCCTATGGCACAAGGCATGAGGTGAAGCGTTCTTAGCGGCGTTCCAGGTTTCAGAAGAAGGCGTTCATGTCCGAGCCCGTCAAGGTTGCCGTCTTCCCCGTCGCGGGTCTTGGCACCCGGTCGCTGCCCGCCACCAAGGCGGTGCCCAAGGAAATGCTCTGCGTCGTCGACAAGCCGGTGCTGCAATACGCGGTCGAGGAGGCCAAGGCCGCCGGGATCGAGGAGTTCATCTTCGTCTCGAGCCGGGGCAAGACCGCGCTGGAGGACCATTTCGACCAGCACACCGAGCTCTATGCCAGCCTCGAGGCGCGCAACAAGACGGAGCAGCTGAAGGCGGCGCGGGATGCCGAGCTGCCGCCCGGCCAGTTCAGCTTCGTGCGACAGGCCCAGCCGCTCGGCCTCGGCCATGCCGTGTGGTGCGCCCGCCACCTGGTCGGCAACCGGCCCTTCGCGGTGCTGCTGCCGGACGAGATCTTCAAATGCAAGACCCCGCTGCTGGCGCAGATGGCCAAGGCCTATGCCAGCCATGGCGGCAACGTGATCGCGGTGCGCGAAGTGCCGAAGGCGCTGACCTCGCGCTACGGCATCCTCGCCATCGGCCAGGATGACGGCACCGTCGCCGAGGTCACCGGCCTGGTCGAGAAGCCGAAGCCGGAAGACGCACCGTCCGACCTCTCGGTCGTCGGCCGCTACATCCTGCAGCCCGAGGTGTTCGCCCATCTCGACCGGCAGGAGCGCGGCGCCGGCGGCGAGATCCAACTGACCGACGCGATGGCCCGGCTGATCGGCAACCAGCCCTTCCACGGCACCCGCTTCGAGGGCGACCGCTTCGACTGCGGCGACAAGGTCGGCTTCATCGCCGCCAATCTGGCCTACGGGCTCGATCGCGCGGATCTGTCGGCGGCGCTGCGCGAGGCGATCGCCCCCTATCTGCGATGATCGCGCCGGAATGATTTGGCCGGCTTGGGTCCGGCGGTCCGTCTGACACTGGAGTACATGGGCCCATGCGCATCGCCATGATCGGAAGCGGCTATGTCGGCCTCGTCTCCGGCGCCTGCTTCTCCGAATTCGGCCACGACGTCGTCTGCGTCGACAAGGATGCCGGCCGGATCGAGCGGCTGAAGCGCAACGAGATGCCGATCTACGAGCCCGGCCTCGACGCGCTGGTGGCGAAGAACGCGGCCGCCGGCCGGCTGTCCTTCACCACCGACCTGGCCGCCGCGGTCGACGGCGCCGACGCCGTGTTCATCGCCGTCGGCACGCCCAGCCGGCGCGGCGACGGCCATGCCGACCTGACTTATGTCTTCGCCGCGGCCGAGGAGATCGCGCGGGCCCTGACCGGCTACACCGTCGTGGTCACCAAATCGACGGTGCCGGTCGGCACCGGCCGCAAGGTCGCCGAGGTGATCCGCCAGACCCGGCCGGACGCCGATTTCGACGTCGCGTCGAACCCGGAATTCCTGCGCGAAGGCTCGGCGATCGGCGACTTCATGCTGCCCGACCGGGTGGTGATCGGCACCGAGGGCGAACGCGCCAAGAAGATCCTGTCCGACGTCTACCGGCCGCTGTACCTGATCGAACGGCCGATCGTGATCACGGCGGTGGAAACGGCGGAGCTGATCAAATATGCCGCCAACAGCTTCCTGGCGATGAAGGTCACCTTCATCAACGAGGTTGCCAATCTGTGCGAGCAGGTCGGCGCCAACGTGCATGACGTCGCCCGGTCGATCGGGCTGGACAAGCGCATCGGGCCGAAGTTCCTGCATCCCGGCCCGGGCTATGGCGGATCGTGCTTCCCCAAGGACACGCTGGCCTTCGTCCAGACCGCGCGCGAGGCCGGGGCGCCGCAGCACCTGATCGAGGCGGTGATCGAGGTCAACGAGGCCAGGAAGACGGAAATGGCCGATCGCGTGATCGCGGCCTTCGACGGCGATGTCGCCGGCAAGACCATCGCGGTGCTGGGCCTGGCCTTCAAGCAGAACACCGACGACATGCGCGATTCCCCCAGCCTGACCGTGGTGCCGGCGCTCCAGCAGGCCGGGGCCCGGATCCGGGCCTACGACCCGGCGGCGATGACCGAGGCGCGCAAGCTGCTGACCGACATCGACTACGCCACTGGCGCCTATGAGGCGCTGCGCGGCGCCGACGGCGCGGTGATGCTGACCGAATGGAACGAGTTCCGCGCCCTCGACCCCGCCCGTATGCGCCAGCTGCTGACCGGCCCGGTGTTCGTCGACCTGCGCAACGTCTACAAGCCGGCCGACATGACCGAGGCCGGCTTCCGCTATCACAGCATCGGCCGCCCGGTCCCCGGCTCCGCCGGCTGACCTGGCCAACAAGACCCGTCCTCAAGGAACGCGCCCGCATGACCCACAGCTTCCACCCCACCGTCCTTCGCGAGTACGACATCCGCGGGGTCATCGGCAAAACCCTCAACGCCGCCGACTATCGCGCGGTGGGATCCGCCTTCGGCACCATGGTCAAGGGCAAGGGTGGCCGGCAGGTGGTGGTCGGCTATGACGGAAGGCTGAGCTCGGTCGAGCTGGAGGCGGCGCTGGTCGAGGGGCTGGCTTCGACCGGGCTGGAGGTGGTGCGGGTCGGCCTGGGCCCGACGCCGATGCTGTACTTCGCGCAGAAGCATCTCGACGCCGATGCCGGGGTGATGGTCACCGGGTCGCACAACCCGCCGGACTACAACGGCATCAAGATGGTGGTGCGCGGCGGCCCGGTCTATGGCGACCAGATCCTGGAGATCGGCCGCATCGCCGCCGCCGGCACCCTGGCCAAGGGCGAGGGCCGCGTCAGCAACGTCGACCTGCAGGACCTCTATGTCGAGCGCATGCTGCGCGACTATGACGGCACCCGCGACCTGACGGTGGTGTGGGACAACGGCAACGGCGCCGCCGGCGAGATCCTGCGCCGGCTGACCAGGAAGCTGCCGGGCAAGCACATCCTGCTGTTCGACGACATCGACGGCCATTTCCCCAACCACCATCCGGACCCGACCATCCCGGACAACCTGGTGGCGTTGCAGGCCAAGGTGGCCGAGACCAAGGCCGACATGGGCATCGCCTTCGACGGCGACGCCGACCGCATCGGTGCCATCGACGGCAACGGCCGGATCATCCCGGGCGACATGCTGGTGGCGATCTATGCCATCGACGTGCTGCCGCGCCATCCCGGCGGCGTCGTCATCGCTGACGTCAAGACCAGCAAGACGGTGTTCGACGCCATCGCCAAGCTGGGCGGCACACCGCTGATGTGGAAGACCGGCCATTCCCTGATCAAGGCGAAGATGGCCGAGACCAAATCGCCGCTGGCCGGCGAGATGTCGGGCCACATCTTCTTCGCCGACAGATGGTACGGCTTCGACGACGCGCTGTATTGCGGCCTGCGCCTGGTGGCCCAGGTCAGCCGCAGCGGCGGCACGCTGGCGGCGCTGCGCGACACCTTCCCCAGCACGGTGTCGACCCCCGAGGTCCGCTTCCAGATCGACGAGACCAGGAAGTTCGCGGTGATCGACGAGGTGATGGCCCGGCTGCGCCAGTCCGGCGCCGACGTCAACGACATCGACGGCGCCCGGGTGACCACGGCGGATGGCTGGTGGCTGCTGCGCGCCTCGAACACCCAGGACGTGCTGGTGGCCCGGGCCGAGAGCGGCGACGGGGCCGGTCTGGAGCGGCTGAAGGCCCAGATCGTCGACCAGCTGAAGGCCAGCGGCCTGGCCGAACCGAGCTTCACCGACTCGGCGCATCACTGAGGGATGAGGGGGCTCTCCCCTTTTCTGTCATTGCCCGGCTTGACCGGGCAATCCAGGGGCCGCCAAAACTGCTCTCGATGGCCCCTGGATCCTCGGGTCAAGCCCGAGGATGACAGAGGGAGCAATGCGGTTCCCTACCCTGGAAGACCCCGGAGCCGCGCCATCGCCAGCACATCGGCATAGGCGCCGTCGCGATAGCCGTAGGCGCGCAGCCGACCCTCCTCGACGAAGCCGGATTTGCGGTACAACGCCAGGGCCGGCGCGTTGTCGGCCCACACCGTCAGCTCCAGCCGCTTGAGGTCCAGCCAGTTGTCGGCGGCGTCGATCAGCGCCGCCATCAGGGCGGTGCCGATGCCCTGGCCCTGCCAGCCGTCATGCACGCCCATGCCGATCCCGGCGGCGTGCCGGCGGCGGCCCCGCCCGCAGGTCAGGTCGGTCAGCCCGACCACCTGGCCCTCGGCCTCGGCCGCGATGTAGAGGTCGCCCGGCGACCGGTCCTCGAGCCATTTGCGGACGGCGTCGCGGGATTCATAGGGCGGCCGCAGCGTGCCCCAGCGAAAGCCCGGCTGGGCCTGCATCTCGGCGACGTCAGGCCAGTCTTCGGTGTGCAGCGCCCGCAGGGTGAAGCCGGGCGCGGCGGTCACGCCTCCTCCTCGCCCCGGGCGATGGCCACGGCACGGCGGGCGCGGGCGGTGATCGCCGCCCAGTCGCCCGCTGCCATCTCCGACTTGCCGGCCAGCCAGGTGCCGCCGACCACCGCCACGTTCGGCAGGGCCAAGTAGGTGCGCAGGTTGGATTCGCGGACGCCGCCGGTCGGGCAGAAGCGCATGCCGCCGAACGGGCCGGCCAGGGCCGCCAGCGCCGACTGGCCGCCATAGATCTCGGCCGGGAAGAACTTCAGGACGCCATAGCCCAGATCCCGCGCGGCCATGATCTCCGACGGCGTCACCGCGCCGGGCAGGAAGGGATAGCCCTCCGCCGCGCGCGCCAGCTCCGGCGTCAGGCCCGGGCTGACCCCGAACACCGCGCCGGCCTTGCGCGAGGCCTCGAGGTCGGCCGGCGACAGCACCGTGCCGGCCCCGACCACGGCGCCGGGGACCTGCGCCATCGCGGCGATGACCTCGAGCGCCACCTTGGTGCGCAGCGTCACCTCCAGCACCGGCAGGCCGCCTTCGACCAGGGCACGGGCCAGCGGTATCGCCGCCTCCACCGTCTCGACGGTCAGCACGGGGATGATCGGGGCGCGGGCGATGATGGCGTCGATGGTCATGGCGGATCTCGGGTCAATCAGCGGGTCATTCGGTTGCGCCGCACCTTAGCAAATTGCAGCGCCCGGAGGAGAGTCATCCGCCCGGAGCGGCGATGAAACGCTGTCGCGTGGCCTTTCCGGCTTGCTGGACCATTTCACCACACCCATTCCCGGTCGTCATTGCGAGGAGGCGAAGCCGACGAAGCAATCCATGGCGCCGGTTCGAGCCGCCCGATGATTGCTTCGCTGCGCTCGCAATGACGGTGTTGGGAATTCCGAAAACGATCTCGTCAGGCCGCCGGCCCGCGCGCGAAATCCGGCATGGCGTCGCGCGGCACGATGGCGCCGCGATGGCCGATCACCACCGCGGCCAGGCGGTGGCCGCGCCCCGCCGCCGCCGCCGGATCCAGCCCGGCGAAGCGGCCGGCGAGGTAGCCGGCGTTGAAGCTGTCGCCCGCGGCGGTGGTGTCGACCGGGGTCACCCGCACCGGCACCGGCACCGTCGTCTCCGCCCCGTCCGCGGCGATGTGGCAGCCCTCGGCCCCGCTCTTCACCACGATCTCGCCGACGCCCCAGCCGCGCAGCCGGGCGATGGTGGCCTGCGGGTCGGCGTCGCCGAACAGCGCCTGTTCGTCGTCGAAGGTCGGCAGGGCGTGGGTCGCCAGCCGCAGGAAGCGTTCGAACACCGCCTGCGCCCGGGCCTTGTCCGGCCAGCCGCGCGGCCGGTAGTTGCCGTCGAAGGCGATGCGCGCGCCCTTCGCCCTGGCCGCCGCCAGCGCGGCGTGGAAGGCGTCGCGGCCGCGGTCGCTGTACAGCGACAGGGTGATGCCGGAGAAGTAGAGCAGGTCGTAGCCCAGCAGCCGCTCGACCAGTTCGGGCGACCCCGGCAGCTCGAACAGCTCGCGCGCCGGCGCCCGGTCGCGCCAGTAGTGGAAGCTGCGCTCGCCGCGGTCGTCGGTGCGGATCATGTAGAGGCCGGGCACCCGGCCGGGCAGGCGCGGCACCAGGCCGGTGCCCACCTCTTCCGCCTGCCAGCGCGCCAGCATCTCGTCGCTGTAGGGGTCGTCGCCCAGCGCGGTGGCATAGTCGACCGCGACGCCCTGGCGGGCGAGATAGACCGCGGTGTTCAGCGTGTCGCCGCCGCTGGCGAGCTGGGCATCGCCCCCGGACTTCACCGCAATCTCGATCATGCACTCGCCGATCGACGCTACACGCATGGCACCACACCCTTCCCGGCTCACCGCCGGTCCAATCAAGGTGTCGGCGCGTCGTCGCGAATCAAGTTTTCCGATTTCAGATCCGACCACAGCCCGGCGGGGATCGGGTAGCGGAAATTCTCGACGTTGCGCACCACCTGGTCGGGCGACAGCGCCCCGGGGATGACCGAGGCTACGATCGGATGGCCCAGCGGGAACTGCAGCGCCGCCGCGGCCAGCGGCACGCCATGCGCGGCACAGACCCGCTCGATCCGGCGGCAGCGCTCCAGCTCCTCCGCCGTCGCGTCGCGGTAATTGTACTTGGCGCCGGCGACCGGACCGGTGGCGAGCAGGCCGGAGGCGAAGACGCCGCCGATGACGATGCCGGCACCGTGGCGCTGGCACATCGGGAACTCCTCGGCCAGCGGCGCCTGGTCCATCAGCGTGTAGGGCATCGCCACCAGGAAGGCGTCGAGATCGGCGGCGTCGAGCAGCCGCGGGATCATGCCGTTGACGTTGATGCCGGCGCCGACCGCGCCGATGACGCCCGAGGATTTCAGCTGCTCCAGCGCCCGCCAGCCCGATGACGACAGCTGGTCGAGATGGGCCCGCACCCGGCCTTCGGTGGCGTGGTGCGGCAGGTCGAGGTCATGGATCAGCAGCAGGTCGATCCGCGGCAGGGTCAGCCGCATCCAGATCTGCTCCATCGCCCGCATGATGCCGTCATAGCCGTAGTCGAAGACGACGTCGAAGGGCAGCCCGCCGGCCCATTTGTCGGAATGGTAGCTCTCGGGATGCGGTGAGGGCCGCAGCCAGCGCCCGACCTTGGTCGAGACCCTGAACTCACCGCGCTTCTGGCCGTGCAGGAAGCTGCCCAGCCGGTGCTCGGCCAGGCCGAGCCCGTACCAGGGGGCGGTGTCGAAATAGCGGATGCCGGCATCCCAGGCCGCCTGCAGCGTGGCCTGGGCCTGGGGTTCCGGCACCTTGACGAAGAGTTCGCCGAGCGCCGCACTGCCGAAGCCGAGCGTGGTCACGGCGACATCGGTCCGGCCCAGGCGGCGGGTCTCGAACGGCATCGGCGAACTCTCCCTGTCAGTCCTCGGAGGTCACTGTTGGTCGGCGCCGGAGGCCTTGACGATCGGCGCCCATTTCGCGAGTTCGAGCACCACATGCTTGGCCAGCTCGTCGGCGGAGGAGCCGACCACGGTGGCGCTGAGATCGGCCAGGCGCGGCTGCAGGCCTGGGTCCTTAACCGCCTTGACCGCCGCGGCGTTCAGCCGGTCGACCACCGCCTGGGGCGTGCCGGCCGGGGCGAACAGGGCGTTCCAGGTGTAGGTCTCGTAGCCCGGCACCCCCGCCTCCTCCATCGTCGGCAGGTCGGGGAAGCTGGGGGAGCGGGTCTTGGTGGTGACCGCCAGGGCCCGCAGCGTGCCCGCCTTGATGAACTGGGTCGAGGACGGCAGGTTGTCGAACATGATCGGCACCTGGCCCGCCACCACATCGTTCAGCGCCGGCCCGGCGCCGCGATAGGGCACATGCACCATGTCGACGCCGGCCAGGGCCTTGAACAGCTCGCCCGACAGATGCAGCGGGGTGCCGATGCCGGAGGAGGCGTAGCTATATTCGCCCGGCTTGGATTTCAGCAGCGCGATCAGCTCCTGCACCGACTTGACCGGCAGCTCGGGGTTGACCTCGAGCACGTTGGGCACCAGCACCAGCAGCGAGATCGGCGCGAAGCTCTTCACCGGATCATAAGGCATGTCCTTCATGATCGCGGGGTTCAGCGCGTGGGTCGCGATGGTGCCCATCAGGATGGTGTAGCCGTCGGGATCGGAGGTCGCGACGGCGGCGGCGCCGATGTTGCCGCCCGCCCCGGCCTTGTTCTCGACGATCACGGTCTGGCCGAGATCCTCGGTCATCTTCTCGGCGATGATGCGGGCCACCAGGTCGGTCGACCCGCCGGCGGCGAACGGCACCACCATGGTGATCGGCCGCGACGGATAGTCGGCGGCCGACGCCGTCCCGGCCGGAAGCGCGACGCAGGCCGCCAGCCCCGCCAGCAGGATGGTTCGTCGAATCAGGCCGTGCGGCATGGTCATGGTTCCCCCCTCTTTGATCCGATGGCTGGTGCGCGGTTCTTGTCGTTCGGACGCCGCATCCTGGCGGCGGCGTCCGGTCCCGGCGATTGTCGCGGAGGATGGCGGCGCTGACAACCCGCGCCGCGGCCGCTATCAGGCCGGCGCGTCGGCGGCGATCGCGACGGCCGGGCTGGCGGCCTCGAGCTCGCGGGCGCTCTGGTTCATGATGAACTGCATCGCCTTGCGCGCCGCCTTGGCGTCACCCGCCGCGATGCCCTCATAGACCGCGCGGTGGTCGCCCACCGCCAGCGGGAAGGCCCGGTTGTGCCGCGCCTGGGCCTGGAAGCTCATGGTCAGCAGCGGCCCGAGGATGGTGCTGAGCCGGTCGATCAAGACGTTGCGGCTGGCGGCGAACACGGCGAGGTGGAAGCGGACATCGGCGCTGTAGAAGGCGCGCGGGTCCTCGCCCGCCTTCTCCATCTCGTCCAGCGCCTCCAGGATCACGGCGCGGTCCTCGGGCTGCGACCGGCGGGCCGCCAGCTCCGCCGCCGCCGGCTCGATCGCCCAGCGCAGCTCGACCAGGTCGCGGCGGAAGCTCGGGATCAGCGCCTCGGGCGAATGCCAGCCGAGGATGTCGGGGTCCAGCAGGTTCCAGGATTCACGCGGCCGCACCCGGGTGCCGGAGCGGCGGCGCGGTTCCACCAGCCCCTTGGCCGCCAGCACCTTCACCGCCTCGCGGATCGCCGAACGGCTGGCCCCGTAGGTCTCGGCCAGCTCGCCTTCGCTGGGCAGCGTATCACCCGGCGGGATCTTGCCGGAGACGATCCGGGCTCCGATGTCGTGGACGACGCGGCCATGCAGGCCGGCGGAGGGGTATCCGTTTTTCTTCATGCCGCGGTCGTCGACCTTCTTTGGATCCTGGGCCATTGTCGCCGTTTTCTCCCGCGTTGCAATGATTTGACAAAAAAAGGGGGTGTCAGCGCCCCCCCGACACGTCGATGGTGGTCGCGGTCATGTAGGAGGCGGCGTCGGACAGCAGGAACAGCGCCGCCTCGGCGATCTCCTCCGGCCGGCCGATGCGGCCGAGCGGGATGGTCGGCGCGATTACGCCCAGCACCGACTTGCCGCCGTCATGGCCGTCATTGATGTCGGTGTCGGTCAGGCCCGGGCGCAGCCCGACGACGCGGATGCCGTCGGCCGCCACCTCACGCGCCAGGCCGGTGGTCAGGGAGTCGATGGCGCCCTTGGACGAGGCGTAGGCCACCTCCCCCGCCAGCCCGCCATGGCGCGCCGCGACCGAGGAGATGTTGATGATCACCCCGCCCGGGCCGCCCCGGCGCCGCGACATCCGCCGGATCGCCTCGCGGCTGCAGTGGAACACGCCGAAGACGTTGGTGGCGTAGAGCGCAACCAGGGCCTGCGGGTCGTCCAGCGCCTCGACCCGAGCCACCGGGCCGATGATTCCGGCGTTGTTGACCAGCGACGTGACCGGCCCCAGCACCTGGTCGATCTCGGCGAACATGGCGGTGACCGCGGCGCTGTCGCCGATGTCGGCGGCGAAGGCGGCCGCCTCGCCGCCCGCCGCCGCGATCTCCGCCACCAGCGCTTCGGCCGGCGCGCGCGACCGGCTGTAGTTGACCGCGACGCGCCAGCCGCGGGCGGCGCCCAGCCGGGCGATCGCGGCGCCGATGCCGCGCCCCGCGCCGGTGACGAGCAGCACTCCTGCCATGGCGTCCTCCTCTTGTCCGACGAATGAAGGTAGCAGAGGATGAGGGTCCTACCAATGGAGTGTGATGTGGCCACCCCGCCGAATGCGGCCGATCTCCTGGCCGCCAACCGCCTGCGGCCCGGCGCCTTCGCCGGCCTGCCGCAGGGCCTGCGCCCGGCCGACGCCGCCGCCGGCCGCCGCCTGCAGGATGCGGTGCACCAGCGCCTGTCCGCCGCCGGGCTGGGGCCGCGGGTCGGCTGGAAGATCGGCTGCACCACCCCGGTGATGCAGCGCTTCCTCGGCATCCCCGAACCCTGCGAGGGCGGCATCTTCCAGGCCAATGTCCAGCCGAGCCCCGGGCGCTTTGCGGCAGCGGCGCATCACCGCCTCGGGGTGGAGTGCGAGATCGCGGTGCGGATCGGCCGTGACCTGCCGCCCGGCCCCCATGACCGCGCCAGCGTGGCGGCGGTGGTGGAGGCGGTGCTGCCGGCGATCGAGGTGGTGGACGACCGCTATGCCGATTTCGCCGCACTGGGCGCCCCGACCCTGCTGGCCGACGATTTCTTCCAGGCCGGCTGCGTGCTGGGCGCCCCGGTGGCGGATTGGCGCGGCCTGGACCTGGCCGCCCTGTCCGGCCGCATGCTGGTCGACGGCGTCGAGGTCGGGCGCGGCCATGGGCGGGACGTGCTGGGCCATCCGCTGGCGGCACTGGCCTGGCTGGCCACCACGCTGGGCACCCGCGGCCGGGGCCTGATGGCAGGCGAGACCGTGCTGCTGGGCAGCCTGGTGCAGACCCAATGGATCGGGCCGGGCGCCCATGTGGCGATCGAGATCGAGGCGCTGGGCCGGGTCGAGATGACGGCCTGAGCGTTCGCGCTGGACTTTCCGTCCCGCCCGCCGTCGAGTCATGGAGGTGCCGAGACAGAACCAACGGGAGGCTGCCGCCATGGAGGCCGATCGGATCTTCCAGGGACCCATCCCTGCCTTGTACGACCAGCATCTGGGACCGATGATCTTTGCGCCCTATGCCAGCGATCTGGCATCCCGGCTGACAGGCCTGCGGCGCGGCCGCGTGCTGGAGACGGCCGCCGGAACCGGCATCGTCACGCGGGCGCTGCTCTCCGCCCTGCCGGATGAGGTTTCCATCGATGCGACGGACATCAATCAGGCGATGCTCGACCGGGCATCGGGCCTGATCTCGTCGCCACGGGTGACGTGGCGTCAGGCGGATGCCCAATCCCTGCCGTTCCCGGACGGGATGTTCGACGCCGTGGTGTGCCAGTTCGGCGCGATGTTCTTTCCCGACAAGGTCCAGGCGTTCTCCGAAGCGCATCGCGTCCTGAAGCCGGGGGGACGCTTCCTGCTCAACGTCTGGGACCGGATCGAGGCCAACGAGTTCGCCGATGTGGTGGTGAGATCGGTCGCACGCCTGTTCCCCGACGACCCGCCGATGTTCCTGGCCCGCACGCCGCACGGCTTCCACGACGTCGCGGCCCTGGAAGTCCAGCTGCGAGCCGCGGGGTTCGGGTCGGTGACATCAGACACGGTCACGCGGCAAAGCTCGGCGCCGGATGCGCTGTTCGCCGCCATCGGATACTGCCAGGGCTCGCCGATGCGGAAGGAGATCGAGGACCGCGCCGCCGGCCGGCTGGCGGAAGCGACCGAAGCCGCAGCCGCCGCGATTGCCGCCCGCTTCGGCCCCGGCCCCGTCGTCGGGCAGATCCAGGCCCATGTGATCACCGCCGGGCGATGAGATCCCGGCGGCTCAACCGTGATCCAGGCGCCCGTCACCGCCCCAGGCACGCCGCGGCGCAGGCGTCGAGGATGGCGTCGGCGTCGAGGCCGTACTTCTTGTAGAGCTGCGGGATGGTGCCGGACTGGCCGAAATGCTCGACCCCCAGCGGCTTGACCCGGTGGCCGTGCACGCCGCCCAGCCAGGACAGCGTCGCGGGATGGCCGTCCAGCACCGTGACCAGCGCCGCGTCGGGCGCCAGCGGCGCCAGCAGCCGGCGGGCCAGGCAGGGTTCGACCGGATGGCCGGCGCGCACCGCCGCCAGCTCGGCATGCCAGCCGGCGTTCAGCCGGTCGGCCGAGGTCACCGCCAGCAGGCCGGCGCCGGGGATGTCCTCCAGGATCTGGTCGAAGGCGGCGATCGCGTCCGGCGCCACCGCGCCGGTGTAGACGATGGCGAGCGAGGCGCCCGGCGCCGGCTCGCGCAACCAGTAGCCGCCGGCGATGATCGCCTGGCGCAGCACGTCGGTCATCTCGCGCTTGGGCTGCTCCAGCGGCCGGGTCGACAGCCGGAGATAGACCGAGCCGCCGTCATGGTCGCGCACCCAGTCGGCGGCCTTGTCGGACTCCGCCGGCTCGGGCGACCGCTGCATGTACTCGAAGCCCCAGGCCATCACCGCCGCCAGTTCGTCGACATAGGCCGGCTCGAAGCTGGCCAGGCCGTCCTGCGCCATGCCGATCAGCGGCGTGCCGATCGACTGGTGCGCCCCGCCTTCCGGCGCCAGGGTCAGGCCGGACGGCGTCGCCACCAGCATGAAGCGCGCGTCCTGGTAGCAGGCGTAGTTCAGGGCATCGAGGCCGCGGGCGATGAACGGGTCGTACAGGGTGCCGACCGGCAGCAGCCTTTCGCCGAACAGCGAATGGGTCAGGCCCAGCGCCGCGAGATTGATGAACAGGTTGTTCTCGGCGATGCCCAGCTCGACATGCTGGCCGTCCGCCGACATGCCCCAGCGCTGGGCCGAGACCACCTTCTGCTCCTTGAACACATCGGCACGGCCGTGGCGGTCGAAGATGCCGCGCCGGTTCACCCAGCCGCCGAGATTGGTCGAGACCGTGACGTCGGGCGAGGTGGTGACCACGCGTTCGCCCAGCCTGTCCTCGCGCTTGGCGAGGTCGCCCATGATCCGGCCGAAGCCCTCCTGGGTCGACGCGGTCTCGGCCGGGGTGAAGTCGAGGTCGCGCGGCACCGCGATCCGCGCCGCCCGGTAGCGCCGACGCCCCTCCGCCGTGAACGGCACGGCGCCGAGGAAGGCCCGCAGCTCGTCCGCCAGGTCGTCGATGCCGGCGAAGGGCTCCCACTCGCGGCCCTCGGGCACGCCCTGGCTGGCCTGGAACGCGGCCATCTGGTCCGGGTTCATCAGCCCGGAATGATTGTCCTTGTGCCCGGCGAAGGGCAGGCCGAAGCCCTTGATGGTGTAGGCGATGAACACCGTCGGCACGTCGTCGGTGAT
Source organism: Inquilinus sp. 2KB_23 (assembly GCF_052115705.1). Lineage (NCBI taxonomy): Bacteria > Pseudomonadati > Pseudomonadota > Alphaproteobacteria > Rhodospirillales > Rhodospirillaceae > Inquilinus > Inquilinus sp. 2KB_23. The sequence goes on along the minus strand of NZ_JBFRHF010000001.1, from coordinate 7,849 downwards.
GCCGTGGAATCCCGCCAGCACCGCTTCCATGTCGTGGCCGGCCAGGTTGGTCATCAGCGCCGCCAGCGCCGCATCGTCATGGTCGGCCAGCAGCTCCGGAATGCCCGTCTCGCCGCCGATGTCGGCCAGCAGCTGGCGCCGCCAGGCCGCGCCGCCCTGGTAGACCAAAGCGGAGTAGAGCGGGTTCGGGCATTCGTCGATCCAGCGCTGCAGCGCCTTGCCGCCGGGGCGCTTGAACGCGGCCTCCAGCAGACGGCCGTATTTCAGCGACACCACCCGCCAGCCCATGTTCTCGAACAGCTTGTCGATGCGGGTGAACAGCCGGTCGGTGACGATCGAATCCAGGCTCTGGCGGTTGTAGTCGATCACCCACCAGACATTGCGGACATCGTGCTTCCAGCCCTCGAGCAGGGCCTCGTAGATGTTGCCCTCGTCGAGCTCGGCGTCGCCCATCAGGGCGATCATGCGGCCGCCGGCCTTGGCCCCGCGGCCCCAGTCCTTCAGCGCCACGTAGTCCTGCGCGATCGAGGCGAACAGCGTCATGGCGACGCCGAGCCCGACCGAGCCGGTGGAGAAGTCGACATCGTCGACATCCTTGGTGCGCGAGGGGTAGGACTGCGCCCCGCCGAGCGATCGGAACTGTTCCAGCTTGTCCTGCGTTTGGTTGCCGAGCAGGTATTGGATGGCGTGGAACACCGGGCTGGCATGCGGCTTCACCGCCACACGGTCATGCGGCCGCAGCACGTCGAGATAGAGCGCGGTCATCACCGTGACCAGCGAGGCGGAGGAGGCCTGGTGACCACCCACCTTGAGCCCGTCCGGGCTGGGCCGGAGATGATTGGCGTTGTGGATCGTCCAGGCCGAAAGCCAGAGGATCTTCTTCTCCAGCGCCTTGAGCAGGCGCAGCCTGTCGGCTGCCGCCGACGCCGCGCCGTCCGTCTCGATGCGGGCGTCCCGCGCCCTGCGACCAACCGTCCCCATCGCCCGCAATCCTCGTCCTGCCGCGGTTTTGACTCTATCTATGGAGCACATCAGTGAACCGGACGCAACGCGACCCGACGGCCCCAATCGCGACGCTTGCCGACGGAATCCCACCCGATGATCGTGGGTTGGGGTAGAAGGGGCCGACATTCGAAAGCGGAGACGGAGGAGCCCAATGTCTCTCGTCGAAGCGGCCATTGCCGCGAACCGGTTCGGCTTCGGCGCCCGGCCCGGCGACCTCGACACCATCGCCCCCAATCCCAAGGGCTGGCTGCAGGCGCAGATCAAGCAGCCCGCCGCCCCGGCCGGTGACATGCCGCTGACCCGGGCCGGCGTGGCCCTGCTGAGCGCGATCCAGTCGGCGCCGGCCATGGCGACGCAGAGTCCGCAGCAGAAGGAGGCGTTCGCTCTGCGCGACCGCGACCGCGTCGCCCACATCCAGGCGGCGATCGCCAGCGACACCCCGTTCCGCGAGCGGCTGGTCAAGTTCTGGACCAACCACTTCACCGTGTCCTACGCCCAGAACTATGTGATGCCCTTCGCCGGCGCCTATGAGGCCGAGGCGATCCGGCCCAACGTCACCGGCCGCTTCCGCGACCTGCTGGGCGCCGTGGTCCACCATCCCGCCATGCTGTACTACCTCGACAACGCCCGGTCGATCGGGCCGAATTCGAAGCAGGGGGCGAAGGCCGACATCGGGGTGAACGAGAATCTCGGCCGCGAGCTGATGGAGTTGCACACCCTGGGCGTCGACGGCGGCTACACCCAGGCGGATGTCCACAGCCTGGCCCTGATCCTGACCGGCTGGTCGGTGGGCGGCACCCGGGACCCCGCCGGCACGACCTTCATCTACCGCCCCTTCGGGCATGAGCCGGGGCCGAAGACCTTCCTCGGCAAGACCTACGCCCAGGGCGACCAGGCGGAGGGCGAAGCCGCGCTGGACACGCTGGCGGCCCATCCCTCGACCGCCAAGCACATCGCCACCCAGCTGGTGCGCCACTTCATCGCCGACGACCCGCCGCCGGCCGCGGTGGACCGGCTGGCGAAGACGTTCCAGGACAGCGGCGGCGACCTGGCCGCGGTGTCCCAGGCGCTGATCGATTCGCCCGAGGCCTGGACGCCGGACCGGCGCAAATACAAGGCGCCGCTCGACCTGGTGGCCTCGGCCTTGCGCGGCCTCGGCGTCGAGACCGCCGACCTGAACACCGTGAACTGGCTGCGCCGGCTGGGGCAGCTGGTCTACAACGCCCCGTCGCCGGAGGGCTGGCCCGACCGCGAGGCCGACTGGCTGGCGCCGGAGCTGATGATGCAGCGGATCGAATGGGGCTACCTGTCGATCCCGCGCAACGTCGCCGACCAGCCGCCCGTGCCCTTCGCCGAGGCGGTGCTGGGCCCGACCCTGTCCGACAAGACCCGGTCCGCGCTGAGCGCCGCGCCCAGCGCCCGCGAGGGCATCGCGCTCGCCCTGCTCAGCCCGGAATTCCAGAGGAGGTGAGAGCATGATCCTCACCCGACGCCATCTGCTCGGCGGCCTGGCCGCCACCGCCGCCGCCACGACGCTGCCCGCCAGGCTGCTGCTGGCCAAGGCGCCAATCGAGCAGCGCTTCGTCCTGATCATCCTGCGCGGCGCGCTGGACGGCCTGGCCGCGGTGCCGCCCTATGGCGACCCGGACTACCGCACGCTGCACGGGGCGCTGGCCCCGCCCGACCCCGCCAAGGACGGCGGCATGGTCGATCTCGACGGCCATTTCGCCCTGCATCCGGGGCTGGCGCCGCTGAAGCAGTGGTACACGGAAGGCAGCCTGCTGCCGCTGCATGCCGTGGCCTCGCCCTATCGCGACCGGTCGCATTTCGATGGGCAGGACCTGCTGGAGACCGGCGCCGCCAAGCTGGACGGCACCCGCGACGGCTGGCTGAACCGCACGCTGGGGCTGATCGGCGCCACCGACCGACGCTTCGGCATCGCCTTCGCCGAGGAGATCCCGCTGGTGCTGCGCGGGTCGACCGCCGTCACCTCCTGGCTGCCGGACCGGCCCTCGGGCCTGCCCCCGGGCTTCCCGGACCTGGTCTCCAACCTCTACGACAAGGACCCGGCGCTGCACGCCGCCTATGTCGCCGGGCTGGACACCACCGCCTTCGGCAAGCAGATGCAGGACATGGCCCAGGGGGGCGCCAATGCCCGAGGCGCCGGGGGCGATGCCGCGCTGGCCCAGGCCGCGGGCAAGTTCCTGGCCGACCCCGCCGGGTCGCGCATCGCGGTGATGGAGCTGTATGGCTGGGACACCCATGTGCTGCAGGTGAAGCGGCTGAACGAGCTGCTGGCCAGCTACGCCGCCACGCTGCAGGCCCTGCGCACCGGGCTGGGTCCCGCCTGGAAGCAGACCACGATCCTGACCGTGACCGAATTCGGCCGCACCGCCGCGGCCAACGGCTCCGGCGGCACCGACCACGGCACCGGCTCGATCGCGCTCTTGGCCGGCGGCGCGGTGCATGGCGGCCGGGTGCTGGCCGACTGGCCCGGCCTGTCCAAGGACAAGCTGTACCAGGCCCGCGACCTGGCCCCGACCACGGATCTGCGTGCCGTGGTCAAGGGCGTGTTCCGCGACCATCTCGGCCTGCCGGAGGACGCGCTGAACCGCGTCGTCTTCCCCGGCAGCACCGAGGCGGCGGCGATGCACGATCTGGTGAAGAAGGCCTGACGGGAACCCGTCAGGCCGGCAGTGCTCTACTCGTCGAGCTTCTGCAGCCCGATGGTGGCGAGCAGGACGCTGCCGTCATTGGTCAGCGCCCAGCCGCCGCCCGCCGGCGCGATCAGCCCGCGCGACTGCAGCGACCGGCACAGGCGGTCGTCGACCGCGCCGCCGCTGTTGATGCGGCCCAGCGCGTCGCGCTCATCGGCCGCCAGGTCTTCGGGTCGCAGTTGCGGCATGGTCGTCCTCCCAGCAGGAATGTCCCCGGCGGCCGGCCGGGTCCGCCGCGGCGAACCCGGCCAGCCTGACCCTCAGGCCGCGGCCTTGCGCAGGCCCCGGTTGACCGCCCCGGCCACCGCCTTGAGCGAGGCCATGACGATGTTGCTGTCGATGCCGACGCCGAACAGGGTCTTGCCGCCGATCTGCGCCTCGACATAGGTCGCGGCGCTGGAGTCGGACCCGCTGCGCAGTGCGTGCTCGCGGTAGTCGGCGATGTCGACATCGATGTCGATCTCGCGCTTCAGCGCGTCGACGAAGGCGTTGAGCGGGCCGTTGCCCTCGCCCCGGATGGTCTTCTCCACCCCGTCGATCCTGACCTGCGCCTCGATGTGGCGCTCGCCGCGGCCGGTCGGCAGCGTGGTGTGGCCGATCACCTCGACCCGGCCGGGCACGAGGTATTCCTGCTCGAACTCATGCCAGATCACCTTGGACGAGATCTCCTTGCCGGTCTCGTCGGCCAGTTTCTGGATCACCTGGCTGAACTCGACCTGCAGCTTGCGCGGCAGGTCCAGCCCGTGATCGGTCAGGAGGAGATAGGCGACGCCGCCCTTGCCCGACTGGCTGTTGACCCGGATCACCGCCTCGTAGCTGCAGCCGATGTCCTGCGGGTCGATCGGCAGATACGGCACCTCCCACAACCCGCTGTTGCTCTTCTCCATAGCCGCGAAGCCCTTCTTGATCGCGTCCTGGTGCGAGCCGGAGAAGGCGGTGAACACCAGCTCGCCGCCATAGGGGTGGCGCGGATGCACCGGCAGCTGGTTGCAGTATTCGACGGTGCGGACGATGTCGCCGACATCGTGGAGGTCGAGCTCCGGGTTCACGCCCTGGGTGAACATGTTCAGCCCCAGGGTGACGATGTCGACATTGCCGGTGCGCTCGCCATTGCCGAACAGCGTGCCCTCGACCCGGTCGGCGCCGGCCATCAGGGCCAGCTCGGTCGCGGCGATGCCGGTGCCGCGGTCGTTGTGCGGATGGACCGACAGCACGAAGCTGTCGCGCCGGGCGAAGTTGCGGTGGCACCACTCGATCTGGTCGGCATAGACGTTCGGCGTCGCCATCTCGACCGTCGCCGGCAGGTTGAGGATGGCCTTGTGCTGCGGCGTCGGCTGCCAGGCGTCGAGCACCGCGCCGCAGATGTCGCGGGCGTAGTCGAGCTCGGTGCCGGTGAAGCTCTCGGGCGAGTACTGGAACACGATCTCGGTCTCCGGCACCGTCGGCACCAGCTCCTTGATCAGCTTGGTGCCCCGCACCGCGATCTCGGTGATGCCGTCGCGGTCGAGGCCGAACACGACGCGGCGCTGCAGGGTCGAGGTCGAGTTATAGAGATGGACGATCGCCCGCTTCGCTCCACGGATCGCATCGAAGGTGCGGCGGATCAGCTCTTCCCGCGACTGGGTCAGCACCTGGACGGTGACGCCGTCGGGGATCAGGTCGTTGTCGATGAGGTGGCGGACGAAGTCGAAATCGGTCTGCGAGGCGGCGGGGAAGCCGACCTCGATCTCCTTGAAGCCCAGGCGGACCAGCAGGTCCCACATGCGCTGCTTGCGGTCGGTCCCCATCGGCTCGATCAGCGCCTGGTTGCCGTCGCGGAGATCGACCGAGCACCAGATCGGAGCGCGGTCGATGACCCGGTTCGGCCATTGCCGGTCGTGCAGCGCGACGGTCTGCACCGGGCGGTATTTGTCGATTGGCATCACGGACATCGGAGGTCTCTCTCGCACCGGCCGGAGGACGGCCGGAAATAGCAGGATAGGACGGAATGACGACGGGCGCATGACATGGATGCGCCAAGGGGCCGCGGGGCGCGCGATGCGCCGCTCAGCGGCCGGTGATAAGTCGCAGCGTGGACCGGATGGTGTGGGAAACGGCCGGTCGAAAAGGTCGGGCGGGGGTCATGGTGAGGATCCGGACAGAGGTCGCAAAGGCTTCGGCACGACGCCCCTTGGGGCGTCGGTCAGATAAGTCGAAGCGTGCGACGGTGGATCACCATGCCTCCACCTAAGGGGCGGGCGGGTTCTCTGTCAACTGAATCCGTGGGTCGGTCAGCCGGTCGAAGAAGCTCACGATGGTCGGGCCGGTGCCGTCCGGCCAGCCATGGGCATAGGGCCGGCTGCGGTTGAAGGTCGAGGGCAGGTCGCAGAACACCACGGGGTCGGAGATGGCGCGCGCCCCCCAGCGCTTGCAGCGGAAGGTGGCGCTGGCGTCGACCGGGTTGGGCTGCAGCCGGTTCTGGGCGATGCGCTTGTCGCGCTCGATGATGCCCTGGCTGTAGGCCACCATGTTGTCCTTGGGATTGTGCAGCAGGATCGCCGCGATCTCGCCGCGGCAGGGCCGCACGCTGCCGATGCCGCCGGCGACCACGGCGGTGGCGCGGAACACCCCGGTGCGGGCGCAGGACAGGTCATTGACGAAGCTGCCGCCCATCGAATGGCCGGCGGCGAAGATCTGGGTCTGGTCGACGCACAGCGTCGCCTTCAGCCGGGCCAGCAGGGTGTCGACATAGGCCATGTCGCGGTCGGCCTTGCCGCCCCAGCCGGATTGGGCCTGGGGGTAGACCACCACCGCCGGGCGGGCGGCCGGGCCCTCCAGGTCGAAATAGGTACGCACCTTCTCCGCCGTGCCGGTGCGGCCGTGGAAGGCCACGATCAGCCGGTAGGGGTGCGATTTGTCGTAGCCGGGCGGCAGGTCGACGATGTAGCGCCAGGACGCGCCCTGGAACTTCAGCGTCTGCGTGCCCGCCGCCGCCGGGATGCCGCAGCCGCTGGTGGGCTGCGGCGGCACATCGGCCACGGCGGCCTGCTGGCTGCCCGGCCGGCCGGTGCCGCCGGGGGCGGCGCAGGCGGCGAGGACGAACATCAGGGAGAGGACGGCCAGCCGGCCGAGGCGAAGAAAGGGCGGCATGGCGGTCACTTCTCGAGCAGCCGGGGCATCAGTTCGACGAAATTGCAGGGCCGGAACCGGTTGTCGAGCTGGTCCTTCAGGATCAGGTCCCAGGCGTCGCGGCAGGCCGAGGGCGATCCCGGCAGCGCGAACAGGTAGGTGCCGCCGGCGACCCCGGCGGTCGCCCGGCTCTGGATCGTCGAGGGGCCGATCTTGTCGTAGGACAGCCAGCGGAACAGCTCGCCGAAGCCCGGGATGTGCTTTTCATAGACCGCATGGAAGGCCTCGGGCGTGACGTCGCGGCCGGTGACGCCGGTGCCGCCGGTGGCGATCACGGCGTCGATCTCGGGGTCGGCGATCCAGGTCCGCAGCTGCGCCTCGATCCCGGCCTGGTCGTCCCGGACGATCAGCCGGGAATGGACCCGGTGGCCGGCGCCGGTGACCCGCTCCACCAGCGTGTCGCCGGACTTGTCGTCGGCGGGCGTCCGCGTGTCCGACACGGTCAGGACCGCGATGTTGACGGCGATGAATGGACGAGTCTCGTCGATCCGGCCCGGCATGCGCCCCCCTGTCCCTGGGTCGAAGGAAGCGGCCAAGCTAGCCGAGACGATCCGGCAGGAAAAGCAAAACAGGCTGGCCCATGGGAGAGGCCGTCTACCCCCTCACCCCGGGGAGAGGGCAAAGCCCTCTTCCCCCTTCACCGTCATTGCGAGCGCAGCGAAGCAATCCATCGGGCAGCCCATGCGGCGCCATGGATTGCTTCGTCGGCCTCGCCTCCTCGCAATTGTCTGTTGGAAAGAGGGTAGAAAGGATCATTCCGCGAGAGCGGGATGCCCCGGTCCGGGTGGCCACCCGGACCGGGGCGCGGAAAGACAGACCGCCTCGCAATCGGGCTCGACGCCCGTCGTCATCCGGGTCGTCTTTCCGCTTCCCTGGCCACGCTTGATGAGTTGAAGGGGCCTCTTCGTCCCACCGGCGAACGCCCGCAGACAATCACAAGCTGCTGGAGGATACCCCCT